>CAUTUU010000034.1:0-21972 GCA_963541545.1 uncultured bacterium | reverse complement strand
CGTCAGTCCTATAAATATACTTCTAAGACTAGCGAAGAACAAAAGACATCTACTAAAAAGGCTCTCTTAAACAAGGATTTCCGTCAGGCTATTGCCTTTGGATTTGACCGTACAGCCTATGCCTCTCAGCTGAATGGACAAACTGGAGCAAGCAAAATCTTACGTAATATCTTTGTTCCACCAACATTTGTTCAAGCAGATGGTAAAAACTTTGGTGATATGGTCAAAGAAAAATTGGTGACTTACGGGGATGAATGGAAGGATGTGAACCTTGCCGATGCACAAGATGGTCTTTACAATCCAGAAAAAGCCAAGGCAGAATTTGCTAAAGCCAAATCAGCCCTACAAGCTGAGGGAGTACAATTCCCAATTCACCTAGATATGCCTGTTGACCAAACAGCAACTACAAAAGTTCAGCGCGTCCAATCTATGAAACAATCCTTGGAAGCAACTTTAGGAACTGATAATGTCATTATTGATATCCAACAATTGCAAAAAGATGAAGTGCTTAATGTAACTTTATTTGCACAAACTGCTGCTGGTGAGGATTGGGATCTTTCAGATAACGTTGGATGGGGACCAGACTTCTCAGATCCCTCAACTTATCTTGATATCATCAAGCCTTCTGTAGGAGAAAATACAAGAACCTACCTAGGATTTGATTCAGGAAAAGATAATGAGGCGGCTAAGAAGGTTGGTCTCAATGATTATGATAAAATGGTCAATGAAGCAGGGGAAGAAACTACAGATGTTACAAAACGTTATAACAAATATGCCGAAGCTCAAGCTTGGTTGACAGATAGTGCCCTAGTCATTCCAACGACATCTCGTACAGGGCGTCCAATCTTGTCTAAGATGGTACCATTTACTTTACCTTTCGCTTTCGCAGGTAACAAGGGGACAAGCGATCCGCTCCTATACAAATACTTGGAAATTCAAGACAAGACAGTTACTGCAGATGAATACCAAAAAGCTCAAGAGAAATGGATGAAAGAAAAAGAAGAATCCAATAAAAAAGCACAAGAAGAACTTGCAAAACATGTGAAATAAATAAAAGAAGAAGTTAGTTTTTAGCTAACTTCTTTTGGTTTATAGAAAATTTATAGTGGCTTGAAATAAGATGTGAACAAATCGATTAGGAAAGTTAAATTAATTTCTAAAAATGTTTTAGTAGCTGTAGTGTAGTATTTTAGTTTCAATCCACTATATTTTCAATATTGCGAAATATATTTTATTATAGAAAAAATCCTGAGCTGAACTGTGAACTCAGGATTTTCTTTTTACTGTTGTGGTTGCTGTTGAACCTGTGGATTTTGTGGTGTTGGTTGTACTGGTTGGACAGTCTGCCCAGCTTGTCCTTCATTAGGATTAGTTGCTGGAGCATTATTGGGTTGTTGACCAACTGTCGTACTTGTTTGTGTAGTAGAACTTTCAGTTGTTGTAGAGGAATTCTCTACTGTTTGTGTTTGTTGTGTGGCTGGAGTATTCCAACTATTTCTTGCTCCATTTTGGAAGACAAATTCTCCACTTCTATATAAGCCCTCTGGCATTGTCCAATCTCCAGGGTGGTCATCTTCTGATAGATAGCTTATCATTGAGCGATAAACCTTAGCTGCAACATAGAAGCCGTCCCCAATGATTGGAGTTAGACGATTTGAGTATCCTGTCCAAACAGCCATTGAATATTTACGAGTATAACCTACAAACATTTCATCTGGAGCTACGTAGCCAGTGTTCTTGATATGCTTTTCAATTTCGTCGTCAGTATAGTTAGAAGTACCAGTTTTTCCAGCTTGTGGAAGCCATGGTAGGTAGGCTCCACGTCCGGTACCGTATACTAGGACTGTTTTCATCATTTCAGTCATCATATAGGCAGTAGTTTCTTTCATAGCTCGTGTGCCGGCATCAGAAAATTCTTTCTCACTACCGTCACTAAAGACGATTTTATTGATGTACATTGGCTTGTGGTAAATACCACCATTAGCAAAAGCAGCGTAGGCAGCAGCCATTTTTTCACTACTTGCACCGTACTGTTTGTTGGATTCAGTTGTGTTACTTGAAATGGCGTTTGCGTAATACATACTTGGATAGTCGATACCAAGACCATTAAGAAAGGTTTTAGCTCTATCTAGACCGACCTTATTCAAAGTCTCAACGGCTGTGACATTTCGTGATTGTTGAAGAGCATACTGGATTGTAATGTTTCCAAAGTAGCCATGATCCCAGTTGTAGACTGGAGTATCAGTTCCAGGATAGTTATAAGGAACATCATGTACAATAGACGCAGTAGAGTCATAGACTCCATATTCTAAAGCGGGAGCATAGTCAGTGATTGGTTTCATAGAAGAACCCCAGTCACGATTGGTTTCAACGGCTTGGTTGATTCCGAAAGATACATTACTTGATTGGTGACGTGCCCCTAACTGAGCAATGACTTTACCATTTGTTACATCCACGATAGTGGAAGCTACTTGGAGTTCATCATCTGGATAAGCAACGTATTCATCTGTGTTATAAACATCCCAAAGTCTCTGTTGAACATTTTTGTCGACATTAGTATAGACTTCCATACCTGTGGTAAGAAGGTTGTAGCCCGTTTCTTGTTCGACTTGGTCGATTACTTCTTTGAGGTAGTTGTCCATATAGGCTGGGTAACTATTGGCTGACTTCAAGCTTTGAAGACCGTCAGTGATAGGCGTATTAATAGCTTTTTCGTAATCTTCTGCACTGATATACTTCTGTCCCTTCATTTCTGAAAGTACCAAGTTACGACGCTCTAGAGCAGCTTCTGGATGGGAATATGGATCATATTGGTTTGGTGCTTGAGGCATTCCGGCTAGGAGTGCTAACTGTGGCAAGCTTAAATCCTTCAAGTCTTTTCCATAGTAATTTTCGGCTGCGGTTTGCATTCCATAGTTACCGTTAGACATGTAGACTTTGTTGATGTAGTAGGTCAGGATTTCTTGCTTGGTTGCTTTTTGCTCTAATTGAACGGCTAGCCAAGCTTCTTGGGCTTTACGTGACAAGGTTTGATCGGCAGTTGAAGTAGAGAAATAAGTTAATTTAATCAATTGCTGAGTCAAGGTTGAAGCCCCTTGGAGCCCTCCTTTCCCTTGGAGGTTTCTCAATGCCGCCCCCATGATACGAATGGTATCAACACCTCTATGATCAAAGAAACGGTGGTCTTCGATAGACACGATGGCCTTGACCAAGTCAGTAGGAATTTCATTTGCTTGGGCATTTACGCGACGTTCAGATCCAAGGTCAGCAATCAGTTCGTTTTTGTTGTCATAAATCTTGCTAGAGGTTGTCGCAACTAATTTACTTTCAGATAAGGCTGGAGCCTTGCTAACAAAGTAGAGGAAGACACCTCCACCTAATAGAAATAATGCGATAAATAAGGTAAGAAATGTAATTCCAATATACTTTAAGAATCGCAGAATAGTTTGTTTATTCATCTTGTTTTACCACCTAGTAAACGTTCTTTGATAATATCGAGATAGGGAATTTGAGGGAAAGCTCCTTGCTTTATTAAATATCCGTATTCTTGAATATATCCAAGTGGCATTGATTTTTGGCCCTTATCTTGATGATAAAAGCGAATCAAATCAAGTGCCGGCAACAAATAAGTTTCTTGTCGAGAAGAAAAATGAAGTAGTACGAAGCAAATGCCCTGCTGTTCTAGAACTTGTTCCATATGTTGAATCTGATGAAGATGGAAGTTCTTTAGTGGAATAGCATTTTTTTGTCGTGTTTCCTTGGCTTCAAAGTCAATGTAATGTCCTCTATACACGCCAGAGTAATCTGTTGTGGAAGCTTGTCTAAAATAGGCCTCTACAATTTTGGCTCGACTACGTTGAGGATAGTCTACTCGAACGATCTGAACAGGTGTCGGCTTTTTATGGATAACTGCCATGCCATGCATCAGATAGTAGTCGTTGGTAGCGTTAATCATCTTTTCAAAAGTCATTCCTCGATTTGCGAAATTTTTTGGTTGAGAAATGGATGTTTGACTTTTTTTTGATGAAATTTTATGAGGATAGTTGACCATATTTCTCCTTATTGGTACAATAACATCACTCTATTATACCATAAAAATATGAAGAAAGGTGTAAAAATGACCACAGCTTTGATTATGGGCTATTCTAGCTTTGATTTGGGTCTCTTTAACGAAAAAGATATCAGGTTAAAAATTATAAAGACAGCGATTCGAAGGGATTTAGAAAATTTAGCAGAAGAGGGGCTTAAATGGCTGGTCTTTACTGGGAACTTGGGATTTGAGTCATGGGTTCTTGATGTTGCAAATGAAATGAAAGAGGAATATGATTTCAGCCTAGCAACTATTTTTGATTTTGAAACGCACGGCGAAAATTGGAATGAAGCGAATCAGCTTAAACTTAGCCAATTTAAACAGGTAGATTTCGTTAAATATGCCTATCCTAAATATGAACATGTGGGGCAACTGCGTGATTACCAACGATTTTTACTGGAAAATACTGATTTAGCCTATTTTTTCTATGACCCAGAAAATGAGACCAAATTAAAATTTATGGACAAGCTGATGACAAATCAGGAAGGCTATCGTATAAAAAGGCTAACCTTTGAAGACTTAAATGAGCTAGCAGAAAATTTTTCTGAAAAGTAAGCCTTTGACCTTGATTTTTGTTTGCCTTTTTTTATATAATAATACTATTAGAAATCGAGAATGGAGAGAGAGATGGCAAGTATTATTTTTTCAGCAAAAGATATTTTTGAACAAGAGTTTGGACGTGAAGTTCGTGGGTATAGTAAGGTTGAAGTTGATGAATTTTTGGACGATGTCATCAAGGACTATGAAACATATGCTGCCCTAGTCAAGTCTCTCCGTCAAGAAATTGCAGAGTTGAAGGAAGAATTAGCTCGTAAACCGAAACCTTCACCAGTTCAAGCAGAGCCTATTGAAGCAGCGACTACAAGTTCTATGACGAATTTTGATATTTTGAAACGCTTGAATCGTCTCGAAAAAGAAGTATTTGGTAAACAAATTTTGGATAACTCTGATTTATAAGAGCTTATTTGAAAAGTGCAATTTTTGGATAATCGCGTGAAGAGAATTTCTTTTCATGAGGAAAGTCCATGCTAGCACAGGCTGTGATGCCTGTAGTGTTTGTGCTAGGCGAAACCATAAGCCTAGGGACGAGAAATCGTTACGGCAGTTGAAATGGCTAAGTCTTTGGATAGGTCAGAGTAGGCTTGAAAGTGCCACAGTGACGGAGTCTTTCTGGAAACGGAGAGAGTGGAACGCGGTAAACCCCTCAAGCTAGCAACCCAAATTTTGGTCGGGGCATGGAGTGCACGGAAACGAACGTAGTACTCTGACTGCTATCAGCTCTAGGCTGTTAGTGGTAGACAGATGATTATCGAAGGAAGTGGTCCTAGTCACTTCTGGAACAAAACATGGCTTATAGAAAATTGCATATAGGTTGGGGCTGAGAAATTTTCTCAACCTCATTTTTTAAAGTGGACATATAGAAAGGTCTTATAAGACTATAACATGAAAAAAGAATTTAATTTAATCGCGACTGCTGCAGCGGGTCTTGAAGCTGTTGTGGGAAGGGAAGTGAGAGAGTTGGGCTATGATTGTCAGGTTGAAAACGGTCGTGTTCGTTTTCAAGGAGACGCAAGAGCCATTATCGAAACTAACCTTTGGCTTCGAGCAGCAGATCGTATCAAAATTATCGTAGGAACTTTCCCAGCTAAGACTTTTGAGGAGCTGTTTCAGGGAGTTTTCGCTTTAGATTGGGAAAATTATTTACCACTTGGAGCTCGATTCCCGATTTCAAAAGCCAAGTGTGTTAAGTCCAAGCTTCACAATGAACCAAGTGTGCAGTCTATTTCTAAGAAAGCTGTTGTCAAGAAATTGCAGAAACACTATGCTCGCCCAGAAGGTGTTCCTTTGATGGAGAATGGTCCAGAGTTTAAGATTGAGGTCTCTATTCTTAAAGACGTAGCAACTGTCATGATTGATACGACAGGCTCCAGTCTCTTTAAACGAGGATATCGTACTGAAAAAGGTGGGGCTCCGATTAAGGAAAATATGGCAGCAGCTATTTTACAACTTTCTAACTGGTATCCAGACAAGCCTTTGATTGATCCAACCTGTGGTTCAGGAACTTTTTGTATCGAGGCGGTTATGATTGCTCGAAAGATGGCGCCTGGTCTTCGTCGCTCTTTTGCATTTGAGGAATGGAACTGGATTAGCGATAGACTGATTCAGGAAGTGCGCACAGAAGCGGCTAAAAAAGTAGACCGTGAGCTTGAACTGGATATCATGGGCTGTGATATTGATGCTCGCATGGTGGAAATTGCCAAGGCCAATGCTCAGGCAGCAGGTGTTGCAGGAGACATTACTTTTAAGCAGATGCGTGTGCAGGATTTACGTTCCGATAAAATCAATGGAGTGATCATCTCTAACCCGCCTTATGGAGAACGTTTATCAGATGATGCAGGGGTGACCAAGCTTTATGCTGAGATGGGTGAGGTTTTTGAACCTCTCAAGACTTGGAGTAAGTTTATCCTAACTAGTGATGAAGCTTTTGAAAGCAAGTATGGTAGCCAAGCAGACAAGAAGCGTAAGTTATACAACGGAACCTTGAAAGTGGATCTGTATCAATATTTTGGGCAGCGTGTCAAACGCCAAGAAGTAAAGTAGGAAGGTAAACTCATGACTAAGGAAAGACGGAATCGTCATAAAAATGAAGATCAAGAACCGCAATTTGATTTTGATGATGCCAAAGAGCTAACGGTTGGACAAGCTATGCGAAAAAATGAAGAGGTGGAAGCAGGTGTATTGCCTGGAGATTCTATCTTAGACAAGTATGTGAAGCAACATAAAGATGAAATTGAGGCAGATAAGTTTGAAACGCGTCAGTTTAGCAAAGATGAATTAGTTGAAAAAGAAGAGGTAGAGGAGACTCAGACTCTGGATAATTTACTTCAAGAGCTTCGTGAGGAAACAGGAGTAACTTCCCCAGCTCCTGACGATGAATTGAGTCAGTTTGATGATGTAGAATTTACACGCGAACCAGAAGCTCCTCTTGTCGAAGAATTTGGGACAGAAGAAGTACAATTATTTGGAGAGGAAGAAGTCCCAAGACTTTCTCGAGTTACGGATAGTGAAGATGGAGAAAGTAAGAAGAAATGGTTGATTTACGGGATTCTAGCAACCTTAGCGGTTCTTATCCTTGGAACTGGTTATTATGTCTATCGTCAAGTGGCTCGTTCGACCAAGGAAATTCAGACTTCTCAATCAACCACAAACTCGCAGGCAGAAGTGGAAGAATTTAATACTTTATATGATGCCTTCTATACAGATAGCAATAAAACGGCTTTGAAAAATAGCCAGTTTGATAAGTTGAGCCAACTGAAGACCCTGCTTGATAAGCTGGAAGGTAGTCGTGAACATACTCTTGCTAAATCTAAGTATGATAGCCTAGCAACGCAAATCAAAGCCATTCAAGATGTCAATGCACAATTTGAAAAACCAGCTATTGTGGATGGTGTTTTGGATACCAATGCAAAAGCTAAATCTGATGCTAAATTTACAGATATTAAAACTGGCAATACGGAGTTAGATAAATTGCTAGATAAGGCAGTTAGCCTTGGTAAGAGCCAGCAAACAAGTGCTTCCAGCTCAAGTTCAAGTCAAACTAGCAGTTCAAACTCTAGTCAAGCCAGCTCAAATACTGCTAGTGAGACAAGCCCAAGTAGTTCAAATGAGACTAGAAGTTCTCGTGGTGAAGTCAATATGGGCGTATCAAGTGCGGGAGTTGCTGTTCAAAGAAGTGCCAGTCGTGTTTCTTATAATCAGTCTGCTATTGATGACAGTAATAACTCTGCCTGGGATTTTGCGGATGGTGTCTTGGAACAAATTCTAGCGACTTCACGTTCACGTGGTTACATCACTGGTAACCAATACATCCTTGAACGTGTCAATATCGTTAATGGTAATGGTTATTACAACCTCTACAAGCCAGATGGAACCTATCTCTTTACCCTTAACTGTAAGACAGGATACTTTGTTGGAAATGGTTCTGGACATGCGGACGACTTGGACTACTAAGTAGTCGTTACAAAATTCTTTCTTTTCAAAAGTAAAAATGATAAAATAAAACAAATTAAACAAGAGGAGTGTCAAATGACAAAAGCTAACTTTGGTGTCGTTGGTATGGCCGTAATGGGTCGTAACCTTGCCCTTAATATTGAATCTCGTGGTTACACAGTTGCTATTTACAACCGTAGTAAAGAAAAAACTGAAGATGTAATTGCTTGCCATCCTGAAAAGAACTTTGTACCAAGCTATGACGTTGAAAGTTTTGTAAACTCAATCGAAAAACCTCGTCGTATCATGTTGATGGTTCAAGCTGGACCTGGTACAGATGCGACTATCCAAGCCCTTCTTCCACACCTTGACAAGGGTGATATCTTGATTGACGGAGGAAACACTTTCTACAAAGATACCATCCGTCGTAATGAAGAATTGGCAAACTCAGGTATCAACTTTATCGGTACTGGGGTTTCTGGTGGTGAAAAAGGTGCCCTTGAAGGTCCTTCTATCATGCCTGGTGGACAAAAAGAAGCCTACGAATTGGTTGCGGATGTTCTTGAAGAAATCTCAGCTAAAGCACCAGAAGATGGCAAACCATGTGTGACTTACATCGGTCCTGATGGAGCTGGTCACTATGTGAAAATGGTTCACAACGGTATCGAGTACGGTGATATGCAATTGATCGCAGAAAGCTATGACTTGATGCAACACTTGCTAGGCCTTTCTGCAGAAGATATGGCTGAAATCTTTACTGAGTGGAACAAGGGTGAATTGGACAGCTACTTGATCGAAATCACAGCTGATATCTTGAGCCGTAAAGACGATGAAGGTCAAGATGGACCAATCGTAGACTACATCCTTGATGCCGCAGGTAACAAGGGAACTGGTAAATGGACTAGCCAATCATCTCTTGACCTTGGTGTGCCATTGTCACTCATCACTGAGTCAGTATTTGCACGTTACATTTCAACTTACAAAGAAGAACGTGTACATGCTAGCAAGGTTCTTCCAAAACCAGCTACCTTCAAATTTGAAGGAGACAAGGCTGAGTTGATTGAAAAAATCCGTCAAGCCCTTTACTTCTCAAAAATCATTTCATACGCACAAGGTTTTGCTCAATTGCGTGTAGCTTCTAAAGAAAACAACTGGAACTTGCCATTTGCAGACATCGCCTCTATCTGGCGTGATGGCTGTATCATCCGTTCTCGTTTCTTGCAAAAGATTACAGATGCTTACAACCGTGATGCAGACCTTGCTAACCTTCTTTTGGATGAGTACTTCTTGGATGTTACTGCTAAGTACCAACAAGCAGTGCGTGATATCGTAGCTCTTGCTGTTCAAGCTGGTGTACCAGTGCCAACTTTCTCAGCAGCTATTACTTACTATGATAGCTACCGTTCAGCTGATCTTCCAGCTAACTTGATCCAAGCGCAACGTGACTACTTTGGTGCTCACACTTACCAACGTAAAGACAAAGAAGGAACATTCCACTACTCTTGGTATGACGAAAAATAAGTAGGTCTGCCATGGGGAAACGGATTTTATTACTTGAGAAAGAACGAAATCTAGCTCATTTTTTAAGTTTGGAACTCCAAAAAGAGCAATACCGAGTTGATCAGGTTGAGGAGGGGCAAAAAGCCCTCTCCATGGCTCTTCAGACAGACTATGACTTGATTTTACTGAATGCTCATCTAGGGGATATGACAGCCCAGGATTTTGCAGATAAGCTGAGTCGGACTAAGCCAGCCTCCGTGATCATGGTCTTGGACCATCGCGAAGAATTGCAAGATCAGATTGAGACAATCCAACGCTTTGCCGTTTCTTACATCTATAAGCCAGTTATTATTGAGAATCTGGTAGCTCGTATTTCAGCGATTTTCCGAGGTCGGGACTTCATCGATCAACACTGTAGTCAGATGAAGGTTCCAACGTCTTACCGCAATCTGCGTATGGATGTAGAACATCATACCGTTTATCGTGGCGAGGAGATGATTGCTTTGACTCGTCGTGAGTATGACCTCTTGGCTACTCTTATGGGAAGCAAGAAAGTTCTGACTCGTGAGCAGTTGTTGGAAAGTGTCTGGAAGTATGAAAGTGCGACAGAGACCAATATCGTGGATGTCTATATCCGTTATCTACGTAGCAAGCTTGATGTAAAAGGTCAAAAAAGCTACATTAAAACCGTTCGTGGTGTCGGTTACACCATGCAAGAATAGAAAAGCAGTTGCAGTTTTGTAACTGCTTTTTTCAAATGGAGAAAGGGATTTTTTTTGGTATTGACAGGAACGAAGAAATGTGTTATAAGTTTTTTAGGAGGATAAAAGTAGGAGAAAACTGGTATTATCTCAATTCCTCTGGAGCAATGGTTACATGTAGCCAAACTATCGATGGGAAAGTTTATAATTTCGCCTCATCTGGTGAGTGGATTTAATATTGGAGGGTATATACATGAAACTTTTGAAAAAAATGATGCAAGTTGGATTAACAGTCTTTTTCTTCGGTTTTCTAGCTACAAATGTAGTATGTGCAGATGATTCTGAAGGATGGCAGTTTGTCCAAGAAAATGGTAGAACCTACTACAAGAAGGGGGACATCAAAGAAACGGACTGGCGAGTGATTGATGGCAAGACCTATTATTTTGATTATAATGGCGAAATGGTTGTTGGTTGGCAGTACATTCCAATGCCAGTTAAAGGATATACAATTGGTCCTTACCCTAATGGCATAAGATTAGAAGGTTCCCCAATGCCAGAATGGTACTACTTTGACGAAAATGGAGTGCTACAAGAGTTTGTTGGTTGGCAAAAATTAGAGCTAAAAGATTCCTTAACCGTTGGGAAAAAACATGGTGAAGGCTGGGAAGGTCCCGAATTTCTTAAATTAGCATACTACTACTTTGATCAAGATCATTCTTTAAAGACAGGTTGGCTTTATGATCAATCTAACTGGTATTACCTAGCAAAAACAGGAAATTCTGGGAATAAGAATCTTGGTGGTGAGAAACTTGCTGGTTGGATTCAAGATGCTTCTACTTGGTACTATTTAGATCCAGCAACTGGCATTATGCGAACAGGCTGGCAATATCTAGGTAACCGTTGGTACTACCTTCGTTCATCAGGAGCTATGGCAACTGGTTGGTATCAAGATGGATCAACTTGGTATTATTTAGATAATAAAAATGGTGATATGAAGACAGGTTGGGTATATGTTGGTAACCGTTGGTACTACCTTCGTTCATCAGGAGCTATGGCAACTGGTTGGTATCAAAATGGTTCAACTTGGTATTATCTAGATGCTGAAAATGGTGATATGAAAACGGGCTGGCAATATCTTGGTAACAAGTGGTACTATCTCCGTTCATCAGGAGCTATGACAACTGGTTGGTATCAAAATGGTTCAACTTGGTATTACTTAGATAATAAAAATGGTGATATGAAGACAGGTTGGTTCCAGGTCAATGGCAAATGGTACTATGCTTATAGCTCAGGTGCTTTGGCAGTGAATACCACTGTAGATGGCTACTACGTCAACTATAATGGCGAATGGGTTCAATAATGAAAGAAGCGATTGTGAATGGAAACAATCGCTTTTTTTTTGAAAATATAATAAAATAGATAGGAAAGAATAAATACTGGTATGAACAAATAAGACGTTTTTTCGTCTAGCAAAAGGAAAATATGACAAAAAAAGTTGGTGTCGGTCAGGCACATAGTAAGATTATTTTAATAGGGGAGCATGCGGTCGTTTACGGTTATCCTGCCATTTCCTTGCCTCTTTTGGAGGTGGAGGTGACTTGTAAGGTAGTTCCTGCAGCGAGTCCTTGGTGCCTTTATGAGGAGGATACCTTGTCCATGGCGGTGTATGCTTCGCTGGAGTATTTGGATATCAAAGAAGCTTGCATTCGCTGTGAGATTGACTCAGCTATTCCTGAAAAACGGGGAATGGGTTCGTCAGCGGCTATCAGCATAGCGGCTATTCGTGCGGTATTTGACTACTATGAGGCTGATCTGCCTCATGATGTACTAGAAATCTTGGTCAATCGGGCTGAGATGATTGCCCATATGAATCCTAGTGGTTTGGATGCCAAGACCTGTCTCAGTGGCCAGCCTATTCGCTTTATCAAGAACGTAGGATTTACAGAGCTTGAGATGAACTTATCCGCCTATTTGGTGATTGCCGACACGGGCGTTTATGGTCATACCCGTGAAGCTATTCAAGTGGTTCAAAGTAAGGGCAAGGATGCCCTACCGTTTTTGCATGCCTTGGGAGAATTAACCCAGCAAGCAGAAGATGCAATTTCACAAAAAGATGCTGAAGGGCTGGGTCAAATCCTCAGTCAAGCACATTTACATTTAAAAGAAATTGGGGTTAGTAGCCTTGAGGCAGATTCTTTGGTAGAAACGGCTCTGAACCATGGTTCTCTGGGTGCCAAGATGAGCGGTGGTGGGCTTGGAGGTTGTATCATAGCCTTGGCAACCGATTTGACTCAAGCTCAAGAATTAGCAGAAAGATTAGAAGAGAAAGGAGCTGTACAGACATGGATCGAGAACCTGTAACAGTACGTTCTTACGCAAATATTGCTATTATCAAATATTGGGGAAAGAAAAAAGAAAAAGAGATGGTGCCTGCTACTAGCAGCATCTCTCTGACTTTGGAAAATATGTACACGGAGACGACTTTGTCGCCTCTACCGACGGATGCGATTGCTGATGCCTTTTATATCAATGGTCAGCTACAAAATGAGGCAGAGCACGCAAAAATGAGTAAGATTATTGACCGCTACCGTCCAGCTGGGGAAGGTTTTGTCCGTATTGATACTCAAAATAATATGCCTACTGCAGCGGGCCTGTCCTCAAGTTCTAGTGGTTTGTCCGCCTTGGTTAAGGCTTGCAATGCTTATTTTCAGCTTGGATTGGATAGAAGTCAGTTGGCGCAGGAGGCTAAATTTGCCTCAGGCTCTTCTTCTCGGAGTTTCTATGGACCACTAGGTGCCTGGGATAAGGATAGTGGAGAGATTTACCCTGTAGAGACAGACTTGAAACTAGCTATGATTATGTTGGTGCTAGAGGATAAGAAAAAACCAATCTCTAGCCGTGACGGGATGAAACTTTGTGTGGAGACCTCGACGACCTTTGATGAATGGGTTCGTCAGTCTGAGAAGGATTATCAGGATATGCTGGTTTACCTCAAGGAAAATGACTTTGCCAAGGTTGGGGAGTTAACGGAGAAAAATGCTCTTGCGATGCACGCTACGACCAAAACAGCATCCCCAGCCTTTTCTTATCTGACCGATGCAAGCTATGAAGCCATGGACTTTGTCCGCCAGCTTCGTGAGCAAGGAGAATCCTGCTACTTTACTATGGATGCTGGTCCCAATGTCAAAGTCCTCTGTCAAGAGAAAGACTTGGAACATTTATCAGAAATCTTCGGTCAACGTTATCGCTTGATTGTGTCAAAAACAAAGGATTTGAGCCAAGATGATTGCTGTTAAAACTTGCGGAAAGCTCTATTGGGCAGGTGAATATGCTATTTTAGAGCCAGGGCAGTTGGCCTTGATAAAGGCCATTCCTATCTATATGAAGGGCGAGATTGCTTTTTCTGATAGTTACCGTATCTACTCAGATATGTTTGATTTCGCAGTGGATTTGACGCCAAATCCTGACTACAGCTTGATTCAAGAAACGATTGCTTTAGTGGAAGATTTTCTCGTTTATCGTGGGCAGACCTTGCGACCTTTTTCTCTAGAAATTCGTGGAAAAATGGAACGAGAAGGGAAAAAGTTTGGTCTCGGTTCTAGCGGTAGCGTCGTTGTCTTGGTCATCAAGGCTCTGCTAGCTCTATATAATCTTTCGGTTGATCAGGAGCTCTTATTCAAGCTGGCTAGCGCTGTCTTGCTCAAGCGCGGAGACAATGGTTCCATGGGAGACCTCGCCTGTATTGTGGCAGAAGATTTGATTCTCTACCAGTCTTTTGATCGCCAGCAGGTGGCTGCTTGGTTGGAAGAAGAAAATTTGTCGACAGTTTTAGAGCGTGATTGGGGCTTTTCAATTTCGCAAGTGAAACCAACTTTAGAATGTGATTTTCTAGTGGGATGGACCAAGGAAGTAGCTGTGTCTAGTAACATGGTCCAGCAAATCAAGCAAAATATCAATCAGAATTTTTTAAGTTCCTCAAAACAAACGGTAGCTGCTTTGGTAGCTGCTTTGGAGCAAGCAAAAGCCGAAAAAGTTATCAAGCAAGTAGAAGTGGCAAGCAATCTCTTAGAAAGTTTGAGCACAGATATCTACACGCCTTCGCTCAGACAACTGAAAGAAGCCATCCAAGATTTGCAAGCTGTTGCCAAGAGTAGCGGTGCGGGTGGTGGTGACTGTGGGATTGCCTTGAGTTTTGATGTGCAATCAACTGAAACCTTAAAAAATTGTTGGGCCAATCTGGGGATTGAGCTCTTATACCAAGAAAGGATAGGACATGACGACAAATCGTAAGGACGAGCACATCCGCTATGCCCTTGAACAGAAAAGTTCCTATAATAGCTTTGATGAGGTGGAGTTGATTCATTCTTCCTTGCCTCTTTACGACCTGGATGAGATTGATTTGTCTACAGAGTTTGCAGGTCGAAAGTGGGATTTTCCTTTTTATATCAATGCCATGACAGGTGGAAGTGATAAGGGCAGAGAAATCAATCAAAAGCTAGCTCAGGTGGCGGAGGCCTGTGGGATTTTGTTTGTAACGGGGTCTTATAGCGCAGCCCTCAAGGATCCAGCAGATGACTCTTTTTCTGTCAAGTCTAGCCATCCAAACCTCCTTCTTGGAACCAATATTGGATTGGACAAGCCTGTTGAGTTAGGACTTCAGACTGTAGAAGAGATGAATCCTCTTCTCCTGCAAGTGCATGTCAATGTCATGCAGGAATTGCTTATGCCTGAGGGAGAAAGAAAGTTTCGAAGCTGGCAATCGCATCTAGCAGATTATAGCAAGCAAATCCCCGTCCCTATTGTTCTCAAGGAAGTGGGCTTTGGAATGGATGCCAAGACCATCGAGAGAGCCTATGAATTGGGCGTTCGAACCTTTGACCTGTCAGGTCGTGGTGGCACCAGCTTTGCCTATATCGAAAACCGTCGCAGTGGCCAGCGTGATTATCTCAATCAATGGGGCCAGTCCACCATGCAGGCCCTTCTCAATGCCCAAGACTGGAAAGACAAGGTTCAACTCTTGGTCAGTGGTGGCGTTCGCAATCCGCTGGATATGATTAAGTGTTTAGTTTTTGGTGCCAAGGCTGTGGGACTGTCTCGAACAGTTTTGGAATTGGTTGAAAGCTACACAGTCGAAGAAGTGATTGGCATTGTCCAAGGCTGGGAAGCAGATCTACGCTTAATCATGTGTGCTCTTAATTGTGCTACCATAGCAGACCTGCAAAACGTAGACTATCTTCTTTACGGCAAATTAAAAGAAGCAAATGATCAGATGAAAAAGGCGTAACCACCGCCTTTTTTCCATCTTCAGACTGAGGTGCCTTTTTTGAATTGTGATAAAATAGAAGGGAGAGGATCAACCTATGAGAAAATTTAAAATCTTTTTATTTATCGAAGCCTGTCTGTTGACGGGAGCTCTGATTTTGATGGTTTCAGAGCATTTTTCGCGTTTTCTGCTGAGTTTATTCCTCTTTTTGCTTTTGATTCGCTATTACACTGGTAAAGAGGGCAATAATCTTCTTTTAGTGGTGGCAACCATTCTCTTCTTTTTCATCGTCATGCTCAATCCTTTTGTGATTCTAGCTATTTTTGTTGCGGTTATATACAGTCTCTTTCTTCTTTATCCGATGATGAACCAGGAAAAAGAGCAGACCAATTTGGTTTTTGAAGAGGTGGTAACGGTTAAGAAGGAGAAAAATCGTTGGTTTGGGAATCTCCATCATTTTTCAAGCTACCAGACTTGCCAGTTTGATGATATCAATCTCTTTCGTCTCATGGGTAAGGATACCATTCATCTGGAGAGGGTCATCCTAACCAATCATGACAATGTCATTATTCTCAGAAAGATGGTAGGAACGACCAAAATCATTGTACCTGTAGATGTGGAAGTCAGTCTTAGCGTTAACTGTCTCTATGGTGATTTGACTTTTTTCAACCAGCCCAAGCGAGCCCTCCGCAATGAACACTATCATCAAGAAACAAGAGACTATCTCAAGAGTAACAAGAGTGTCAAGATTTTCTTGACCACTATGATTGGCGATGTGGAGGTGGTCAGAGGATGAAAAAACAAGCCTATGTAATGATTGCTCTCACCTCCATTTTGTTTGTCTTATTTTTCTCCCACAGCTTGCTGGAAATGCTTGACTTTGACTGGTCTATTTTCTTGCACGATGTCGAAAAAATAGAAAAATTTGTCTTTTTGTTGTTGGTATTCAGCATGTCCATGACCTTTCTCTTAGTCCTGTTTTGGAGAGGTGTTGAAGAGCTTTCTCTAAGAAAAATGCAGACTAATCTTAAGCGTTTGTTGGCAGGGCAAGAAGTGGTTCAGCTTGCAGATCCAGATTTGGATGCCAGTTTCAAGTCCTTGTCAGGTAAACTTAACCTCTTGACAGAAGCTCTTCAAAAAGCTGAAAATTACAGTCTTGCTCAGGAAGAGGAAATCATCGAGAAAGAACGAAAGCGGATTGCTCGGGATTTGCACGATACAGTCAGTCAGGAGTTGTTTGCGGCTCACATGATTTTGTCAGGTGTCAGCCAGCAGACTTTGAAACTGAATAGAGAAAAGATGCAGATCCAGTTGCAGAGTGTCACAGCTATTTTAGAAACTGCCCAGAAGGATTTGCGGGTCTTGCTCTTGCATTTGCGACCAGTTGAACTGGAGCAAAAGAGTCTGGTTGAGGGAATCCAAATCCTCTTAAAAGAGCTTGAGGACAAGAGTGATCTCAAGGTTAGTTTCAAGCAAAATGTGACGAAATTGCCTAAGAAAATCGAGGAGCATGTCTTCCGTATCTTGCAAGAGTTAATCAGCAATACCCTCCGTCATGCCCAGGCATCTTGTCTGGATGTTTACCTCTATCAGACGGATTTTGAATTGCAGCTGAAGGTGGTGGACAATGGGATTGGTTTCCAGTTGGGGAGTTTAGATGACCTGAGTTATGGACTCCGCAATATCAAGGAGCGGGTTGAAGATATGGCAGGGACGGTTCAGTTATTGACAGCTCCCAAGCAAGGTTTGGCAGTTGATATCCGTATTCCCTTGCTCGATAAGGAATGATAAAGGAGTAAAGATGAGAATTTTACTAGTAGATGACCATGAAATGGTCCGATTGGGCTTGAAAAGCTACTTTGACCTCCAAGACGATGTAGAAGTTGTGGGTGAGGCGGCAAACGGGTTTCAAGGTATTGACTTGGCCTTGGAACTGCGTCCAGATGTCATTGTCATGGATATCGTCATGCCTGAGATGAATGGGATTGACGCGACCTTGGCTATCCTCAAAGAATGGCCTGAAGCCAAGATTTTGATTGTGACTTCTTACTTGGACAATGAAAAAATCATGCCTGTCTTGAATGCTGGTGCCAAAGGCTATATGCTCAAGACTTCTAGTGCAGATGAATTGCTCCATGCTGTCCGTAAGGTGGCTGCTGGTGAGCTGGCTATTGAACAAGAGGTCAGCAAGAAGGTCGAATACCACCGCAATCACATAGAACTACATGAGGACCTGACTGCGCGTGAGCGAGATGTACTCCAACTCATCGCCAAGGGCTACGAAAATCAGCGCATCGCAGACGAACTTTTTATCTCTCTCAAGACGGTCAAGACCCATGTGTCCAACATTCTTGCCAAACTTGAGGTCAGCGACCGTACCCAGGCAGCAGTCTATGCCTTTCAGCACCATTTGGTGGGGCATGAAGACTTTTAATACTAGCAGATTAATACTCTTCGAAAATCTCTTCAAACCACGTCAGCTTCCATCTGCAACCTCAAAACAGTGTTTTGAGCAGCCTGTGGCTAGCTTCCTAGTTTGCTCTTTGATTTTCATTGAGTATAAATTAAAAAAATAACAAAAAGGAAAATCTATGAGATATATTGTAAGCATTTTAGATATTGGTCTTGTAATAGGAGGAGGAATCTTATTTTGGAAAAATAGAGAGAATATATCTCCTCGTATTCAAGTTGAAGAAAGTATTTCATCTGCTTCTAGTCAAGAAACAAATCAATCACCTAAAACTCAAGAGAGTCATCTAGTTCCGACAGAAGATATTGTCACCGAGGAATATAATGTTGCTTATGAAGATAAAAACCTGTATGGGCAAATCACTGCACCTAGAGACTATAAAAATAAAAAATTACCAGTAGTGGTCATCTCACATGGCTTTAACAATACATTTGATATGTATAAGGATTATATCCAATTGTTAGCAAAGCAAGGCTTTTTGGTCTATGGTTTTGACTATTATGGAGGAAGTCGTAATTCTAAAAGTGGTGGTCAAGATATGCTTCAAATGTCTGTAAAAACAGAGTTAACAGACTTAACGAATTATCATTCTTAACCTATTGACATCAGTAACTCTGTGTGTTATTATCGCTTTAGGAGGATAAAATAATGAAAGAAACCTTTTATAAAAAATTGGGTATTTCAATTGTTGCTAGTACTTTGTTAGCTAGTCAGCTACCGACAGTATCTGCTTTGACTGTTATTTCAAGTACAGGCGAGGAGTATGAGGTAAGTGAAACATTACAAGAGAGTCCAGGAACTAATAATTTTTCACTTCCCGATGTTTCACCGACTTATGGTCAATATTATACAAATCAGTCAGAAGTCATTATTGGCAAAAATGATTTAGTTAAGGTAAAAAATACTTTACAATATCCTTACTCTACATCAGCTTATGTAAAAGCAACATTCAAATTTAAAAATGCCGATTCAGTAGAAATAGGTACAGGTAGAGGAAGTGCTTCCTTTATTAAAGACAATGTTTTGATTACAGCAGCTCATGTCGTTTATGACCGTAAATCTAAAACAGAAGCGACTGAAGTAGAGATTATGCCTGCGGCTACTCCAGATAGTAATCCATTTGGTGAAATAAAAGTCAAAGAAGTTCGTTATTTAAAAGAATTTCGAAATACTGCTCCAAATGAGCTTACTACCTATGACTTAGCAGTTTTAATTTTGGAAGAACCGATTGGCGCTCAATTAGGGACGTTAGGACTTCCGAATAATATTGAAAATCTAAAAGGTATAGGAGCTACGATTACTGGTTATCCAGCCATTAGTGAAGACGAGCAGATGTATACTGATACAAAAACGATACTTCAAGATACAAATGATTTTTTATTCTATCAAGTAGATACTTTACCTGGTGCTAGTGGTTCAGCAGTATATGATTATAATAATAGGGTTGTCGGAGTTCATACCAATGGGAGTAAGGCAGAACAGATGAATTATGCTGTCAAGTTAAATGAGAAGGCTCTGTCTTTCATCTACTCTGTTATTCAAGGACATTCTATTGATGGATGGAAGTTTATTAGCGGTACTTGGTATTACTATAAGAATAGTACGAAACAAACAGGTTGGCAGAAAATAAATGATACTTGGTACTATTTAGATGCTTCAGGTAAGATGCTTACAGGTTGGCAGAAAATAAATGATACTTGGTACTATTTAGATGCTTCAGGTAAGATGCTTACAGGTTGGCAGAAAATAAATGATACTTGGTATTATCTAGATGTTTCAGGTAAGATGCTTACAGATTGGCAAAAAGTAAACGAAAAATGGTATTACCTTGAATCCTCTGGTTCGATGGCAACAGGTTGGAAATATGTTCGAGGCAGATGGTATTACTTAGATAATAAAAATGGTGATATGAAGACTGGATGGTATAAAGATGGTTCAACATGGTACTATCTAGATCCTACTAATGGAGACATGAAAACAGGTTGGATAAAAGTAGGAGGAGACTGGTATTATCTCAATTCCTCTGGAGCAATGGTTACAGGTAGCCAAACTATCGATGGTAAAGTTTATAATTTCGCCTCATCTGGTGAGTGGATTTAATATTGGAGGGTATATAGATGAAACTTTTGAAAAAAATGATGCAAGTTGGACTAACAGCATTTTTCTTTGGTTTGTTAGCTACAAATACAGTATTTGCGGATACCACAGGTGGACAGTTTGTTGATAAGGATAATAGAAAATATTATATAAAAGATGACCATAAAGCAATCTATTGGCATAAAATAGACGGTAAAACTTACTATTTTGGTGATAGAGGAGAGATGGTTGTCGGTTGGCAATACGTAGAAATTCCTGGAACAGGTTATCGTGATAATTTATTTAATAATCGTCCAGTCGTAGAAATTGGCCTTCAGGAGAAGTGGTACTATTTTGGACAAGATGGTGCTTTGCTAGAACAAACAGATAAACAAGTACTAGAGGCAAAAACGTCTGAAAATACAGGAAAAGTATACGGTGAACAATATGCTCCATCTGCTGAAAAGAGAACTTATTATTTTGATAATCATTATGCTGTAAAGACAGGTTGGACTTATGAAGACGGCAATTGGTATTATTTAAATAAGCTAGGAATTTCTGGCGATGATTCTTACAATCCACTACCAATTGGTGAAGTTGCTAAGGGTTGGACTCAAGATTTTCATGTTACTTTTGGTATTGATAGAAGCGAACCTGCTCCATGGTATTACCTAGACCCAGAAACTGGCATTATGCAAACTGGTTGGCAATATCTAGGTAACCGTTGGTACTATCTCCGTTCATCAGGAGCTATGGCAACTGGTTGGTATCAAGATGGTTCAACTTGGTATTACTTAGATAATAAAAATGGTGATATGAAGACAGGTTGGGTATATGTTGGTAACCGTTGGTACTACCTTCGTTCATCAGGAGCTATGGCAACTGGTTGGTATCAAAATGGTTCAACTTGGTATTATCTAGATGCTGAAAATGGTGATATGAAAACAGGCTGGCAATACCTTGGTAACCGTTGGTACTACCTCCGTTCATCAGGAGCTATGACAACTGGTTGGTATCAAGATGGTTCAACTTGGTACTACCTAAATGCAGATAATGGAGATATGAAGACAGGCTGGTTCCAGGTCAATGGCAAATGGTACTATGCTTACAGCTCAGGTGCTTTGGCAGTGAATACCACTGTAGATGGCTACTACGTCAACTATAATGGTGAATGGGTTAAATAATTGAAGGCTAATAGTAAACTGTGATGGATACTTAACCTTGTATAATAGGTGGATAAAAGTCTTTAAAATAGGAAAAAACGCATATTAGGTGTTCAAAAAACTTTATAATATGCGTTTTGTAATGGAAAGATTTCTTCAATTTCGTCTTGTAATGTAACCGTCCAATAACGAAGTGCTTGTGGATAGTCCGAAAAGTTGAGCTTCATATAGAGTAATTGGTATTAGTGATAGAGTGTTAGAAATTTTAAAAGAATATCTTCTTTTAGAAGAAGCTGATTATATATTTACAAATAATGGTTCTTCCTTAATGATAACTTGTTTCAATTACTTTTTGAAAAACAGTTTTAGGAAAAGTGAGATTAAGAAAGATGATTTTGTATTGACTACTCAGGTTTTTAGATATTCGCATATAAGTTTACTTGCTGAATTGGAAGTACCAATAAAAGCGATAATGGAGCGTGTAGATCATACTAATGAAACAAAGATTTTAAGTGTTTATACTCATGTTACTGAGAAGATGAAGTCAAATATAATTGAAAAATTAGATAAATTAGTTTTGGAGAATGACTAACTAAAAACTAACCAAAAGATGTCCAAAGTAGTCTATAATTGTCTGCATTAGTCTAGATTTTATTTATAGAAAATGTTATAATAGACTGTATTTAAAAAATTTTAAGGAGAAATGACAGAATGTCTGT
>CAUTUU010000033.1:0-22059 GCA_963541545.1 uncultured bacterium | reverse complement strand
CAACTCTTACTATTATACAGCCTTTTTATTTTTTGTCAACATCTTTTTCTAATTTCTTTGTGTCTAAATTTTTGGGAATAATCAAATACCCTTATAACTCAATAAGAAAGCGAGATTTTTCAGACAAAAAAACTGGAAAAAGTTCCTCACTTTACCCCAGCCCTTGACTATATTGCACTATTTATGCTACAATATTGTTTGACTGATTAAGCAAAGTGTGTGTTTGTCTTAATCGGTGGTGTAGGAGTTGCTGCTTCTACGCCTTTTTCGTTTTTATTTACTCTATTATTGTAACACATATTAGGCAAAAAAGCAACTGTTTTGTCTAAAAAGCATGGCAAAAAGACCTCTAAAATTGCATTTTTTAGAGGATTTTCTTTACCTTTTCCTTACTTTCGCTTACGCCCTCGTTTTCGTATAACGGCTCCATGAGGACGGTGATCAACAAGAAATCCTGCTCCTAAGCGGCTCGCCCTATACTCCTCATACTCATTCCGCCAATCCCCGAAAAACAATTCGTATAGCTGATCAATTCGTTCAAGGAGTATCATCCTAGCCATAGTGCAAGCTCCTTCAATAGACCAATACATCCCTCGATGTTTCATGCGGTAAGTAACCTTTCTGTGTTGACTCTCCATTACCCCAATACCATGAGAGGACAACCCTCGAAGTTTAGGTGGTCTGGTATCCCCAAAATTTCTCAATAATTTTTTACGGAAATTGTAAAAGCTATCAAAAGCCTCCTGACTTTCTACAAGAGACTCTACTGTATCTAGTACGGTCTGAAGCAGGCTCTTCTGGTGATTTTGGATAGCCTTAAAAGCCAAATCAAGTAGTGTAGATGGGTACGGCTTCAGGAATCTTTTTAATTCTTCATTGACATGATAAGCATCCCAGAAATGCTCATGACGTTTAATCCGTAGAGCTTTCTTGATTTCTTGAAATACTCTTCGAGTATATCCTTTACCATTGTCCGAGTTAGTAATAAGAAGAGTTCGATCAGTGATTTCAAAATGATTGTAGAGATAGTCTATCAATTCTTCCTTTGCTTGTTCATGGCTTGTATGGATAATTTCATGCTTATTCTCGAGTACATACCGATTATTTCCAATCTTCTTCGCTCCCGTATGAATTAGAAAATGGGCTAAGTCTGTATTGTGTCGTTCATCATCGCTTGATGTTGTCTTGACGAGCACACCATCTCCCTCCAGGTAGATTTTATCTGCTTGGATTTTTTTCGGTTGCTCATCACCTCTAAAAAGCCGATAGCGTTCCCTCTCTGAAAAGAGTCTGCCTGCCATTTTTACAGACTTCAAAACAGCATCCTTTGTTATCTCCAGGCGATAAGCCATCTTAACGGTTCGACAAACTTCACGGTAGGATAAAACGGAAGCGTGTTTTGCCATGTGAAAAATCATCTCCGGAGAATAACGCATATACTTCTCTAAGCCTAGCCACTCATCTACAGGATAACAGCTTCTCTTTCCCTTTCGCCAACGATTCCTAGAAAAGGTCATCTCTCCAAATGTAAAGACAACTGTCCTCTCTGTACTGTCTATCCGTTTATACCCCTTCAGTCTCATGGAGGGAGCTATCTGCTCGTCATAATCTCTTACTCGCTTCAGGAATTGCTGCTCACGTTTGCGATCTAGTTCTGCGATAAATTCTTTTTCATCAAATCTAAACATACTCTCTATTGTACTGAAATCATGACCAGATTGAAAACATCAGAAACTTTTACAAAGTTTTTTCATCTTCAAAACTTCGGCCCACTTTCTCTTCCCGACTACGCACGTTCTCCTTAACATCTCTATAATCTGTGTAATGTTTTAGAGTATCGTCAAAGAACTCTTGTAGGGCTCCTTTTTCAATTTGAAATTGTTTGATCAGTTGGCTAACATCTTCCAGCCCCATATCTTTTGGAACTCCTAAATCATCCAATAGTTGTACCGCCGCAAGACTATTTTCTGGAGATTGCTGGATGGCTAAAAGTGCTCCTTCAATTTTATGATAACGTCCAAGTCGCTCATCTAGCTGTCTTAATTCCTCCTGAGTAGCTTCTATCTTTTCATTAAAACAATCCTCCAAATGTTGAAATTGCGCTCCATCTGTCACGCCGTGCTCGACTAAGAAATTATATTCCTTAATCAGTTCACGCATAGAGGAAATTTGAGCGTTTTTAGTTACGAGTGTCTCGCCATTTTGTTTGGCCAATTGCCTTGCGACAGTCAAGCCCATCATGTACCTATTTTTTTGAGATTGATCAGGATTGAGAAAATAAAAATAGTCTTTCTCTTTGATATAGATGGTATAATTTCCATCCTCATTTTTATCAACTTTATGAGAAGGTATTAAAATTGTACCACTATTTAAAGCTCCCATATCCATCTGTACGTAAATACCTTGCTTGCTTTCTTGCTCGACCTGCCAGGATTCCACTTCCAATTTCAATTCAAAATCATTTGCCGTTTTTTCTTTTGATTCTTGATATTGTTCTTTCAATTCCTCCACATCAAAAACTAACTGATTCTTAGAAATTCTCTCTTTTATTTTTTCAAGAGAATAGAGTCCTTTCTTCGATAATGTATCATCTCGGACATTTCTTTGTTGAGGCTGATCAAGCAATTTATACTTCACAAATTTACCAGAGAAATCAATCTGAAGATCAAGCGCTGCTGCCTTTTGTTTAAAATCTTCCAACGATAGAGAATGCTTCAGAAGAAAATCCAGACGTTCCTTAATTTCAAATCGATAATTATTTTGTCTCCGCCAAGCAGAATACTTTGTATAAGAATTTTTCATAGTAGGCTCAATAATTTTAGCACCATAACGTGCCGCATGTTTGTCCGATATCGCCCTCAGATTTTTCAATGTTTTCTTTTCCCAGCGAAATTTCTTGAGCGTTGAGGTATTGGTTGTATTAAGTATGATATGGTTATGAAGATGATCTTTATCCGTGTGGGTTGCGATCACAAACTCATAATTTCCACCTGTCAATTCCAACATCGTTTGACGGCCAATTTCATGAACTTGCTCAGGAGTCAAGTTATCATCTGGAGAAAATGACTGGATAATGTGATGGGCCAATACTTGTTTTCCTGAAGATAATTCTTTCAAGTCGTCATCTCCTTTTTTAAAGGCTGCAGCCAATTTTGTCATGACCATTTCTTCATCTGCTACGCTAAAATCAGAAATCCCATTGCCAGATACTAGCTTCATTTGAAGCTCACCATTATGATAGACAAGAGGGAAATCAAGATCACTTTCTGCAGTTTCTGATACAAGAGTTTTCGCTTCGTTCAGAATATAATTGACAGCTCTCTTCAAATTAGCTGGTGTTTTAATTTGAGTTGGAGATTTAATAACTACCATTCTTCTATATCACTCCTTACCGTTCGTTTCCGTTCCTGTAGACTCTGTTTTTCTGCGCTAGAAAGTTTGGCAGCTACCATCTCTTTCAACTCAGATAGATAGTCAATGACTTGTGCTACTTCCTCTGGCGTAACTCCTTGATTTTCATTGGCATGTTTGGCAATTTGGTTGATGTTCGTCCCAACTCGATTGATGGCAACTCGAAGGTCTTTCAATTCAGAAAAATCAATTTGAACCACCTTTCCTTGTACCAATTGATTCTTCGCATAGTATTGAAAAGATGGAACTCCCATTTGGGCCATCGCCGTTTTAATTTGACGATTTTCCTCTGGTGTTAGTCGTATCAATTTTTGTATATAGCGTTTCCTATTTTCTCGTTTCTGCATTATTTTTCATCCTCTTTCTATCAGAAATCCTGTCATTTTCTGTCGAGGCATCAGCCCCTGACTTCCTTCCGGCAAGCGTAGCAAATGGATATCCATTTGCGAAATTTAAAAAAATCAGAGAAGGAGAACCCCGTAGTTTTCCTTCTTGATTTTCTCAGTTTTGGGGAAATCCCCAAGCCCCTTTCCTATATCTTTTGGAGTACAACCTCTAACAATTTATCGCAACCAACTGAAGATGTTTTTGAAAATAGATGATTGCTTATCACTATTTTCTACACTTTTTTCTTTCTGACCTTGTAACTTTTCAGCTAGGACAGAAAGTTGTTGAGCAGTTAGAGGCTGAAAAATCGACTGCCCAATTTGTATTTCTGTCAGTAAGATTTTTTCTGTGAGTACAGCTTGAAATTCTTCATCTGTAATCATCTTGAGTAGCTCAATATTTTCTTCTTCCCACTCCAAAAGAGCAGGATCTCCTTCAGGTAGTTGAGACTGTTCTTCCTCTAGTTGCTCCAGAACTTTTTGGCGAGTCAAGTCTTTAGCGTTTGACGATACTCCTTGAACTCTGTCTCCATCCATGATTGGAATAAAGTCTGAAAGGATGATGATCAGTTGTTCTTCTTGTTCATTAGTCATGAGTGTTGTCCTCCTTGATGATGATTTGTTTTTAATTTGACCTTGGGTTTATTTGGGTTGTCCCGTTCGGTCATTTCGAGAAACCCTTCTCTTTTTTTGATTGTGCATCTGCTTTCAACTCCTGCTTGTGATCTTCGACAGCCTGCTTGCTCTGATCTTTAAACTTCTCCAGTTTTTGTTCAAAACTACGCTTCGTTTGTTTCTCCTGACTCAATCTTAATTGTTCCAATGCTTGATCCATCCGAATCATTAAACTTTTAGCTTCTTGTTGGACAATATCCAACTGTGCTTCTAAATCAGCAAGTGTCTCCTTATCAGCAGACCACCCAGACAGATAGTTAAAGGAATACTCTGACGTATCAATACCATAGTATGAAGAAACGACATAAGCGACACTTTCAGCCTGGAGTTCAGCGGTGCTTCTAGTTAGATTTTCCTTTTGAGGATTATCTGCATGATGCAACTCTGCATGAGCCATTTCATGTAAAAAAGTTTTAATAATTTGAGCCTTGTTCATCTCATTACTACGTAAAACAATTTGATTTTCTGGGACAGAATAATATCCATGTTTATTATTTTCCATCTCTTCAAATCGAACCGATACATCATTTTCTTTTGCAATAGCCATTAGGGCACGGTAAAGATTTGCATAGTCCAAATCAGTCAGCTGTTCTTTCACTTCTGCAGCTTTTGGCATCTCCTTTCCTTCTGTCTGACTAACATCAAAAACTGGTACCAAACCAAAGAATGTAACTGTTTCTGGTTTCCCAATTTTATCCAATATTGGTTGGTTATTCTCATCCTTTTTGATCTTCGTCATAGGTTTAAAAATACGTAAAGCCTTCTCACCTTTTTTCACATAGCGACCAAAGTTTTCTTTCCACTGTTTGAAAGAAGCTACTTGCCTTGCTTCAGGATTTTGTGCAAGAATTAAGCGCAAGTTGCGATTAGAATAATTATTTAGTTGGCTCATTTTCGTTAGATAGTCTTTGTACTTATCTGAATCCAGAAACTCCTTAATCCCTTCTTTAAGATGACGACTTAATCCTGCCATATCTTTATTTTGAATAAAATCTGCGACTGTAAGACTGCCAGCTGCTAAGACAATTTCATCCGCTTGTAGACTCTCCTCGCCCTCTGGTTTAGAACCTGGTTTCGATCTAAAATCATACGGATTTGTTCCCTGAAGCAACTCCTCCTCATCAGAAACACCATCAGCATCCGCATCATGTTCCAACTCCTGCTTGTTGTAGCTTTGTTCTTCTAGTTTGATTTCTTCCTCTTGTGATTTCTCAAATTCTTCTCGGACTGTGGAAATCGTTTGTTCAACTTTTTCTGATAAACCTTTGATTTCTTTTTGCCATTTTTCAATAAGGGCCAATTGTTCCATAGGTGAGTCTTTGACTCCCAACTTCTCAAACCAAGCAGATAGATTTTCGACCTCAACACTATCCATTCCATCAAAAGAGATAAATCCAAGGCGACCATCATGACTACTATCTGTAAATCCAATTGGACTATTTTCCAAATCTCCAAATGGGAGTTGAGATAGAAGTTGATCTACGTAAAGAGTATCTTCTAAAGCGTAACTGAACTGAGAAATATCTAACTCACTCGCCAATCTCTCCAGATGATACGGAGTGAATATGGCCCCATCTATCTTCATCAATTCTGGGTACTCTCTCATTTCTCGTGTTCCAAGTCTTTCTTTGTGAGCGATGGGGTTAATCTCCTCACCGATATTGTAACGGATGCTATCCTGGATCAGTTCACCATCAGGAGCGTAGATACTAAACTGGATCTTAGTTGGAGAGATGTAGCCTTCTGGATAAACACCAGTCACTTGTTCTAGCCCTTCCTGATGTAGCTGATAGAAGTCCTGATTGGCTTTGTAAAGCTCTCTAGCAAAATCTTGATAAGATATCAGCTCTGTTTCTTTAAAGGGCAATCTAGGCCCATCTGGGCGCTCCTCAGACCATTGAAGGCGTACATGGTAGTTCTCCTTATAGATGTGATCTTGTTGCCATTCTTTATAAAAATCTGAATTTGTATCTAGGACTTGAGTAAACGTAGCCGAATCAAGTAGGGAGCTATTCAGTGTGTTAGAAGGAGTTAATTGTTCAATTTCTTTAGGAACTTCTTCAAACTGCTTATTCTTCAAAACTGACAGCATTTCTGCACCTTTGTCTTTAACATATTCTTCATTGATTGAAAGTTGCTCGATGTGACCATCTCTTTCTCTATAAACACCAAGAATGATCTTTTCATCCAACGATTTAACATTAGTTGCAAGCTCTCCCTTGAGTTTCATAAGAGAGGCTGGAATTTTTTCATCTCCGATATCTTTAAAAAGTAGTAAGAAATCTTCATCTTTTGCTTTAATAGCTTCACTCATATTGAGATTGTGAAGCTTTTCAACACTGCTCAAATCATCTAAAACAAAAGAATGTGGATCTAAAATATCACGCAACATAGGAAGAACCTGCAATTTATCCTTAATTGCATTACTAATCAACATACCGTCATAATGCCCCTGACCATTTGCAATATCATCTAGGAAATTTGCCGCTCCCTTTCCCTCTTCAAAAGGTCTAATTCCTGAAAGATGGATAAAGTTATCCTTTTGAAAAGTCACCTGAAGCACATTCTCCTCTCCATGATCCGCATAAACAAAGCTGATCTTACTGTCAGCCATTTCACTTAAATACCAGGACGCTGTACTTTGAATGGAGGGCGCATATTGGTTCAAACGTCTTAAATCGGCAGGTGTGATTGGGTGATAATTCCCCACTCGCCGTTGCACTTTATCATAATTTGTGCTAAAATGAAGGTACGGATAGGATGATGTCGGGTGACTGGTAACAGTTTGCTCAAAGGTGCTTGTTTCAAGTACAGGTGTGGGACTGCCTTCAGCTTCGAGCTGTAAAGACCCCGTGCCACCACTGGTCCTATCAATCAAGCGCTCCTGACTTTGTTCAGGGGCTTTTTCTATGTACTCCAGTATTTGTGCATCTAAACGATCAATTTCTTTTCTGATAGACGTCGCACTATCCGCAAAATAAGCATCCCTTTCCAATCTAGTACGTTTTGCGAATAACTTGTCTAAATCAGTCGTTATAAATCGTGACATTTCTTTTTCAAATTGCCATGCCTGTAGTTCATAGTTAATGCCTAAATCTTCCCGAATTTTTTCTGCTAATTCGTCTTCCCATTTACTATGCAATTCCCAAACTAGCTCTAATGGATTATTAAAGGATTTTTCATTTTCTACCGATACAGCTGATAAATCAACTGATGACTGTTGATTCTGGGTTCTCAAGGCATCATTCCAGTCTGTCTTCTCCTGACTTTGTTCAGGGGCTTTTTCTATGTACTCCAGTATTTGTGCATCTAAACGATCAATTTCTTTTCTGATAGACGTCGCACTATCCGCAAAATAAGCATCCCTTTCCAATCTAGTACGTTTTGCGAATAACTTGTCTAAATCAGTCGTTATAAATCGTGACATTTCTTTTTCAAATTGCCATGCCTGTAGTTCATAGTTAATGCCTAAATCTTCCCGAATTTTTTTTGCTAATTCGTCTTCCCATTTACTATGCAATTCCCAAACTAGCTCTATAGATTCTTGATTATCTGGAGTTTGTTTTTCTTCAACCGTCTTATCTATACTAGTCGGATCAATGACGACCGTTTTTTTATTTTCTATCGAAAATGTGAGATTGTCCCAATTTTTTTCTAACCACCCTGCTTCGTCTTGATTTTTTTCAATAGGCTCTGGTTGTGGTGAGATTGATTTTTCCTGATTTGAGGGCGTTAATCCTACATTTCCTTGCGCTTGTTTAGCAAGCAATTCGTCTACCTTCAGTCTTTCCTCATCTGTTTTCGGACGATACTTAGTTTGTGAAGATAATTGAAACTCTCCTGTTTCAGTCAACTCTAGGGCAACTCTTCGTAACCCTTTTACAAAATACGTATTTGGTTGTTTTTGCCACTGATTCACTAAGCCCTCATCAATTAAGGCTTGAGTTGCTGGCTGAATGCTCATTTTACCCATTTGTTCAGATATAGCCTCAAGTCTAGTCAACTCTTTTTGATAGCGTTTGAGAGTAGCTTTGGTAAAGAACGACTCCCCACGCTTAGCTTTTTCTAACTCTTCACGGATTCTAGGTATATTTTGAACACTCATCTCCAGACCACTTCCCTGATGATTCAACCCCATTTCTTTCAAATGTTGTTGGTGCTCCAGGCGCTCTACTCGCTCTTCCTGTTGCCTAATCTCATCCATCTTTGAGAAGACTTGACCTTCTATTTGTTCTTGCTTACGCATAAAGCTAGCACCGCCTCGCTTATCATTCACGGGTTGCCCATTTGTTAGTGCTTGGTGGGAATAAGCTCTTGAAATAGCCTCGTCTTGTTCACCCCTTAGTCTTTCCAATTTTCGACGTGCCTGGGCAAGACGACTGTTGTCTGGTGCGTCTCTCTCCAGTTGTTTTTCCTGCTTCAGAATCTCATTCCAGTCTGTCTTCTCCTGGCCTTCACGTTGTGGTGGTCTTGCATCGATAACTGGGATTTTCTTCTCCCGTAGTTTAGTGATAAAGTCTGTACCTGCTTTATCACGATCAACTGCCAGCGTGATGAGATCATCGTATTTATGATCTTGGAAAAGTGTAGAGGTTTCTGCTGCAACAGATAAGAATATCGAGGTACGTGTTAGTTCACTAGACTTAGTATAATCTCTTTCATCCATAGGAATATCCCCTCGCTCCTGTAACATTTCAAGAACATAGTGAGACAAAACTCCCTCTTTTAATCCTTCCATCGCAACCAGTCGAACATCGTTTAATTCGCCCTTATGAAGCTCATAATAGCTCATTAGGTCAATTGGTGCCTCTGCCACAATTAAACGCTTAGGAGAGCCTATAGAAACGTTTAAACCACTGATAGATTCTGATTGATACATAATCTGTTTCAAGTATCCCTTACCAGGATGACGTTCTTGATCAGGAACAAGTCCCTGGAGGCTCGCACCTACCAGTTGCTGATTTCTGTCCAAGTATTTAAAAACTAACACGTCTTCTATAACGCCATCTTTACCTGTACGTTTAGCTTGGGCTAGTGTCCCCTTCTCCAGAAAGAAGTCAATTGTATCATCAGAGAGTCCTCTAACCTCCTTGAGATAGGCTCTTGCCTCTACAAATGGTTGCTCATGAGAGGCCAAGGTATAGTTAAATGGTTTACGCACGTCCTCCATTGGTTTCGCTTCAGGAAATGATCCTGTCTCTAAGAATACCATAGCTTCCTTATAGCTGACATTTCGCATTTCTTGGACAAGACTAATGGTGTCCCCATACTTATCTGCTTGTGAATACCAATGCCAGACATTCTTGACCGTATCGATCTTAAACGAGTCATGCTCAGCCCAATAATACTCTCGATGTGACTTTCGCTTCATCTCCATTCCAAGGCTACGAGCTACTTCTAAAATATCCAGCGATTTTGCCTGTGCTTTTGTTAAGGGCATACTCTTTCCTCCTCTACTAATTCCTTAAATAAAAGATATCCTTCAGGAGTTGCATCTAGTTCACTAACAACTATTGGATCTTCCTGACTCGTTGTCACAAAAAGATGAGGAGCTAATTGATAGAAAGTCTCCTCATCTGCCTGTTGGAATAGCTGCCAAATAGCATAACGTTCTGTGGCTAAATTTTCTAGCTTTAATGCTAGAACCTGCGAGATACTCTCCAGGTATCCTAATTGTGTTTTAGGTGTTTCCATCCTATTGTCCTTTCTATATGTTAGGCCACGAATAACTCTTTTAGTTGCGGAGTCAAATCGTTGGCATATAAAAGCAAGCCATCGATGTCTGTTCCTTTTCGAGTGTATTCGTACCAGTTTTCTTTGTCTTCAGGAGAACTTGCAATCTCATCTTTTCTAGGATGATCATAGACACTTGCTTTTTTATCTCTGAAGACATTTTGTTTAGAAATAAAAACCAATCCTTCTTCTACCCCAATTCTTGCGACTTCATCTGGAGTTAGAAGGGGACGGCCTTGAATTTGTTTATTTTCACTTGATGATCCATTCCGATAACTATGCGATTTTGAGGTAGATCGAGTACGTATAGTCTGCTTACCTGACCTTGTAGAATAGTATTCCATCGTATCCTTGTCATTTGTCCCTAAAAATAGGTGAGTAGCACAGTTATTAAAGATGGTCTTCCAATCACTTTTATAAAGTGATTCTAGCTGATTGACAGCTTGGATGATAATCTTAATAGACATCTCACGACTACGAATAGAAGAGAGAACCTGGGCGAAGTTTGGAATACGGCCAATTTGTGCAAACTCATCGAATATAAATTGAATGTGACGAAGATTTTTTCTACTGTATCCAGGTACTTTCCCTTGCAGGATATCATCAGCCTTATGTGTGAGAACCTCAAAACCAATCGCAAACAAGATTGAGGAAAGAAAATTAAAGGCATTATTGGTTTCAGGAATAGCAATAAAAACAGCTGTCTTTTTCGTATTCCAGGTATCCATTTCCATGGTATCTTCACTGATCAAGTTTCGTACATCTTCATGGTCAAAGATAGAATAGCGAGAAGACAAAATCGCGACTACACTGTTTCTTGTCTCACCTCTGAAGTTTTGGAATAATTTCCACTGTTTATAAGCATAGTTGTTAGGTTGATGTTCGTTCAGTTCTTCAAACATCTGCTCGACAGGACTTGGTACATCTGGATCCTCTCGATACATATTTCTTAATAGATCCGCAACGTGACCCAAGTTTGGCATGTATAACTGGACTCCAGTTTCAGGATCCTTCGAGTCAAAATAGAGATAACCAATCAATGCACGTTGCAGCATCAACTCTGCTTGAACCCAGAAATCTTCTCCAGTATATTCACTCTTCTTCGTTCCCTCAGTAATCGCTTCAGAGATACGATCAATATCTAGCTCAGACTTCATATAATGAAAAGGGTTAAACCGATCTGAATTTTTGAGACGAATCAAATCAAATATTTTAACAGCATAGCCAGCTTTCTCAAGCATCTTCCCAACTTCGTGTACCAGGTTTCCTTTGGGATCTGTCACAACAAAGTTTGAGTTCATCTGCATTAAATTTGGCAATACAAAAGTAAAGGTTTTACCGTCTCCTGGAAGACCGATGACAATCACATTTTTATTGAGTTGCACATTGTAGGCTAAGCGAAAGTTAAATAGTCCCATTTTGACCTGTTTTGAAAAAATCATATTCTTCTCAAAATCAACGTCTTCAAAACGTCTCATTTCCTTCAAAGTCGCAAAACGAGCACTACCTTGTTCTTCTCCCTGACGATATAAATTCTTATCCATAGAAGCATAGACAAGCATTGGGAGACCAAATCCAATCAACCCTGCATATAAGGCTCCTGAGTCAAAGAAGAGACCAAAAGAGAAGCGTTCCCAGTGTTCTAGCAGCCAACGAAGTCGCAACATTCCCATGAAAGGTACTGCTGCAGTCGAAAGTTGGTAGTAATGGTAAAAGGACTGGAAAATAACAAATGAAAATAGCCCCACCACCAGGTAGGGCCATATAGGCTTTCTAATCATCGTTCTTTCCCCTTTCCAATATCCTTCGTCACTACAGGCATGGTTCCCTTATATACCTTATGACTCTTATAGTAGGCTATTTTGCCTTCAGGAGTCATTTCGTGGGGTTTCTTCAATACCTTTTTCGCAAACTCCTCCAATTTTTCTGGGCTTTTCGTGATGTCTGCTAACATCTCTTTAAGAGCCTTTTCTACTAAGGTACGATTTTTCGCCTCAAAGAAGAGATAGGTTGTACCATCTTTTTGGTGATAGGTAAAGCCTATCTTATACTCTTCCAGATAATGTTTCAATTTGGCAAGGTGAACCTCACTGTTTAATAACTTCTCAACATCTTTTTTAGATTTGGTGGCCATAAAATCATTGAATTTTGTCTCCCCTTCAAAAGTTCGATTCGCTGCCTCATGTTGTTTCTTATCATAGTGGGCTTTTGCGAGGGCATATAGGGCTTGTATCGTCATCTCTAGGGTTACTTTCCCTTTTAACGTCAGGGAATGACTGACTTTTTCTTGATCCATGTAAATTCTCCCTTATTTTGGATAATTGGATAGTTCTGGCTTGGCAATAACCTGGAATCCGTAAGGTGCTGAAGGTTCTTCCTTTACAGTAACTACCAAGCGTTTCTGACTTCTGTTCTCACCGTCTTTCACGGCTACTACATAGGTTAGCTGATAAGTTGCTTCATCAACAATCAAGCTAGATTCCAAAATCACAGACTGCAGTTGACCTGCTTGTCTATCTATCGTTAATTGAGGAGCTACGAAATCAGCCATTTTCCCTTTATCAGAGTAAAGGGCTGGCAAAAAGTAACGTGAAAAGGCATCTAGTTCCCCTGTTTTTGACTGAATGGTTTTTAAATCAGAGAGTTCCTTTGATACGACCGATAGTTGCTTTTCTTGATGGTAAACTAGCGTAATTGATAAGCCAGCAACTGTCAGACTTCCTACTAGACCAAGCAACACCAAAACTCTTCCCAGATACACCAAAAAAGAAGGTTTGGAGGAGGTTGGAGATTTGGGAGTTTCATGCTTCAAGGAAGGAACTTCTGCTTTTTCTTCAGGAATCTGTGCTCCACGTTTTGTTTTAGCCTGGCGCTTAAAGAGAGAGGGTTTTGATTCTTTTGGCCCCACCTCCTGGTGATTCACCGTACCAGGCTTCAGGAAGAGGCTATCTGCAATCCCCTCAAACGGCAAATAAATATCTTCTTGGTAGACCACTACATTCTTTTTGTCCAGTTCTTCTACCAATAAAACGGCCTCTGCCTCCTCGTATTTCACCTTGGCATTTTCTCGCTCCAGGGCTTGGTACACAAGGTCTCGATTTTTATACGTTGTGGTCCTGTTTTGTGTCAGATTGGTTAAACGGTACATCTTTTCCAGCTCCTTTCAATTTTCCTTCAGCAAGAGCTGTTTCAATATCAGCCCAGGTTAAATTATGTTTGGCCAAGTAGTTTGACCGTTCCTCATGCTTGGCCAGAATGATTTGAGTTTCTAGCTCCTTCAGTTTATCTTCTTCCTTCTTGGCCTTAGACATATAGTCAGCTAAGCGGTCTTCCGCTTTCTGTTTTTGTTTTTCCAACGTTTCTAATTTTGTCATTGTTCCTTTTTCCCTTCTGTACTTTGTGTTTGGTTAGTGCTTGGTTTGTTTAATGATGGAATACTCGCCTTTTCACTTGCGCTCAGGCTGTCCACAATCAAAATAGGATCAATATGATTTACCAGGTATTTTCCATCTTGCTTGCTGAAGCGAATCCGTATGGTTCTTGAAGATCCTACGTTTGTTTGGGCGTTAGTATAATCATACTTCTTCTGTAACTGTGTCTGAGTGTATCTCACTTGAGCTAGGGCAACATGGTTTTCTTGATCGATGTAGATGGTAGAAGACTTCATCTGTGTATCCACTACATAGCCCTTATAGGTTTGTACCGATGGTTCTTCTTCAGAGCTCACTTCCTGATTGTAGGCAGCTTCTGTCATATAGGGCAAATAGCGATTTCTATTTTCTCCCAGATCCTGCTTATTGAAGTAAGCCGTCAAAAATTCCTTTACATATTCTTGCGTTAGTTCGCTTCCCTCTGCTTTGGTTTCTTGTTGCGTAGTTTCAGCTTCCTGTTTAGCTTTCTTTTGTGATGAGGTTGCTGCACCAATCCAGAATACGAATCCTAGAACTAACACAACTCCTATGATGATTGCTCCTATTTTAAGGAGTTTTAATTTCTCCATATCTATCATTTTCATGATTTACCTTCTTTCTTTTTTAATTCGGTGTCGCAAATGTATAGTAGTAAGCTGGATAGAGGACAGAAAAATGTACCTTATCCTGTACTCCTTGGATATTACATTCTGAAACGAGGAATGAACCGTCTGGATTCACAGCTTCCACAATCGCAACATGACCGTATTCACCTGGTGTCCCACCAAATCCACCTAGAACTGATACAACGGCTCCTTTCGTTGGCGACGTACTATAGCGCCATCCTTTTGCGACCAGGCTTGCCACCCAATCCTGACCATTACCAAGATAACCATAAGCTCCTGATAAGTCTGTAATCGTTCCTAGTTCGACTAAACGATTATACGCATACCAAGTACACTGACCAACTGGGTAGCCGCTTCCTTGTTGTGTCGTCATGGAGGCCTGTGTTGGAGGGTGTTCCACTTTTGACTGATACTCTGCAGGGAAATCCCAAGAGGATGCTAATGCTCCACCTCCTCGAACTTGTTGAGTAAGAAAAGCATGGATCTGTTTAGCATTATTCTGGCGCTCTAAGACCTTGTCTCCAGAGTTCCCTTCCCAATTAACCAGGAACCGCTCTGTAAGTATCTCTACATCTTCTGTGCTGGTTAGAATTGAGGTCAGTTCAGTGATATAGTAAGGAGTATCTACCTCCAGCATAAAATCCAACTGCAGCTCTAAATCGTACCACTTTTTATCTTTGGATTTTGCATAATTCAATAATAAAGTATGCCTAGTGGAACCATCCGCTGTATCTGTCCACTGACCTAATCCTAAACCTCGATGAAGAATATTTGGATATCCACCGTCATAGATAGCAGGTCCGCTTATAGCTAACCAGGACTCATCATCCCAGGAAGAAGCATCTGCCCCTACTGGCGGGCTAAGGTAATCTCCTTCAGCACGTTTAGGATTGATATTACTTTCAGTCGCAAAGTTCCCAAGCATGGCTGCCAAACCATTATCTGTTAGCCCTGGTACCTTTTGCTTCAAGTAGTCTTTTATTGCTCGTGATTTTTGCCCCAAATCACCGTCAAGTGTAGTAATGACTGAGGTTGTCTGATTGTAGATGACAGATTGAAAGTAAAAGCCCGGATTGACTGATGTCCACTTTTCTTTCCTATCCTTTGTCTCTTTTTCCTCCAATTTTTGATACTGGATGACCTGGTAACCATTTGCTGTTACCTTCCCAACCTCGTCTCCAGCTTTGACCTGGTCACCGTCAGAAACACGGATATTTCCTACATCTTCATAAGTAAAGATGGCTTTATCTGTTTTGATGGATACAGTCGTATCATCTGTCACACTGACTTTACCCTCAAGAGGAGCTCTTATAGCTTGCCCTGTTGAAGCTTTTAGTTGTGTTTTCTCATAGATTTCACTCTTAGAGGTATAACCAAACCGCTTCAGGATAACTAGAGGAGCTTGATAAGAAGGGTCGTCCTCCTGGTAAAAGGGGTTAGCTAGTTCTTGATAAGAGGGATAGCGACCAACTTCTTTAGTCAACTCCTCTAGCTCTTTATACTCTTCTAACTCACTATCACTCAACTTAGCCCACTTGAGGTCTGACGAGGAGCCATATAAATCAGCCATCTTTTTCAAATTATGAGGATCATCATTCAAATGATTCCAAAGGTCATTCAAGGCATCCGAATAGTGATTGAAACCTAATGTCCCAGCCCATTCGCCACCAGTTCCCTCATTCCAGTTACTTTCTGGTTTCCACTCACTGCCGTAGCGAAAGTTCATGAAAAAGATCATGTCATCGATGTTGGTCCAATAGTCTACCTTATCATTTGACTTCTCTCGATCTCGTTTACTAATTTGAAGCCAGGACTTGTTCAGGTCAAATTCATTTTGTTGGACAGGACCACCGCCTCCAAATATGGCCATAAATATCCCTAGAGCAGCAAAGATGAGGAACATCAAGAAATAGGATTTAACTGCTAATGGATTGGATAGGATGGAACGCAGGGGCTTTGTCGCAACCTTCAAAACCTTTCCTGTCCCTCTTGATACCTTCCCAAATTTTGAACGAGCTAGACGTTTTCTAGCCTGTTTCATCTTTTTACTCAGTTTTCCTTCCCAGGAGAACTCTCTAGGTGTTCGAGTATAGCCTCGCCCTCTGATAAAATTATAGGTCTTATTTGCCCTACTGTAACTATGCTTGATAGAATACTTAGACAGATTTCCTGCAGCCTTCGTCGCTCTTTTAGATGCGTTTAACTGATACTTGAACTGACGTATATTCTGCCTCGCCTGAACCCAGTTCCCAAGAATATCATTATCTCGGATTGTCTTCTCAACATCATGCCTCAGCTTCATTCGGGCACTTTGTTTTGTTCGTTTCTTTATACGATTGGGAATATAGCTATCATCAGCCTTTTTAGCTCGCTTATAAATCGCTGTTGCAATTTGTTTTTCCAACTTTGCTCGATCACGTTGTTGCTTAAAGAAAAGACCTCTAGCCGTTGCTTGAGGTCCTTTGTGTAGTTTATAATCTTTGTTCGCTAAGCGATAATTCTTCTTAGCTTCCTTAAAAACAACTTTTGAGTCTAAACGTGCTTCTTTAGGTTTTTTTTCAGCATTGAGGGCTATTCCTTCTTTGATTCTCCGCTTGCGTTCCTGTTTTAATTGTTTGCGATTACTTTTAGACAAAAGAAATTACCTCTCTTTCTATTTTTTTAACTATCTGTCGCAACCAATTGATACAGTTTGGTATCCTTAGGGATAGGATTTTCAAATGGGACAATCGTATCCCCAGCCACGATCAAACCAGTACCTTTCGCTTTTGGTCGCAAGACAAATCGCTCCAGTGAAGGCGTAAGAGGGATAACCTGCTCCAGGGCTTCTAGGTCTGTCCGCTTCAGCTTCAGGAGGGCTAGAAACTCACAGTTTGCGACTAGCTTTCTACCTTCTTCTGTAGATAAAACAGTCTCTGGGTTCTGGGTAATCCCTGTTGGAATAGCCCCGTACTTACGAATACGTGAGTATAGCTCTGTAAAGAAGGTTGCTTGCAGTTTATTTTTGAAGTATAGCTGCAACTCATCAAAGTACAACCATGTAATAGCTTTTCCTTGATTATTGACTACCTGATTCCAGATGAAGTCCTGAATCACCAGGAGGGCAAATGGCTTCAATTTACCACTCAACTGCTTGAGATTGAAGATAATAAAGCGACTATTCATATTGACGTTTGTAGGGTGTGCAAAGATATCATTTGATCCAACCGTATAAGGTTCAGCCTTCAGCGCCAACTCCTTGGCCACATCTTCAGGTTGTCGTTCTAAAACTGATTGCCAATCCTTAAATGTTGGTTTTTCAAATTCCTCATAGGTCTTTCTCGTCACACGGTCAATCATCGCAAATTCATCGTCTGATACCTCAGAGAATATATTTTCAAACAAGGTTGATAAGAGGTTTGATTTTTGGCCAATCGGATCACTATCTTCTGCCTGCAGCTTATCCTTATCAGGTAGATCCAACAAGTTGAAGTGATGTCGTGACCCAGGAGCGATTGTAATGATTTCAGCACCTAATTCTCGGCCAATATCAGTGTATTCATCTTCAGGATCGACGATAATAATATTATCTTCAGGATAACGTAAAGTTGTAGGAATAATTTCTCCTCCTTTAGCAAGTACAGACTTTCCTGATCCTGAAGTCCCAAAGATACAACCTGAACCTGTATTCAAGTCTTTCTTACGGTCAACTGTGATAGCGTTCTTAGATAGCTGATTCTGGCCATAATAAATTGCACGTGGACTGTTAGATCGAAGATCTACGTTGGTAAATGGGACTTGTGTGGCCAAGTTACTGGTAGTCATATCTCTCATAAAACGGCGTTTTACGTTGATAAATGGAATCCCAATCGGCAGAATCGTATTCAAGGATTCTTCCTGGTACAAGTAACACTTATCTAGTTCTACCGTATTCTTACGGACAGATCGTTGAACCTGCTCTGTGTAGATATTCAACTCTTCCAGACTATCAGCCATGAAGAAAATCGTCATCACACCTGAGAACATTTTTTGGTCATTGTCCTGGAGTTCTTCAGTCCATTTCTCAGTTTCACGAGATGTCTCTACAGCCTTCCCACCAACGGCCAAGTCACTTCCATAGCCTTCTTTTGCGGCAGTCTTCTGACTCTTGATCATTTCCCTGCGTACACTTGACTTAACTGTCTTAATTTTCTTCAGGGCATCTGCAGTATCATAGGGCTTCGCATGCAAGCTGATAGCCAGTTCAATTCCTGTATCCAGGATGTTCTTAATCAGTTTGTCATTCAAGAAGGTAGGATATTGTCTAACATACAGCACCCTTGCGAAACAATCATCAATTTTCATGTGATCTTTTTCAAACTTCAGATAGTTTGGGGCTACAAAGTCCCTAGTTGATAATCCAGAAATAGCGATATCTTCATAGTTAAAATCAATAAAGCCTTCTCGTCTCAAGAGTTTTCGGAAGATAAGAAGACGATCTAACCCCTCTAACTCCTTAAAGGAAATCCCTAAGCCACTATATTGGCTTTCAATAACGCTAGCTGTATCATCGAGGATTCTTCTAGCTTGATGATCCTGATCCGTTTGGGTTGTAATTGTCAGATATTTTTCTACCTTAAAGGTATTTTGTTCCTGCGAGAAACGATCATTGATCATCGCATTGTATTCTTTACGATAATCGTCATATCCATCTCCAACCAAATCATAGCGGATAGAAGATAAGCTATTGCTTTCTACCCTACGATTCAGAATCAATAGCTGCATATCATTGTCAATATCCAGCGAATTAAAAATATCAGCGTTTGTTTCAATGATATCAATTCGCTCATCATCTGTTGCAGTGATATAGCTTGTATCACCTAGCCGATAGGTCTTTGAAAATTGATCATTTGTAATTTTCATAAGTCCATCAGGTGTCAGCCATTGATAGTTAAGGCTGTTCTGTGTAGAGGCCGTCATGGTACGTCTCAGACGTTTGGCCCGTTCCTGTTCCTCCTTAGAGAGTTTCGGGATTTTCTTTCGGCCGAATAAATTCATTTCTTGTATATTCCTTTCTGTCATAATCTGTCTGATAAGAGCGTTCCTGCTTAGTCAAAAGGAAACGAACCTCATCTTTAATTTTTTCATCAATATAACACCCGAAAATAACAAAAGGCGCTAATAATAAAATATCAACGCCATAAAGGATTATATCAGGTGCCTTCAGCCAATAGAGGATAGTAGTGACAACTACTGTCAATGCTATCCCAAATAGTAGCACTAACTGTCTCAGTGTCATATACCCTATAACTGGCCTTTCGTAGCTATCTAAAGCCTTTAAAAATTCACTGCCTAAACGTGTCATTCTATTCCTTTCTTTCCATTATCCGGGTCATAAAAGGTATCTACAATCCCTGCAGAACGTACAGCCGATTCCAATGCCGATCTCGCTAGCTCAGAAGCTGCAATCGTTCTCACTTTCACTTCCCATAGTTCTTCTTCCTTCCTTTTAATTAAGCCATCCGCCCACTCATTATCTTTAATCAGCTCATCTCGCCGTTGCTTAAGTTCTTCTAAATTCATACTTTATCCTTTCCATCAAAAAAACAGCTCTGTTTTTAGAACTGTTTCTTTACCTACTATCTTTATTTATTGAAAAGTCTTTGCCAGAATGAACGTCCTTCTAAAGACTCTATCTTCTCTTCTGCTGCATTTTTCAGTTTACGTAAACGTTGTGATTCATTGGTTAGACGTTGATTTTCAGAGAGAATTTCTCCTTTTTCCTGCTTCAGTCTTTGTTTATCTGCTTCTAGTTTTTGATTATCCTTTTCTATCTTCTTGTAATACTCCTCCTCTTCGTGATACTTTCTCAAGAGTGTTTCGGCCTGCTCGATGTCTTCTGAAAGTTGTTTCACTTTTTCAAGTTTTTCATCGTAGGATGATTTCAACAGCTTAATTTCATCCTTGAGTTCTTGGCACTGATCCTCATAAGTTTTCAAAATTTGATACTTCCTTTCATTATCATCTAAAAAGACAAATGCTTCTAAATGGTATTTATCAAAATTCCCATACAGTTTGTAGTTTCTTTCCTGATAAACTTCCCTCACTCTAGCAGCAACACTTTTAACCTGTTCAGGTGATGTAAATTCTTTAGGTACATATATCTTAGTAGACTCAGGGAAATGAGCTTTAGCTTCAAACAAGGGAATGCCTTTTTTAGCTAATTTTATCCGTTTAGCAGGTTCTGGTCTACTCGTTTTATAAAATTCAATACCTAGTTGACCATTTAAACGGTAGTATTCAGAATAAGGATAAGTCTCATCAATATCAATCAAGAGCTTTAGAATAACAAAGTCTTCATCTTCAAATACAATCCGTTGCATCAGAGAAATAGCTTTAGGAAAAATATAAGCCGTATGATTGTCATATTCAATCTGAAATTTCTCAATAGTCTTGAAAGCCTCGATAAAAGCATTCAGCTCAGAGGAATACTCAAAGCTACTTTGTAACCCCTTTAACGGGCTTTCTTCACCTGGATAGTAACTAAAGTATGGTTGACCTACATAGCGACCATCTTTTTTCTGGCTACTTCTTGGATTAACCTTGAGATCCGTTTCCAAATCAAAAAGAGTCGCCTGTTCTTTCGGCGTCGTAATAATTTGTGCTCGCCCCTTGAGAGCGAGTGCTTGAAAAGCATTCACAATCTCTTCTTCTCCGGATTCTTTTCGCCATACTGCATAAAACTTTGAAACAGCCATACCATCTCTCCTTCAGCATTCTCTCTTTATTATACCATAATCTAGTTCACCTGCATGATATTCTTGGCCATGCGTTGGCTGCCAAATAGCATAATGATGTAAATGATTCCTTTTGCGATGGCAACTAAAGCACTTGTCCAGGCTCCGGTCTTATCAACGGTTAAGATATCATTCGTGACAATGGCTGGGTAAAGCATGATCACAACCACTAAAATCAATCCCTGGAGGACAGCTGCAGTATAGAGTTTAAAGAAGCCGAGGCAGATTGGTCGTAAGCTATCCACCATGTAACAAGCGACAATAATTTTAGCGATTCCCTTATACGTATAAAGCGTAAAGGAGCGCAACAAAATCAACAACTTAGTTGAGATTTGACCGATAAAGTCAACTACATTATAAACAAATTGTAGCATTGACTTAGCCATCCAGTTTAAATTTGTCCAACTAAACTCAGCATCATTTTTTATCTCTTTAATTCCCAAACTAGCGATAGATTTGATAATGACATTAAACAACCAAGTTAAGGTATCAAAAATTGCATCCACATAGAGGATAAAAAAGAGTGCAATAGCATACTTGAGGATTTCTTCAATCCAAAGCTGAAAAGACAACTCCCCACCATTGCTTTTAAGATGCTGGTGCCAGTTCATGAGGTTGATCCCCATAAAAAGGAGAAGAAGCAAAATTGCTACCTTCTCCATCGAACCCGAAACAGTTTCCATCAGCTGATAAGCTGTCTCATTATAGTCTTTCAGACTCATGGTTAGTTGATCAAGTGTGGATTGGTTCATAAAACCACCTCCTTTTTCTTCCTCCTCATACTAACCAAGGGATTGAAGACCTGTTGCCAAAGCTGTAAAAAGAGCTTTTAGAACTGCCCCAAGAAGAGCTCCTAGAATCAAACTTTGGATTCCTTTATCCTTCTTGTCATCCAATTCACGTTTGATTCCGACAGCTAAGTCCCAGGCTCCCCAAGCAGCCCAACCAATACCAATAATCCCACCGATATTTCCAATTTTGTTAATAAAATCTACAACTGCATCCATTCTTTTTCGGCTCTATAATATTTGTAGTGGGTAAATCCCCTATAGATATTATGGAG
>CAUTUU010000032.1:0-22595 GCA_963541545.1 uncultured bacterium | reverse complement strand
CAACAGCTTCGGATAAGGCTGGTTGAACCTCAGGTTCCCCTTTATCAGTCACAACAGCTTCGGATAAGGCTGGTTGAACCTCAGGTTCCCCTTTATCAGTCACAACCGCTTCTGGTAATTCTTGTTGAACTTCCGGTTCGCCTTTTTCTGTCACGACTGCTTCGGATAAGGCTGGTTGAACTTCAGGTTCTCCCTTTTCAGTGACTACAGCTTCGGGTAACACTGGTTGAACTTCAGGTTCCCCTTTGTCGGTCACAACTGCTGCTGGCAATTCTGGTTGAACCTCAGGTTTCCCTTTGTCAGTAACAACAGCTTCTGATAACACTGGCTGAACTTCCGGTTCTCCTTTATCAGTCACAACCGCTTCTGGTAACGCTGGTTGAACTTCCGTTTCCCCCTTTTCAGTGACTATGGCTTCAGGTAATGCAGGATGAACTTCCGGTTCGCCTTTATCAGTTACAATAGCTTCTGGTAAGGCTGGTTGAACCTCCGGTTCGCCTTTTTCAGTCACAACTTTGGGTTGCTCAACTGGCGAAACAGTTGATGTCGGAGAAACCGACGAAACAGTTCTATCATCAAGCTCCAAGTAACCAACATATCTGTAACCAGAAATTTGCAACACACCATCACGTCCAGACTCATGGATGTTAGTATTCAAATTAAGTGCTGAAGCAGTTGATAGTGTAACTAAACCTGTCGCCCCTACAATCAAAAATGTAGCTAATTTTTTATTTCTCTTATCTTTTGTAATAACTACAACAAGACTACCGATGGTCAATAAACCAAATACAGTCATAATAGATTGAGAACTTCCTGTGTTTGGTAATGCGTCTTTTTCATAAACCAAGGCATATAACTCTTTTGATTCATCAGGAGTACCTGATTTCAGGTGAGCACGTTCATTTTGCGTCAAATTAGCATAATCCAAGTAGTGATATGTGGATGCCCCCACAACTGACGGTGCAAATAAAAGACTTCCCAAGAATACTGAGCCAACAATACCTTTTATTTTCCGAATGGAAAATTTATCTTTCTTTAATAATGACAATTGTAATCCTCTACCTTTACTTTTTATTTCCTAATAGCAAACACTATTTTTTATTCTCAAAAATTGAACTTCTAAAATCATTAGTTTGATCTAAATATGCTTTAAAGATTGCTTGTTTAAGTTTATGAACTCTACTATATTCAGGATAAATATTTACACGTTCATCCTCTGCATCAGCATTAACAGCCTCAGTTATCATTTTACGAAGCATATCAATATTAGTTATTGTTACCTTACTATTTCTTGAGAAACTTACATTTGGATTATAGAAACTAATACTTATTAGATTATTAAATTTAGCTATTCGTTCATCATACATTGCTTTTTTAAATTCTACCCAAGATGAATAACGATTATTAAATACTTTCTCAAGCACTAACTTATCAGTTACATTACCGACTACTTTACCATATGACTTAATCACTTTACCTTTAGCTTTTGCTTCTTCTGCATATTGATTAGAAATATATGGTACCATTCCATCTTTAAATCCTTTTGCAGCTAACAATTCAAACGCCATACGACGTCCCATTAAATCACCCGGTGTTCCTTCATTATTACTTAAAGCTGAGTATATTGGTGAAAATAGTTTAATTGTATAATACCCATTTCGTTTAAAGGTATTATCATTGTCATTTTCGTATCCTCTTCTAGTAATAACATCATTTTCAATTAGACTATCAAATGAATTTAACTTATTAAGCTCTTCAACTGTTAAGTAACGAACAACATTAGTTGCATAAACCTTACTTCCATCTGGATCTGTTTCAAATTTATTTTCTATTTTTCTCAATAACTCGTTTTTCTTATCAATCTCTAATTTAACAACTGCATTACCTTCTAGATATTCTAGCATATAAATTACATCAAACATATTATGCATATATTTTTGCAAATCTTCTGCATTATTAAATCGTTTTGTAGGATCTTTTACCTGAAGTCTAGTTGGATTTTCTGCTTCTTCATATTTCAATATAGAGTTAATCGTAATAGTAGGATCGTATGGATGATCAGGAGCTTGTAACAATCCTTTGGCATAAAACTCTGGTCCAAGACCATTCCTTCTTCCATATCCTCCAAGATAAATTTCTCTATCTGAGTTATGCGTCATTTCATGTGTATAAGTTACCGCACCATTTTTATCAAGCATACGATATGCCATATAGTAGAATGCATCTCCCGTAGCATATGCTCCATTAGAATTATGAACAACATTATTTCCTGTTGGACCGAAGAAGTGTTTTATTGCTGGATGATCAGTTTCAAAAGTTGCTTGGTATGTATCTTTATCTTCTTTTTCATCTGTACCAAATCTAAATGCATCATAGACTAGAACACTTCTATATAATTTTTCTTTATTTTTATCATCTAGTATTTTATACCAGTAATCATAGTGATCTCTGAATCTAGCAGCCGCTTCTCTAGCTTTTGCTTCAACATAGTTATTTAAATTTGTTCCTGCTGGATGTTCTTTACTTCTATATCTATCATAAGCTCCAAATCCTATAGTCGAAATATTGGCTATAATAAACACCGATTTTTCAGGTAATGTTAATAGCGGCAAGACCATACTTGGGTATTTCCAAGATGGGCTAGTTAATCTATCATATACTCCAATTGAATATGGACTACCAGCTATTGATTGCTTATCGCTTACCTCTTTAATTGTAGATTTTTCTTCTACTATGTAAGCTTTAGTTTGTTCTTTAAACCACTCGTTATTTGTTTTATCTGGTACAAATGCTTTTCTATATTTTTCTAATGCATCAAATAAATTATTAGTTTTATAATTTTTCGCTAATAAAACATTATAAGTTATAACATTATTTTTCGCTAGTAGATTATTATATCCTGATTTACCTAGTTCGATAACATTATCTAACGCTGAACTATTTGATTTACCGAAGAAATCCAAGTGGTACATGACTAAATCTTTCGCTTTTGTATCACCATATTTGAAATTATACCAACGCTCTAAGTATGTTAACCCTAGAAGTAGAGCTTCTTTATTATTTTTAATTTTTTCGATTACATAATTATCTATTATCTTATTATTATTTTCAGCAATTGCAGCATCTGCAGTAAGAAGTTTTGTCAAACTATCTTTCAAATTAGTTTTTGTAGTGTTGAATTGTTCTTCTAAATATAACTCCGTTAAGCTAACATCCTTAGAAACATCTAATACTTTTCTAATTGCCTCTGATTTATACTCTACACTATTTAATGCTGGTAATACTTCATCTAAAATATTATTATAATTGCGAAGTAATGTATTCGGTGTATAAATTAATTTTGTATCGCCTATTCTATACTCAGCTACATTTGAAAAATCACTTTGATAATTTACATTAAGTTTCTCTGATGTATTGTCTGCGTAATATAGCAATAATTTATTTATACTTGATTTGTATTTGTTAATATCACTAATTACTTCATTATCTTTCATTGGAACTACTGACAATAATTCCTTATTATAAAGATTACTACTTGACTCTACTAAATTTCCGTACTTAACTATTGTTTCTCTATTATAGAACGGTAATAGTTTTTCTATATTTTTATATACTTTTTCTTTAGATGAAACGGCATTCTCAAGATTTTTATAGTCCGTTACATATCTAGAAGAGAAATTAAAGTCTTCTGTTTTAATAGTATTTTTAGATGCAAAAGCAGCTTTTTTCTCTCTAATTTGTGCGTCTTCTAATACTTCTCCTCTTTGAACATCAGAATCCTTAGTTAAGATTTCATCATCTTCTTGTACTACGTTCACAACCTTATTATTTTTATTACTATAAACATTAGTTGCTTTCATACCTTTAATATCTTTTCCAGCTATAGCATTACCGTTCGTAACATTAACATCACTTAGTACATTTAATAGTTTTCCAGATTTTTCTAATTCACCAACTGGATCCCAAAGGTCACCAACTACGCCCCCTACATTAGCAAAACTTTGAACATTATTAAGATTTCCTTCAGCATAACTACTACTTATCACCGCATTATCAATTACTGCACCAGCTATTCCACCAATAGATTGATCTCCTTGATCAGCATTAGTTGCTATATCGATAGATGCAATCGACTTGTCTATTAATGCTCCCGAACCTGAAAGTTTACCTACTAAACCTCCGATTTGATAACTAGCAAGTGTTTTATATGTATTAGTTATTCTGCCTGTATAGCTACTGTTAGAAATAGTAGAATTATTAACTTGTGATACTAATCCTCCTATTCCACGTTCACCAGCTATTGCTCCATCAGCATGAACATTATTAATATGGGTATTGCTATTCGCTTCTTTTGCAAGTGTAGCAGTATCATCTTTTGCAGAAATATTAGCATCTTTTAGTGAAAGGTTTTGTACTCTGGCATTACTTAAAACATTAAATAACGGCTTTTTCAGATTATATACAGCATAATACTTATTACTATTTTGACCTATTAGTGTACCGTGGAAGTCATTTTTCACATAACTTTCTTGACCATCTGGAAGTTCGACTTCACGAGCATCCATAGTTGCACCTAAACGAAACTCTCCGTAAGGATCTCTATTCATTGCATCTACTAAATTTTTAAATGATGTATAGACACCAGTTTCACTTTGCTGAGTTTTAGGTAAATAGTATGTATAATTATCTTGTACTTTATTATTTTCATGTTGTATCAGATTATTTACACTCGCTACTATTTTATAAACATCTCTATTATCTTTATTATCATTAGTAATGCTTGTAACTGGTAGCATCACATCTTTAAAGTTCTCTGATTTTACTTTCATGAAGTAATTTTGTGGGTCATTTGGTACAGAATCTAATGAAGTTACATGACGATACTTATCACCTTCTTTTGAATATAGTTCTACAGAAGATATATTTCTAAGCTCTAATTTCTTATTAACGTCTTCTTTTTTAACATCGTCTTTTTTCTCATCTTTATGACGTTCTAGTGCATCATATGTCGGAGTAATTTCTTTACCATTTATAATACTTCTAATCCAGTCTAATTGTGTTGGAGATAATATTAATCCTCCTGAACGGTTCTTAGCACCATTTTGGTGGACACCAATGACTTCACCATTAGCATTAAATATTCCTCCACCACTCATACCAGGATTTCCACCTTGATATTGGACACCGTAGGTATTATTCGCATATTTTTGTTCCATTTCTACCGTAGTATCTTTTAAGTGCGTATATTTACCAGCGGGATATCCATGAACATTTAGTTTGTCATTAAGATTTACTTTAGTGTAATTTTTAACTAATTCTACATGTTTTCTATCAGTTGTTTCAGGTAGCTTAATCACTGCTAAATCATAGATAAATCCTTTTGGATAATCTTGTTTATTATAGAAATGAATATCCTTAGCGGTAAATCTTCCTTTCTGTCCATCAGGAGTCACCCATTCATATGAATTTTTAGATTCATTTCCTATGAACTCACCTGTAGTATTATTAGAAGAACTACTAATAAAATTATGAGCTACTGTTAAAAGTACATTTGGTGCAATAAATGTAGCTGAACCTACTGCTGGCTGAGTTTTTGAATCAGTAACAAAATTCATATTAATTAATGCACTAGATTTTTTCTGAATACTCATTTCTTCTGGTGTATTAGTATTTTCATTGTTCGGTTTAGTCTCTTCTGTACTTAGTTGTTCAATACTTCCAGAATACTCTCTAGTTGGCTCTACTTTCTCTGGTTCTACTAACGCTCCAGCTTGTACTCCTGTGTATTCTCTTGGCGCTTCGACTTTTTCTGGTTCTACTAAAGCTCCAGCTTGTATACCCGTATATTCTCTCGGAGCTTCCACTTTCTCAGGCTCTGCTATTGCTCCAGCTTGTACCCCTGTGTATTCTGGAAGTGGAGCTACTTGCTCTGGTTCGACTATTGCTCCAGACTGGGTGCTGGTATATTCTGGTTTTTCAGCTGTCTCAGGGGCTACAGCAGCTCCCGATTGCTCACCTGTATATTCTGGTAAGGAAGCATGGGTCTCTGGTTCGACGATGGCACTAGACTGAGTCCCCTTGTACTCTGGTTGTGGAGTTACTTGTTCTGGTTCTACTAACGCTCCAGCTTGTACTCCTGTGTATTCTCTTGGCGCTTCGACTTTTTCTGGTTCTACTAACGCTCCGGCTTGTACCCCTGTGTATTCTCTTGGTGATTCTACTTTCTCTGGTTCTACTAACGCTCCAGCTTGTACTTCTGTATATTCTCTTGGCGATTCTACTCGTTCTGGTTCTACTATTGCTCCAGCTTGTACCCCTGTATATTCTCTTGGTGATTCTACTTTCTCTGGTTCTACTAACGCTCCAGCTTGTACTCCTGTGTATTCTGGAAGTGGAGCTACCTGTTCAGGTTCACCTTTATCACCTACTACCGCTTCGGGTAACACTGGTTGAACTTCAGGTTCGCCTTTTCCCGTGACTAAAGCTTCTGGTAACTCTGGCTGAATTGCAGGCTCGCCTTTATCGGTTACAACTGATTCAGGTAACGTAGGTTGAACTGCTGGTTTGTCTTTATCGCTTACAACTGCTTTTGGCAATGCAGGTTGGACTTCGGGTTCGCCTTTGTCAGTAACGACTGCTTCTGGTAAATCTGACTGGACTGCAGGCTCGCCTTTTTCAGTAACAACAGCTTCGGGTAATGCAGAATGAACTTCAGGTTCGCCTTTGTCGGTTACAACTGCTTCCGGTAAAGCTGGTTGAACTTCAGGTTCACCTTTATCTGTTACGACTGTTTCCGGCAACGCTGCTTGAACTTCTGTCGGCTTAGTTGAAGAAACAGGTGTTTGTTCCTGAATATCTTGTACTGTTGATGGATGGTCTACAAAGTTCGGTGTAACATTGTAATCTACCTTTTGTTGATTTGTTGGACTAGATACTGATTTCTCTTGATTATTTACTTTAGATTCAGAAGTTATATTTCCCTCTTTGATATATCCAATATATGTGTAACCTGAAATGTCTTTAGGAAGAGGTAATTTTTCTCCTGAGATTAATTCATAGTCAGTATTGTAATTTAGTAAGAGATTATTTTCTAAAGCATGAGCTGAAATTAGGACACCATTTCCTATTCCTGCAACCAATACTAAATGTAATACCGTTTTATTCTTGACCTTTTTCTTAGAGACAGCAAAAATTAAAATCCCCAGAGCTGCTAAGCTAGCACCAGCAACTAGGGCTTGCATCTCATTCTTGCTTCCAGTATTTGGTAATTCCGCCAGTTGATTTTGGGAATTTAACTTATAAACAAGATAATAAGTCTCATCATCATTCTCCACGTATGTCGGAATATCATAAACGAGCTGATTCTTTTCTTCCGATGATAGCTCTGAATCTGTCACATATTTATAGTGAACACCTTTAGTCTCTTGAGCTTCTACAGATGAACTACCTAATACAGACACAAAAAATAAACTTGAAATCGTTGCAGATACAAGTCCTACTGATAATTTTCTAAATGAAAAACGCTGCTGTTTTTCACCAAAATACTTTTCCATTATTCCTCCTTGAAATAAAATTTAAAAATATGTAAGGTAAACTTTTTAATATTAGCTTGTTATCTTATAAAAAGGTAACACACTTTAATTATACTCTTAATTTATCAAAAAGTCTTAAAATTGCGTTGCGCTTTCATACTTTTTTTTATATATAAAATACGAAGGAGCAGGGTTTGTAATTTCCTATTTTCTTTTTGGATAAAATATAACCTACCATGGAATTTCCACGGTAGGTGTTACTTATATTAGCAATCGTTCTAAAAATGGTTTGAGGCAGTTGAGGAGAATTCCTTCTATCCAGCTTTCCTGTGCTGAGGAGAGATGATCTGCCTGAAGGCTTTTTTTTAGAAAATCTCGAACTTGTTCTGGTGCGATTTCAAACTCAAAAGCTTTCATTTTATAGAAAAAGTCGATGAGAGGATCTGACAGGTATGCGGTTGAAAAGGGTACTTCACCACTTTTTCGATATTCTAATAAAAGCCGAGCAAATCGGGATTTTTCTTCAGGAAGCTCACGAAAATAGGAATTGAGGAGCCAGGTCTGCTTCTGCTTTCTTTCAATTGGATCCTGACTAGCAATTCGTTGGTCTTTTTCCAGCTCTTTTTGGTATTGTTTGGCCTTGATAGCCCGTTCTGTTCGATTTTTACCAAAAAGAATTTTCTCCCACTTGCGTTCTTCTTGAGTCAGGGTCTCTGTAAATCCAAAGTAATCTTGATAAGCACGCTCTGCTGGTCCCATGGCTAGAACCAGATTGTCTGCATATTGCTTGGCGATTTTATCTTTCTTCTTGCGCTCTTTCTCTGCCTTGATACGCAGTTCCTGTTCGTAGTCAATTTTCTCCTTGCCTAACTTGACAAGGTAGAGTTGGTCATCTGGTTTCCCAAGTAAAAAGGGTTTGATACATTTTTCAAGGACTTCCTCCATACGAGCCTTCTTCTTAGGTTCTGCCTTGATCCAACTTCCTCCTTGAAAGACTTCTAGGAAGAGCTGGTAGTCTCTTTCAGGTGAGAACTGATTGCCACGATTGGGTTTAAAAACACCTTTTTTCCAGAGCCACTTTAGAAGACGCTCGTCAAAGTCACTTTTATTAATCTTGATTTTTTCCTTTTTCTGGGCTTTTCTGGTTAGATTTTCGACCTTTCTGAGCAGTTTTTCTTCCTCTTCTAGTTGCTGGTCAAGGCTTAATCGATGAAAATGTCGAACACAATCGCTACCAATCGGAAAGAGGCGTTGACCTGTGACGCCGTTAAAGAGTTCGTAAGCGTATTTGATAGCATTCCCACAGACACAATTGCTACGGCCGATACCGTTAAAAATCAAGGAAACTTCATTCCATTCCTTGGTAGCTTGTTCCCAAGTATCCGCTTTTGAAGCCTGTAAAACCGCATCATGTAGGGATTTTCTAACTGGAAGTGTCATGAGGTCTCCTTTCTAGATTATACTTTTACAACTTGAACCTCGTCTTTACCGAGTAAAATCAAGTATTTTTCAATATTTTCAATCGAATAGGCTCGAGATAAAGCCTCTCCGTATAGGGCTAACTGACCACGATAACGGTCTATGAGTTGACTTGGTTCATCATAGCGGTCTGTCTTATAGTCGAACAGAACGATTTTGTCTTCGTAAAGCAGATAGCCATCAAGGATACCACGGACAACGAAATCTTCCTGACTCTTTTGGTCTCGTTTGAGCATGGAGAAAGGTTGCTCGCGATAGAGATGGTCGGTATTAGCAAGAATTTCCTGACCGAGTGCTGTGTCAAAGAATGCAAGAATTTTAGCAAGATTGATCTTGTCTCTGACCGCTGGGCTAGTTTGAACTTGTTTGAGAGTTTCTGTCAGGCTAGCAAGTGTTGGTCGCTGACTGAGGTCAATTCTCTGCATGAGTTCGTGGGTAGCACTACCAATCTCAGCTCCTGTTACCTTTTCTTTGCTTGAAAAATCTGGCAAATCAAAGCTGATTTTCTTGTCTACTGACTGACCTTGACCTGCAATCTCGACACCTTCCATATCCATAACTGGTTCGTAGAATTTCTTGATTTGACTTGGGGTTTGAACACTAGGAAGTTCAATGGCTGCACGGTGAAGAGTATTATAAACTTCTACTTCTTTCAGCATTTCAAGAGCTTCTTTAATGGTTTCTGACTGGCGATTGTCTACTTGGGAGCTATCTTGGAGAGGACTTTTATTTTCCAACTCTCCGATAGCTTCTTTGGTCAGCTGATCTTCACCAACAAAACGATAGCTAAAGTTGAGATGATCTTTTGCAAATACTTTACTGATAGCCCAAATCCAATCTTGGAAATTCCTTGCTTGCAGTCTAGTATTGCTATTTAGTTTTCCATTTTTAGCTGCTGGGTATTCCTTGGCTTCCAGCTTTTCGCGAGAACCCTTGCCGACAAGATAGAGCTTTTTCTCAGCCCTCGTCATGGCAACATAAAGGAGACGCATCTGCTCTGAATAGCTTGCCAGCTGTAATTCCTCTTCATTCTGCCTATAGGTCAGGCTATGAATGGAGAGTTTGATGGTTTTCGGATAGTGGGCTTCCACTGCTCCTGTTTCCATTTTGGCAATATACTTAACACCTAGACCGTTTTTACGGCTGAGAATGACTTCTGACATGCTGTCTTGCTTATTGAAATCTTGATCCATATTGAGGATAAAGACGTAAGGAAACTCCAGCCCTTTACTCTTGTGGATAGTCATGAGCTCTACTGCGTCCTTAGGTGGTGCAACGGCCACGCTTGCAAGATCGTGTTGGGCTTCTAGGACCTTGTCAATCATGCTAATAAAACGTGACAAGCCCTTGAAATTACTCTTTTCAAACTGGTCAGCTCGCAGTGCTAGGGCATAGAGATTGGCCTGTCTAGCAGGACCATTTGGCAAAGCCCCAACGTAATCATAATAAAAACGGTCATTGTAAATCTTCCAAATCAAGTCATAGAGGGAGTGGGTTTTGGTATACAAGCGCCAAGAATCAAGAATAATCATGAATTGGTTTAGTTTCTCAGCTAGAGCTGTGTGAATCAAGCCTTTTTGGCTACTTGCCAGTTTTTGTGCATTAACCAGTCTCTCAAAGAGATTCTCTTGAACTTTGTCCTCATCTTTCTGAAGAGATAAACGTGCCAACTCGTCCTCATCAAAGCCAAACATTGGAGACTTCATAAGGGCAACCAAGGCATAGTCTTGCAGGGGATTGTGAATGACACGAAGGGTGTCTAGCATGACTTGCACTTCTAGGGATTGGAGATAATTGTTTTGCTCTCCGTCAGTTTTGACAGGAATTCCGTATTCAGACAGAGCGAGGAGAATCTGGTCATTACGACTGCGGCTGGAGGTCAGAAGGGCAATTTCTTTAAAGGAAACACCTTGTTCCTTATGGAGTTTAAGAATTTCCTTGATAACTAAGCGCATTTCGCCTGTTAGTTTCGTTTCTGTTTGACACTCTTCTTCCTCACCTGTATCGTCCTTGTCATAGAGGAGAAATTCTGCCTTGTTGTCTGGATTGGGAGTCAGTTTGGTATTGGCAAAAACAAGCTGGTGCATGTTATCATAGTTGATTTCACCGACCTCTTGGTCCATAAGACGTTCAAAAACATCATTGGTTGCTGACAGCACTTCTGAACTACTACGGAAATTTTCCTTGAGGAGAATGAGCTTGCCTTCTTGGGGATTTTGCGCATAGCGTTGGAACTTTTCATTGAAAATCTGCGGGTCTGCCTGACGGAAACGATAGATGGACTGCTTAATATCCCCCACCATAAAGCGATTGTGACCATTAGACAACAATTCCAGCATCCGTTCTTGAATGTGGTTGGTATCCTGATACTCATCGACCATGACTTCATGGAAGCGCTCCTGATAAGCCTCACGGACTTGCGGGAATTGTTCTAAAATCTCAATGGTGTAATGGCTGATATCAGCGAATTCAAAGGCATTTTCCTGACGTTTACGCTGACGATAAGCTTCTACAAAATCGCTCATGAAAGTTTGGAAAGTCTTAGCTAGTTCCCATGTTTCTTCATGATAACGTTCTTGATAGTCGAGAATGGTTATCTGGTCTGACAGTTGTCCTAATTTAGCAAACTGGGACTTTCTTTCTTCGTTGTAGGCATCAGCCAGGGGTTTCAAATCAGCCTTACGACTGGCATTAGTCAGAGCTCGACCGTTTTTCTCTTTCGAAATGGCGACAACACGCGCAAGCACTGCTTGATAAGCCTGACTATCGGACTCCTGATTTAAGGAGCCAATTTCATCCAGAATCAACTGAACATTTTCTAAATAAGCAGCCTTTGGGAACTCCTTGGCATCATTGTCCAGATGATAACGGAAAAAGCTTTCCAAATCCCAAAGGGCTTGTTTGATTTGCTCAGTTAGTTTTTCTTTTTCACTGGTAAAATCAGCCTCTTCAAAGCCTTTTAAGAAAGATTCACTCAGCCACTTTTGAGGGTTGCTGGTGGATTGGAGGAAGTCATAAATTTTATAGACCTGCTGGCGTAGCCCCCGTTCATCTTTTCCACGTCCAGCAAAATTTTTTAGTAAATGGCTAAAGGTCTCTTTCTGTTTACCTTGATAATGCGCTTCAAAGACTTCATGGAATACTTCGTTTTTTAGAAGGAGTTGCTCGCTCTGATTTTGTAAAATTCGGAAATTAGGCGCAATATCAATCAGATAGCCATGTTTGCCAAGGAATTTTTGTGTAAAAGAGTCCATGGTTCCGATGGCAGCGTTGGGTAGGTCTGCCAACTGGCGGCCCAAGTGTTGTTTGAGATCAACATCGCTACTTTCTTGGATTTGTTGGCTGATTTTTTTTTCCAAACGTTCTTTAAGCTCTGTGGCAGCCTTAACGGTAAAGGTTGAGATAAAGAGTTGACTGATTTCCACTCCACGCGCTAATTGATCTAGAATGCGCTCTGCCATGACAAAGGTTTTACCAGAACCAGCCGACGCTGAGACAAGAATATTCTGACCAGAAGTATAGATGGCTTCAATTTGCTCGGCAGTTTTCTTTTGTTCCTTGCTAGAATTTGCTTCTGCTTCTTGCAGTTTTTGAATTTCTTCCTCAGTTAAAAAGGGAATGGGCTTCATCGATTCAACTCCTCTCTTATTTTTTCAAACCAAGCTTGCTTGAGTTTTTCTCCGACCAGACGCTTGCCGTCAGCCAAGTCTAACTTTTCTAGGAAACGGGCTTGACCCAAGTGGTAATTGGCTTCAAAACCTGTGATGGATTGATGTTGCTGGACGTAGGGGGCAATGCTTCTACCATTTTCAGTATAAGGGTTAATGGCGAACTGACCTTCTAAAATTTTCTCAGCTGCTTTCTTGTAAAGTTGGGCATTGTAGTCCAGTAGGAGCTGAAATTCCTCATCCGTCAGCTGATTGGCCTTATTTTTATTGTAAAACTCGCCCAAATGACTACTTTCTTTTTCTAAAAAGAGGCCTTGGTATTTCATAGACTTGCTGGCTTCCACTACTGCACCTGCCAGACTTTTAACGGCCATCAAAGATTGGACAGGCTCAGCCATTTCCAAGTACATGGCACCAAAAAAGTTCTCCTCCCCTTCTCTTTTTAAGGCAGCTAGATAGGTTGGCAACTGGGAATTGAGGCCATTAAAGAAATGAGGAAACTGGAACTGAGTTAGACTAGACTTGTAGTCTACTACTCCTATCGCTCCATCAGCTTTTAAACGGTCAATTCGGTCAACCTTACCTCGTACAAAGACACTGCGACCATTATCCAATTGAATAAAGGCTTGCTCTTTCCCACCGAAATTCGCTTCCTCTTTGATGGTTTCGATGGCTGGATTGTGTCTGAGAATATGTCCAGTCGTCCGCGCAACATCAAGCAAAATTTCCTTGGTAAACTGGGCTTCCAAACTTTCTTGATAAATAGCTTCAAATTCGCGTTCTCGACTGGTTTCTTGAATAGCTTGTTCTAGACGGTTGTCAAAGGAATCTTCGTCAGGCAACTGCAAGGCACGTTCAAAAATGCGGTGCAAGAAATTCCCGTGACTACGGGCATCAGGACGCAGGCGTAATTCCTCCTGCAAGCCTAAAACGTAGCGAAGAAAATAACTGTATTCATTGCGATAAAACTCTGTCAAACCGGATGTAGATAGGTAAAACTCCTGTTCAGCAGGATAGAGAGCTTGCAAGGTGTCCTTGGTCAACTGCTTACTGCTTGGACTTGTTGGGAGGGCTGGATTTCCCAGACCTTGCTGGTCTAGTTTTTTACCCATGACACGTGCCAGAACCTTAATAAATGTCAAATCTTGCTCAGTATCACTCATCTCGCCCTGCTGGTGATAGGCAACCAGACTGGACAAAAGACTGTGATAGGATCCCATATCTTCCTTAGACAGCCCTTTGTGATTCATCCTTTTCTCTTTCCGCCTAAATCCAAAATGGACTAGCTCTTGAAGATAGGCTGACTCCTTGCTTTCACTTTCATTAAAAAGGCTTGGAGCCGACAAGACCAACTGCTTACGAGCAGAATTGACCAAGGAAAGCATAGTATAGCGATTTTTCTTGAGGTTTTCACTGCTGGCAATCAGCAATTGTGATCCTTCCTCTGTCGCTTGGTTTAAGCTTTGTCTTTCTTCATCTGTCAAAAGGCTGGTATTCTGCGCGATTTTTGGTAAATTGTCCTGAGTCAGACCAATAGCATAGACAAAGTCAGCAGTCAATGGTGCAATCAAATCGTAACTCTGCACCAGAACAGTGTCCACTGTTGCTGGAATGGTGCGATACTGAGACAAACTCATCCCAGAATGAAGCAAGGCAAGGAAGTCCTCTAGACTAACTTGTGAACCAGCAAAAACAGTCGCAAATTGTTCTAAAACATGACAGAAAGCCTTCCAAACTTCGGCTTGTCTTTCCTGTTCTAGGGCTTCCATGGTAGCTGTCAAATCTTGTAGTTGCTTAGTCACCGCTCCTTCTTTTAGAAAGTCATTCCACTTTTGCAAGAGATTTTCAGCCTTTTGTTTTCGACTGGCAAAGAGGGTCTCAAGAGGTGCTACAATCCGCAAACGAAGAGCATTCAAACGCTCAAGATTAAATTTCCCATGGTGGGACTTGGTAAATGTTTGCTGAAAGGCTGGTAAGCCATTGATACCAAGATAGCGGATATATTGCTCAAAAGCATCAATATCAGACTGACTAAGGTCGGTATACAAACCTGTTCTAAGAAGGTTAATCAAATCCTCCTGACGAAAACGATAGCGTTTCAAAGCCAAAATAGACTCGACAAACTGAGTCAAGGGATGATGAGCCATGGATTCGCTTCTACCAAGATAGAAAGGAATCTGATACTGGTCAAAAATAGTTTTTAGAGATAATTGGTAAGAAGCTACATCCCCCAAGAGAATACGAAAATGCTTGTAACTCAGGTCTGAGTTCTCATGTAATTTCTGACGAATGCTGCGGGCTACCAACTCCAACTCTTCCTTTTGTGTCAAACAAGACCAGATTTGTAAGTTTTCACGGTCCTTATCATCAATTTCCAAGGAAAGTTCTGAAAAGTCATAAGAAGACTCCAGCAAACGAGAGGCCTTGTCAAAACTATCCATCTTTTCATGAGTTTGAGAACAATCCAGAGCAGGAGTTTGGTATTTAGAGGCTAGATGATGGAGAAACTCCACACTGGCTTGGTAGAGATTGCCTTCAGCGAATGGACTGATATAAGCTTTCTTACTAGCATAAGCCCCAATGACAATCTCAACACCCTTGTCATGAAGTAGGTCCACAATCCGCTCTTCCTCAGCAGAAAAACGGGTAAATCCATCAATGACTAAAGCAATTTGAGTGAAATCACTACTAACTTTGTCATTCTCAATAGCCGCAATCAAGTGGGACAACTGACTTCCCTGAGCCAACTGCCCTTGATTGAGGTAGGCCGTTACCTTCTCAAAAATCAAGAGTAAATCGGCCCTCTTATCCTCATCCGTCAAACTCTCTAAGTCCAAAAAGTTCATCTGAGCAGTTGCTATCTCATGATAAAGTTCCATCAACTGCTGGATAAACTGAGGATCCTGCTTGATAGCTCCATAAACACGTAAATCCTTAGGATCAAGTTCGGCAAGACATCTGTAAAAGACCATCCCAAGCCCGATGTCATCTAAACTGGTCTTAGCAGGCAAGTCATTCAAGACCAGGTAACGAGCCATTTGAGCAAAGCGCGTGACGGTAATCGCAAAAGAAGCCTGCTGGGACAAGCATTCCAGCACGGCACGTTCCTTTTCAAATGAAAGAGAGTTAGGAGCGATATAGAAAACCCGCTTGCCAGCAGCAACTAGCTCCTCCGCCTCTCTGGTTAGAATTTCTGTCAAAGAAGTCCGAATATCAGTATAAAGTAATTTCATCTCTGCCTCGTTGGAATTTTTCATTACCTTTTATTATACCATGATTAGCCAGCCAAGTCTGAAAATAATCAGTTCTTGCTCATCTGTTGAAAAGAAAATGCCGGAAAGTTCCGACATTGTTTTAGTAAGCTAACTTCCTGAAAATAGGAGTAACCATACATCCCAGAAGGCAGTGATATTGATGAGAATATGAACTAGTATTGGATAGTAGAGACTTTTTGTTATGCGATACAATAAAGCCAAAATAAGCCCTCCGCTAGCATAAATTAAAAAAGCAAGAGGAGTTAAAGCAAAATTGATATGAATATAACCGAAAATAATAGCAGAAAGCAAAACATCTCCGTACCAAGGTGAGTTTTTGAAAAAGGTTGTCATAAGCACACCGCGATAAATCAATTCCTCAGCAATAGGGGCGATGAAGCAAACGATGAGCAAGAAATAAGGGAACTCCTGTCTCCCCATCATTTCTACCGTTTCATTCAAAGAAATCTGATTTGAAGGCGTGGATATGAAATACGAAAAGAGGAGAGCAGACATATATGAAATGATGTAGCCCAGTAAAAGGTAGATAAAATACCTCAGCTGCCACTTGAAATGAAAAATTTTCTTTCCTGCAAAAACTAGTAGATAGATGACCGCTAAGAAAAGAACTCCGCTCTCCATCAAAAGCAGAATCTGAAAAAATTCACGACTTGCTGGTAGATAGGGCTTTGCGAGGTGATTGAAAACTCTCCAAAACCAAGTTGCTTTGTAAAAAATTAAGGACAATGCTAGTAAAATCTGAATAATCCGTTTTTCCATCTTAAATTCTCTGTTTTCTCTCATTGTTTCTTCATATTCCTAATAAATTTTACTTAAAATCTCGCAGCACTTCCTTTGCAAAGATGATTACCTCCTCCAATATATCCTAAATCATAGGTTCCTCTGGGACAAAATCCATGAACCGGCATAGTTAATACTGGTTCCATTTGCCAAGCATAATAACCATTAGGTTCTTTACCATAGGGATCTGCTCCACCTTGTATCAGCTCTAATTCTTCATTTGTTAGATTTATATTTTTTGTCATTAAAATCATGATATATTTCCTCCGTTATTGTTCAGATTAGTTGAGTAATCTGATACTCATACCTACTTACAAAAAAACTATTATATTAAGTTAGTTTTTTAATTTGTCTAGTTGCAACATTGATAAACTTAGTATAGCATATCTTTGCAAAATATCCTCTTCAAGTCATGAATTGTCATCAAAACATCTTAAACTGTAAAATCAATTAGCCCCAAGCTTCCTATTAATTTCTTCTCCAAAATATGCTATAATAATACCAAAAGATAAAGAAGGAAAACCTATGATTAAACTACTAGCCTTGGATATGGACGGAACCCTCCTCAATGAAGCCAAGGAAATCCCACAAGCTCACATTACTGCTATTCACCAAGCCATTGAAAAAGGTGTCAAACTGGTTCTCTGTACGGGTCGCCCGCTTTTCGGTGTCCTTCCCTACTATAAAAAACTGGGGCTGGACCTCCAGAATGAGTATGTCATTGTCAATAACGGTTGTTCAACTCACCAGACCAGTGACTGGGGGCTAGTTGACTGGCAGGAACTCAGTCCATCTGACATCGAATACCTCTATGATCTAGCTGAAAAGAGTGATGTTCAGTTGACTCTTTTTGATGAGGAACATTATTTTGTTCTTGGAGGCAAGCCTAATCAAGTCATTCAAAATGATGCCGACCTAGTTTTTTCAGACTTGACAGAAATTTCGTTAGAAGAAGCGACTAGTGGCAAGTACCGTATGTTCCAAGGTATGTTTTTAGGTACAGAGGAGCAAACAGATGATTTTGAGCAGCGTTTTGCTACAGAACTCTGTCAACGATTCAGTGGCGTTCGTTCGCAGCCAGTCATTTATGAAGCCATGCCACTTGGTACGACAAAGGCTACTGCTCTTTCTCGACTGGCAGAAATTTTGAAGATTGATTCCTCAGAGATCATGGCTATGGGCGATGCCAATAACGATATCGAAATGCTCCAGTTTGCAGGACTTGGCATTGCTATGGGAAATGCCAGCGATTATGTCAAATCTCTTGCGGATACCGTTACAGCCAGCAACGAAGAAGACGGCGTTGCGCGTGCTATTGAGAAATATATTTTATAATTAAGAAGCCCAGTTCGTGTCAACTGGGTTTTGATATTTAAGAATGACTAAAACTTTAGAAACTCTTTAGAAATCCTTGAGCTTTCTTTGATTTCTATGCCTTATACTAAAGTTATCAAAATAAATCAAAAGGAGAGAATCATGAAAACAGTACTTGACATTCATGGATTGTCCAAAAACTTTGACAAACAAGCTATCCTTCAGGATCTTCATCTAACGATAAGAGAGGGAGATATTTATGGACTTATCGGGAAGAACGGAGCTGGGAAAACCACCTTGATAAAAATCATTACGCAACTACTGTTTGCGGATAAAGGAACTGTTTCCCTCTTTTCTAGTAAGTCGGAAAATGAGTGGAGCAAGGCTCTATCTCGAGTAGGTTCAGTGATAGAATCACCCGTAGCTCATAATCACTTAACAGCTTATCAAAATCTGAAATATTACTGTATGATTCGTCATATTCCAAATGCTGATCAAGTCATTCGAGAAACACTAGACTATGTAGGTTTGTCAGATACAGGTAAGAAAGTCTTTCGTGATTTCTCGCTAGGAATGAAACAAAGACTTGGTATTGCCATTGCCCTTCTATCCAAACCAGACTTCCTGATCTTAGATGAACCTATCAACGGTCTCGACCCAATCGGTATCAAAGAATTTCGACTCATGATTCAACGACTAAATCAAGAAAAAGGGATCACCATTCTTATCTCTAGCCATATCTTGTCAGAACTCTATCTCCTAGCTAATCGCTTTGGTATTTTAGATCAAGGCAAGATTATTCGTGAAATCAGCAAAGCTGAATTTGAAACACTAAGTGAGGATTATATTGTGCTTAAGACAGCTGATAAAGAGAAAGCTTGCCAAGTATTGAAAGAACAAATCCAGCTCCAGTTCAAGGTTGTTAATCCAGAAAATGAAATTCACATCTTTGGTCAGGAACAAGATGTCAAACAGATTCTTAAGGAATTAACCTTGGCAGATGTCGCTATTGACGAGATCTACTACGCCCGTCAAAACCTAGAAGAATACTTCACTCAATTGGTCGAATAGGAGGAAAATCATGATACATACCATTCAAGCAGACTTTTACCGTCTTTTCCGTTCCAAAGGTTTTTGGATTACAGAGTTCATTCTCTTTGCTCTCATGCTAATGGGCGCAAGTATTGGAGCTACTGGCCATCTGATGGCAATCCAGACAGAAGAGCCAGAAATTCCAACCCATGGTTGGGACGGTGTACAAGCCCTGATTAACGCATCTAGTCAAGGTTCAAACCTCGTTTTTCTCTGTATTATTCTAACTTGCCTCGTTCTCGGTGTTGATTTAATCGGAAAGCTCTATAAAAATAGTTTGACAGTAGGGGGTTCTCGTACAGAGTTTTTCCTTGCCAAAGCCTTTGTAGTGGCTTGTATTGCACTTTTGCAAATTATCATCAGTCTTGTGATTGCCTTTATTCCAGCAACTATCTTAAATGGATTGGGAACGATGCCTGATGGCTTTATTGGTAATCTACTGATAACCATTTCCCTTCAATTCCTTTGCCTCCTTGCTTGGCTTTCCATTGTTTCCTTCATTCTCTATGTTAGCCATTCTTATCTTGCAGTATTTATTGGTTATTTGGTCAGCTCTATCTTGCTTTCTATGCCAATGCTCATCTTCCCAAGTATCAAAATTTTGCCATATTTATCATTGCAGTTTTTCTATGCTATGACTGCTAATAGTGAATCCATTTTCTATACCCTTATAGTTACCTTAGCTGTTATTGTAATCTTTAATCTAAGTGGACTGGCAGTTTTCAAAAAGAAAAGTCTATAAAAAACGACCTCCTCTAGCCTACAGAGGAGGTTTATTTCGTTAAAAATAAATGAAAACCGATAACCACTGGCCATCTGTGCTTAGTTTCATCTCTGTACCGAGAAGATGACATAATTCCTCAGTGATATAAAGACCTAAACCAGAGGATTCTTCCGTGTCTGATAGATTTTCAGAATAAAAACGGTTACTGAGATTTTCTATTTTTTTGATGGGCTGTTTAACAAGGTTTGCAATTTCTAAGACAAGCTGTTCCTTTTCCTTTCGCAAAGATAGACGCGCTTCTTCCTTGCCATGTTTGAGGACATTTCCAAGCAAATTTTGTGAAATTCGATCCAGCAAGTCTTCATCAGTCCTCGTTTTTAAACCAGCTTCAACCTTAAAATCAAGTGTGATATTTGCCGCCTGAAAAACATCATAATAAGCCAAAGTCTTTTTGGTAATAAAAGCGGAAAGATCCACTTCTTCCAGTTTCGGTTTGACAGCTCCTTCCATCAAACGACGATATTCTAGGAGTGCCTCCAAACGTTTAGAAACTAAATCAAGATGCTGGGCTACTTTTTGTAAGGTTTCTGCTTTATCTTCAGGAGACTTTATCAATTGTTGAGTGTAGCCTGAAGCGATAGTCAAAGGTGTCCGAATATCATGGGCGATATTGCTGATAGCCATATCCAGAGTCTGTTTTTCCCTTTTCATCACTAACCGAGATTGTTCCACTTCCTGAAATAGATTCTCAATCTGCTGGTAGAGATGTAAAAAATGTTTGGAAAAAATACTGACTCCGACTCTTTTCATACTACCTGTAAGAATCTTGTCTTCAATCTGTTGACTCAGGCTCTTAAGCGCGAGATGGTAGCGAATCAATGCAATCGATAAAATAATTAGGAGAACCAGTAGGACAACGATTATCATGTAGGTCATTGCTTATCTCCTTTTAATCTTACCCCAACTCCCCAAATGGTTTCAATATATTCTTGAGTTGGGTCAAGCTGGTTTAATTTTTTACGAAGATTACTCAAATGCGTATTGAGAGTATTATCTCCAGGTAGGTAGCTATCCTCCCAGACCAATTCATAAAGTTCTTCCTTGGTGAAAATTTTCTTTGGATGTTTAAGGAGAGTTTGGAGAATCAAGCATTCTTTCTTAGCAAGGCGAATCGTTTCCTGACTATTTTTGATTTCAAAACTTTCCGCATCGAACTGGATATTTTTCAAGTTTTGTGGCAGATTTTCAGTTTTTCCTATTTCTATGGGCTGTTTTTCTGCGCTTTGACGTAATTGAACAGTAACTCTGGCAAAGACTTCGTCCAAATCAAAAGGTTTCACTATGTAATCATTGGCACCGTCTAAGAGATATTGACTGATTAACTTCTTATCGCTCAAAGCTGTTAGCATAATGACTGGAGTTTGACTTTGTTCCCTGATGGCTTTTAAAACCTGATCCCCATTTTTCCCAGGAAGCATGATATCGAGCAAAACGAGGTCAATCTCCCCTTGGTCAAAACGCATGATTCCTTCTGTACCAGAAAAGGCTTGAATCACCTCATGCTCCTCAGTAAGAAGTGTTCGCAAAATTTCTTGAATGTCACTATTGTCTTCAATAACCAGTATCCTAGCCATAAACACCAACCTTTCTGCAACTATTATAGCATGTTTTATTGATAAAGCTTAAACAGAAAAAGCTCTTTTTCATTAGAATCGTGCAACTTTTTTCAGACAGTTTTAAAAGATTGATTTCTTTATATTTTTCCTTTATACTGGATAAAAAGGAGAAGAATATGTCAGAAACAAATCACGAAATTGATTCAAATTTTGCAGGTCGTTTAAATATCCTGCGTGCGGGCGTACTTGGTGCCAATGATGGGATTATTTCCATTGCTGGTGTGGTTATCGGGGTTGCCAGTGCTACGACCAATATCTGGATCATCTTTTTATCAGGCTTTGCGGCTATCTTGGCTGGTGCCTTTTCTATGGCTGGTGGAGAATACGTATCCGTTTCAACTCAAAAAGATACCGAGGAAGCGGCTGTTGCGCGTGAGCAACTCTTGCTAGACCAAGATATGGAACTAGCCAAAAAATCCCTCTATGCCGCCTATATCCAAAATGGAGAATGCGAAACTTCTGCCCAACTCTTGACCAACAAGGCCTTTCTTAAAAATCCACTCAAGGCTTTGGTAGAGGAAAAATACGGGATTGAGTATGAAGAGTTTACCAATCCTTGGCACGCTGCTATTTCTAGTTTTGTTGCCTTTTTCCTGGGAAGTTTGCCTCCAATGCTCTCAGTGACCATTTTTCCAAGTGACTACCGCATCCCTGCTACTGTTCTTATCGTAGCCCTATCACTCTTGGTTACTGGCTACACAAGTGCCAAACTTGGAAAAGCCCCAACAAAAACAGCTATGATTCGAAACCTCGCTATTGGCCTCTTGACCATGGGTGTTACTTTCTTGCTCGGACAACTTTTCAGCATTTAATACTCTTCGAAAATCTCTTCAAACCACGTCAGCTTCGCCTAGCCGTATATATATGTAACTGACTTCGTCAGTTCTATCTGCAACCTCAAAACAGTGTTTTGAGCTGACTTCGTCAGTTCTATCTACAAGCTCAAAGCAGTGCTTTGAGCAACCTGCGGCTAGCTTCCTAGTTTACTTTTTGATTTTCATTGGCTCTTTGTCAACTGTAGTGGGTTGAAGAAAAGCTAAGATCGAGAAAGGACA
>CAUTUU010000031.1:0-22760 GCA_963541545.1 uncultured bacterium | reverse complement strand
AACTAGTCGTGAAAGCGGCTGATGAGAAACGTGCGGAGGATATCCTCGCACTTGACGTACAAGATTTGACCAGCGTGACGGACTACTTTGTTATCACTAGCTCGATGAATAGCCGTCAGTTGGACGCTATTGCTAACAATATCCGTGAAAAAGTAGCCGATGCAGGCTTTAAAGGAATCCATGTCGAAGGCGATGCAGCTGGAGGCTGGGTCTTGCTGGACCTCGGTGCTGTCGTTGTGCATATCTTCTCAGAAGAAATGCGTGCCCACTATAACCTAGAAAAGCTATGGCATGAGGCTGAGTCAGTAGATTTATCTGAAACTTTATAGTCTTTTCCTTTATCTTTTATTACGGCGTTAACTCATTTTACCTAACTCTAGTTATGCCTGCAATTCGTTGCCTAGTACTAAAAGCAAACGAAAAGACTATAGCGTTACAATCGAACTCAGTTGCAGTCAACTGGGTTTTATTTGCTTATTTTAGAAAATTGGATGGAAAGGTAAAGGGCGAGTGGTGTTTGCCATGGAGGCTCTTGGTATCATGATTATGGCAACTTATGAAACCTTTGCGGCTGTTTACGATGCGGTGATGGATGATAGTTTATACGATAAATGGACGGATTTTTCTCTGCGTCATTTGCCTAAGACCAAGGAGAGAAAGAAACTCTTGGAATTGGCTTGTGGGACAGGTATCCAGTCTGTGCGATTTTCTCAAGCTGGCTTTGATGTAACTGGACTTGACTTGAGCGCGGATATGCTGAAAATTGCTGAGAAGAGAGCGACTTCAGCCAAGCAAAAGATTGATTTTATTGAAGGCAATATGCTGGATTTGTCCAAGGCAGGTCAATACGACTTTGTCACTTGTTATTCTGACTCAATCTGCTACATGGAGGATGAGGTGGAAGTAGGGGATGTTTTTAAGGAAGTGTATAATACCCTTAATGAAGATGGAGTTTTCATCTTTGATGTGCATTCGACCTACCAGACAGACGAAGTTTTTCCAGGCTATTCTTATCATGAAAATGCGGAAGATTTTGCCATGCTCTGGGATACCTACGAGGACGAAGCACCTCACTCTATCGTTCATGAACTAACCTTCTTTATCAAGGAGGCTGACGGTTCTTTTAGTCGCCACGATGAAGTGCATGAGGAGCGGACTTATGAGGTTCTGACCTATGATATTTTGCTGGAACAGGCTGGTTTTAAGTCCTTCAAACTATATGCGGACTTTGAAGATAAGGAGCCAACAGAAACTAGCACCCGTTGGTTTTTTGTGGCGCAGAAGTAGGAGAACATCATGATAAGAGGAGATTATTACTTATTAGTATTTATTTTAATTTATTTTGGATATTACTACGTAAAATTTCGAAGTGAGATTAAAATTAAATCAATTACAGAAATAAAAGTAGAATTTCAAAATGATATTGATTTTATACATACTAACATATCTTTTAAGAACTGGAAAAAGGGAATTGTGTCAATTCTTTGGATTATAATAGAAATTATTTTCGTTGTGTTTTTATTAATATTAGGTATTCCTCTACTAATTTTAAAAATACCTCTATTATTTTTGAAGAAGATTGTAATTTATGAAACTGATAATAAATTTGAATTTTTTAAATATGTCATACTTCCTATGAGTTTGGCGTATTTATAGAGTATTCCAAAACTGTAAATATAAGTGATACATCTGTAAATATGATAATTGGTTTTGGAGATAAAATTATAAAATTGATCAGTGAATATTCGATTATTTCAAAAGCTTTGTTACTCATTTTCGTTTTATGTTATGTGGTCAAATTGTCATTAAAAAACGATACAGATTTTATTAAAGAATTGTTTGGGTATTTTTGGCTCTGTATTAAAATTACTATAGTTGCTTTACTATTTATTTTAATCGGTGGATCTTATGTTCTTCTTTTAGAAGAACTAAAAAATTCTAGTTCTAATTTAGATCCATATACGATTATACCGATATTTATTGCTAGTTGTATTGTTACATCCAAGATTATTGTTAGATTAATAGTTGTTAAAAGTAATAATGTGCCAATGAAGGCTAAACGACACCCCTTTAGAACAAAAAGGAAATATAGACGTAGGAGAACATCATGACCATCACAGGTATTATCGCGGAGTTTAATCCCTTTCATAATGGGCATAAATACCTGCTAAATCAGGCTGAGGGGCTGAAAATCGTTGCCATGTCAGGGAATTTCATGCAGCGTGGAGAGCCAGCTATCGTTGACAAGTGGACACGGGCCCAGATGGCGCTGGAAAATGGAGCGGATCTGGTAGTAGAATTGCCCTTTTTAGTCAGTGTTCAGGCTGCAGATTTCTTTGGTCAAGGAGCAGTGGATATCTTGGCGCGCTTGGGCATTGATACTCTAGCATTTGGGACGGAGGAAGTTCTGGATTACCAGAAAATCTCTGACTTATACATAGAGAAGGGTGCTGAGATGGAGAATTTTGTGGAAAATCTGCCTGATTCTCTTTCTTATCCCCAGAAAACACAGGCCATGTGGAAGGAATTTGCTGGTCTTGATTTTTCAGGCCATACACCCAATCATGTCCTTGCTCTTGCCTATGTCAAGGCAGTTGCGGGACGCAACATCAAACTCCATCCGATTCAGCGTCAGGGGGCTGGCTATCATTCTGTGGATAAGGACGTGGATTTTGCCTCGGCGACAGCCCTGCGTCAGCACCAGAGGGACAAAGATTTCTTAGAACGCTTTATGCCTTCTGTTACCCTTTTTGAGCAGGCCAGTAAGGTGAGCTGGGAAGACTATTTTTCCTTGCTACGCTATCAAATCTTGTCAAATCCAGACCTAACAACCATCTATCAGGTCAATCAAGAAATGGCTGTGCGCATTAAGGATGCTATCAAGAAAGCCCAGTCTGTGGAAGAATTGGTCGAAGCGGTTGCGACCAAGCGTTATACCAAGGCGCGTGTCAGACGCCTCTTGACCTATATCTTGGCGCAGGCTAGAGAAAATGACTTGCCAGAAGGGATTCATGTTCTTGGTTTTACCGAAAAAGGCAGACAACATCTCAAGTCTCTGAAGGGGCAGGTCCATCTAGTCAGCCGAATTAGCAAAGAACCATGGGATACCATGACCCAAAAGGCAGACCAGATTTACCAACTGGGAAATCCAAGTATAGCAGAGCAGAATTTTGGAAGAGTACCGATTAGAATAGAAAAGAACTAAGTCTACTGCGAAGTAGGCTTTTTCTCAAATCTCTACTAAAACTAGGATTTCTAAGAAATAGAGATTACGCTAATAAATTATAGGTAATTAAACTCCAAATTCCTCAAAACATATTCTATTTTAGGTTTGTGAAAATCACTTTTTTATGGTAGAATGTAAAAGAATGTATGTCATTCGGAATAACAATAAAATGAGGTAAAAACATGGAAATCATGTCGCTTGCGATTGCTGTTTTTGCCGTCATCATTGGTTTAGTCATTGGATATGTCAGCATCTCAGCCAAGATGAAATCATCTCAGGAAGCTGCGGAGTTGATGCTTTTAAATGCTGAACAAGAAGCAACTAATTTACGTGGACAAGCTGAGCGTGAAGCGGATTTACTGGTTAATGAAGCTAAACGTGAAAGCAAGTCTCTTAAAAAAGAAGCACTATTGGAGGCCAAAGAAGAAGCCAGAAAATACCGTGAAGAAGTGGACGCTGAATTCAAATCAGAACGTCAAGAACTCAAACAAATCGAAAGTCGTTTGACAGAGAGAGCTGCTAGCCTTGACCGTAAGGACGACAATTTGACGAGTAAAGAACAAACACTTGAACAAAAAGAACAAAGTATTTCTGATAGAGCGAAAAACCTTGATGCGCGTGAAGAGCAATTAGAGGAAGTCGAAAGACAAAAAGAAGCAGAGTTAGAGCGTATTGGTGCTCTGTCTCAGGCAGAAGCACGAGATATTATCTTGGCTCAGACAGAGGAGAACTTGACCAAGGAGATTGCTAGCCGTATTCGTGAAGCTGAGCAAGAGGTCAAGGAACGTTCTGATAAAATGGCTAAGGACATCTTGGTTCAAGCCATGCAACGTATCGCTGGTGACTATGTAGCAGAGTCAACAAACTCAACAGTCCATCTGCCAGACGATACTATGAAGGGACGCATTATTGGTCGTGAAGGTCGTAACATTCGTACCTTTGAAAGTTTGACAGGGGTCGATGTGATTATCGACGATACACCAGAAGTGGTGACCTTGTCAGGATTTGATCCGATTCGTCGTGAAATTGCCCGTATGACAATGGAAATGTTGCTCAAAGATGGTCGTATCCACCCAGCTCGTATCGAAGAGTTGGTTGAGAAAAACCGTCAGGAGATTGACAATAAAATTCGTGAATATGGTGAGGCTGCTGCCTATGAGATTGGTGCGCCAAACCTTCACCCTGACTTGATGAAGATTATGGGTCGCTTGCAGTTCCGTACTTCATATGGACAAAACGTCTTACGCCATTCGATTGAGGTTGCTAAGTTAGCTGGTATTATGGCGAGCGAACTTGGTGAAAATGCGGCTCTGGCCCGTCGTGCTGGATTCCTTCACGATATAGGGAAAGCTATTGACCGTGAGGTTGAGGGTAGCCACGTTGAAATCGGTATGGAATTGGCTCGCAAATATAAGGAACACCCAGTTGTGGTCAATACTATTGCTAGCCACCACGGTGATGTCGAAGCTGAGAGCGTCATTGCAGTGATCGTTGCTGCAGCAGATGCCTTGAGTGCAGCCCGTCCAGGAGCTCGTAGTGAGTCTCTTGAAAGCTACATCAAGCGTCTTCATGATTTGGAAGAAATTGCTAACGGTTTTGAAGGAGTACAAACTAGCTTTGCCCTCCAAGCAGGACGTGAAATCCGCATCATGGTCAATCCAGGACAAATCAAGGACGACAAAGTCACAATCTTGGCTCACAAAGTTCGTGAGAAAATTGAAAATAATCTCGATTACCCAGGAAATATCAAGGTAACCGTGATTCGCGAGCTTCGTGCAGTAGATTATGCTAAATAAATAAGAAAGAGCAGTTGAAAAATTACTGCTTTTTTGTTACACTAGATAGAAAGACTGTAGAAGGATAGTTTGCGCAAAATGCTACTATCTGAAGGGAAATCTTATTTTATTTTTACAGACTGATTAAAAGGAGACACAATGGCAGACCGAGGCTTACTAATCGTTTTTTCTGGTCCTTCAGGGGTTGGAAAAGGAACGGTTAGAAGAGAGATTTTTGAGAGTTCTGAAAACCAATTTCAATACTCTGTATCGATGACGACACGCGCACAACGTCCTGGAGAAGTGGATGGTGTTGACTATTTCTTCCGTACTCGTGAAGAGTTTGAAGAGCTGATTCGTCAAGGACAGATGTTGGAATATGCAGAATATGTCGGCAACTACTATGGAACTCCTCTGACCTACGTCAATGAAACCTTGGACAAGGGAATTGATGTTTTCCTTGAAATTGAAGTTCAGGGCGCTCTTCAGGTTAAGAAAAAGGTTCCAGATGCTGTCTTTATCTTCCTGACACCACCAGATTTGGATGAATTGCAAGATCGCTTGGTAGGACGTGGAACAGACAGTGCAGAAGTAATTGCCCAACGAATTGAAAAAGCCAAGGAAGAAATTGCCCTCATGCGTGAGTATGATTATGCGATTGTCAACGATCAGGTGCCCCTAGCTGCTGAGCGTGTCAAACGTGTTATCGAAGCAGAGCACTTTCGTGTGGATCGTGTCATTGGTCACTATCAGGAGATGTTACCAGAATCTCCAACTACCCGATAAAATTTAGAAAATAGGTACAAGCAAATGATGTTAAAACCCTCTATTGATACCTTGCTCGACAAGGTTCCTTCAAAATATTCACTCGTAATCTTGGAAGCAAAACGTGCCCACGAATTGGAAGCAGGTGCGCCAGCAACTCAAGGTTTCAAATCTGAAAAATCAACTCTTCGCGCTTTAGAAGAAATCGAATCAGGGAACGTTACAATTCACCCAGATCCAGAAGGAAAACGTGAAGCAGTGCGTCGCCGTATCGAAGAAGAAAAACGCCGCAAAGAAGAAGAAGAAAAGAAAATCAAAGAGCAAATCGCTAAAGAAAAAGAAGATGGTGAAAAAATTTAAGGTTGGGGGGACTCAATCTTATTTTTTCTATTGCAAGAATCTACTGACGAGGAGGTGAGAAGATGGCCATAGCCAAGATTATCGTAGATGTGCCCTTGATGCAGACAGATCAACCCTATAGTTATAGGATTCCGGAGGAATTTGAGGGAATGCTGGAAGTTGGAATGCGGGTTCATGTGCCCTTTGGTAAGGGAAATCGCCTGATTCAAGGGATTGTTCTGGGTTTGGAGTCCCAAGTGGATGAAGAAGGGGCAAGTCAAGATTTAAAAGATATTGCCGAGGTACTGGATTTTTCTCCTGTTCTCACGCAAGAACAACTCTGGTTGGCTGAGGAGTTACGCAAGTCCGTTTTTTCTTACAAAATCTCCATCCTCAAGGCCATGCTACCAGGATTTCTGAATTCTAGTTATGACAAGATTCTCTATCCTCTGGCAGGTCTGAGTCAGGAAGACCGAGAGCGCTTGTTTGGTTCAGAAGATTCGCTTGCCTTTTCTTCTCTGGATTTAAGTAAGCAAGCTGAAATGATGCGTTTGACTAGAAAAGGTCTGCTTGGTCTGGAATATCAGGCAGTCGATCAAAAGAAGGTCAAGACCCAGTCTTGGTATGAGGTTGCCCTTGCTCAATTAGAAGGTGTCGAGATTTCTACACGCGCCAAGAAAAAGTTGGAACTGAGAGACTATCTGCTGTCTCATCCTGAGAGTGCTTCCTTGGCTAGTTTGTTAGAGTCCTACTCGCGGGACCAAGTCAACTTCTTTGTGGAACAAGGTGCTGTGACCATAGTCCAAAAGGAAGTTCAACGCTCGGCTGTTTATTTTGAAGGCATTGAAGCAAGTCAGCCTTTGGAATTGAATCCTGAACAAAGACAGGCGCGTGATGCGGTTGTAAGCGCGATTGGCAGTTATCAGCCTCCCTTCCTCCTTCAAGGGATTACAGGAAGTGGCAAGACCGAGGTTTATTTGCAGATTATCCAAGGGGCCTTGGACAAGGGTAAGACAGCTATTTTGCTGGTGCCTGAGATTTCCTTGACTCCTCAGATGACGGAGCGTTTTATAGCACGTTTTGGGGACAAGGTGGCCATTCTTCATTCAGGCCTTTCCAATGGTGAAAAGTATGATGAATGGCGCAAGGTAGAACGTGGCGATGCACAAGTTGTTGTTGGTGCCAGATCTGCTATCTTTGCTCCGCTGAAAAATCTAGGTGTCATGATTATTGATGAGGAGCATGAAGCGACTTATAAGCAAGACAGCAATCCCCGTTACCATGCCAGAGAGGTGGCTATTTTACGGGCCCAGTATAATCAAGCGGCTCTAGTCCTCGGGTCCGCGACACCGAGCTTAGAAAGCCGTGCAAGGGCTGGAAAAGGCGTTTATCAACACTTACGTCTGACCCAACGTGCCAATCCTCTAGCCACGATTCCTGAGGTTCAAGTGATTGATTTTCGGGACTATATCGGACAAAACGAGACGTCAAACTTTACGCCTCCCTTGCTAGAAGCCATTCAAGACCGTCTGGCTAAAAAAGAGCAGGTGGTTCTCATGCTCAATCGCCGTGGTTATTCTAGCTTTGTCATGTGTCGGGAATGTGGGACGGTGGATACGTGTCCCAACTGCGATATTTCCCTGACCTTGCACATGGATACCAAGACCATGAACTGCCATTACTGTGGTTTTTCGAAGGATATTCCTCAGGTCTGCCCTAACTGTAAGAGCCGCAGCATTCGTTACTATGGAACAGGGACTCAAAAGGCTTATGATGAGCTAGCAGAACTCTTCCCCCAGGCTCGTATTCTACGGATGGATGTGGATACGACTCGTAAGAAAGGTAGTCACCAAGCCCTGCTTGACCAGTTTGGACGAGGGGAAGCGGATATCTTGCTTGGAACTCAGATGATTGCCAAGGGCTTGGATTTTCCCAATGTGACCCTAGTAGGAGTTCTAAATGCAGATACGGCCTTGAATCTTCCTGATTTCCGTTCTTCTGAGAGAACCTTCCAGCTCTTGACTCAGGTGGCAGGTCGGGCAGGTCGGGCTGAAAAAGCAGGTCAGGTTTTGATTCAGTCCTATAATCCGCAGCACTATGCTATTCGATTTGCCAAGGATCAGGACTACGAAGGCTTTTATGCCTATGAAATGGGAATCAGACGACAACTTGGTTATCCACCTTACTATTTCACCATTGGTATTACCCTTTCTCACAAGAAAGAAGAAGAGGTGGTCAAACGTGCCTATGAAGTTATGAATATTTTGAGATCCGGTTTGTCTGAAACCAGTAATATTCTCGGGCCAACGCCTAAGCCCATCGCCCGTACCCACAACCTTTATCATTACCAGATTTTGATTAAATATCGTTTAGAAGATGAGCTGGAGCCGACCCTCAATCGGGTTCTGGCCTTAACTCAAGAAAGGGAAAATAGTGAGCTCCGTCTCAGCATTGACCATGAGCCACAGCAATTTTTATAAGAAGGAGAAGATATGACAAAATTAATCTTTATGGGGACACCCGACTTTTCAGCAACAGTCTTAAAAGGACTTTTGACAGATGACCGTTACGAAATTCTAGCAGTTGTGACTCAGCCGGACCGTGCTGTCGGCCGTAAAAAAGTGATTCAAGAAACCCCAGTCAAGCAGGCTGCCAAAGAAGCGGGACTTCCTATCTACCAACCTGAAAAATTATCTGGAAGTCCAGAGATGGAAGCGATTATGAAACTAGGAGCGGATGGAATCGTGACTGCTGCTTTTGGGCAATTTCTTCCAAGTAAACTCCTTGATAGCATGGATTTTGCGGTCAATGTTCACGCTTCCCTCCTTCCAAAACACCGTGGTGGTGCGCCTATCCATTATGCCTTGATTCAAGGAGATGAGGAAGCTGGTGTGACCATTATGGAAATGGTCAAGGAAATGGATGCAGGAGACATGATTTCCCGTCGCAGTATTCCTATCACAGATGAGGATAATGTTGGAACCTTGTTTGAAAAATTAGCGATTGTAGGTCGTGATTTGCTTTTGGACACTTTGCCTGCCTATATTGCTGGGGAAATCAAACCTGAACCGCAGGATCCAAGTCGGGTCACTTTCTCTCCAAATATCAAGCCAGAGGAAGAAAAACTGGACTGGAATAAAAGCAATCGTCAACTCTTTAACCAAATCCGTGGCATGAACCCCTGGCCTGTGGCCCATACTTTCCTTAAGGGCGACCGCTTTAAGATTTATGAAGCCCTACCAGTAGAAGGTCAGGGTAATCCGGGTGTAATCCTCTCTATCGGCAAGAAAGAATTGGTTGTCGCAACGGCAGAAGGTGCCCTATCCCTCAAGCAAGTGCAGCCAGCAGGCAAACCTAAGATGGACATTGCTTCCTTCCTCAACGGTGTTGGACGGACATTGACAGTAGGAGAACGATTTGGTGACTAAAGTAGAAACGGCTAGAAGTTTAGCTCTAGCAGTATTAGAGGATGTTTTTATCAATCAAGCATACTCAAATATTGCCTTAAATAAGCATCTCAAGGGAAGTCAACTTTCGACAACAGACAAGGGCTTGGTGACTGAGATTGTCTATGGAACAGTAGCCCGCAAACTGACTCTGGAATGGTACCTATCCCACTTTATCGAGGACAGAGACCAGTTAGACAGCTGGCTCTATGTTCTGCTTCTTATGAGTGCCTACCAGCTCCGCTATTTGGATAAGATTCCAGACCATGCTGTGGTTAATGAAGCAGTGGAATTATCCAAAGTCCGTAAAAAAGGCAGCGAAAAATTGGTCAATGCTGTCTTACGTCGTATTTTGCGTGAAGGTTGGCCAGATATTGTCAGCATCAAACGAAAAAATAAGCGTGATTCCATTGCCTACTCCCTTCCGGTTTGGTTAATTTCCAAGCTCAAGGAAGAATACGGTGAAGAGAGAGCGCAAGCTATCTTTGAAAGCCTTTTGGTGCGAAACAAGGCCAGCATCCGAGTGACTGATTTAGGTCGAAAAGAGGAAATTCAAGCCTTGTTGGAGGCCAGTGATTCACCTTTGTCTGTTTTTGGTCTGGTTAAGGAGCAAGGGCATTTTGCAGGCCATGATTTGTTTGCGGAGGGAGCCATTACCATCCAAGACGAGTCCAGTCAGTTGGTTGCTCCGACTCTTGATCTACAAGGCGATGAGCAGGTCCTAGATGCCTGTGCAGCTCCAGGTGGGAAAACAGCCCATATTGCCTCTTATCTCACGACAGGTCAGGTTACTGCTCTGGATTTGTATGACCACAAGTTGGAATTGATCCAAGAAAATGCCCAACGTCTAGGGGTTGCAGATCGGGTTCAAACGCAAAAATTGGATGCCAGAAAAGTGCATGAATTTTTTGGTCAGGATTCATTTGACAAGATTCTAGTAGATGCTCCTTGTTCAGGAATCGGTCTTCTGCGTCGCAAACCAGATATCAAATACAACAAAGAAACATCAGATTTCGCGTCCTTACAGGAAATTCAGCTAGAAATATTAGGTAGTGTTTGTCAAACACTACGCAAAGGTGGTATAATAACTTATAGTACCTGTACTATTGTCTCAGAAGAGAACTTTCAAGTCGTACAGGCATTTTTAGAAAGTCATCCTGAATTTGAGCAGGTGAAACTAGAACATGAATGTAAGGATATCATGAAAGATGGCTGTATCCTCATTACACCTGAATTGTATGGAAGTGATGGATTCTTCATCAGTCAATTTCGCAGGATATCGGATTAGGAAGGAACTAACACATGGAAATTTCATTATTAACAGATGTTGGTCAGAAACGAACAAATAACCAAGACTATGTCAACCACTATGTCAATAGAGCTGGACGTACTATGATTATTTTAGCTGATGGGATGGGAGGTCATCGCGCAGGGAATATCGCTAGTGAAATGGCGGTAACAGACCTAGGTATAGCTTGGGTTGATACCCAGATCGATACAGTCAATGAAGTGCGTGAATGGTTCGCCGATTACCTAGAAGTTGAAAATCAAAAGATTCATCAGCTTGGACAAGATGATGCCTATAAAGGAATGGGAACAACTCTAGAAGCTATTGCTATTATTGGCAATCAGGCTATCTATGCCCATATTGGGGATTCTCGTATCGGTTTAATTCGTGGGGAAGAATACCACCAGTTAACGAGCGACCATTCCTTGGTCAATGAATTACTCAAGGCTGGCCAATTGACGCCAGAAGAAGCAGCTAGCCATCCACAGAAAAATATTATTACTCAATCTATCGGTCAAAAAGATGAAATTCAGCCTGATTTTGGAATGATTACCCTTGAGCCAGGTGACTATCTCTTGCTCAATAGTGATGGTTTGACCAACATGATTTCAGGCAGTGAGATTTGTGATATTGTAACCAGTGATATTCCTTTGGCAGATAAAACGGCGACGCTCGTGCGTTTTGCTAACAATGCAGGAGGTTTAGACAACATTACGGTTGCCCTTGTTTCTATGAACGAGGAGGATGCAGAATGATCCAAATCGGCAAGATTTTTGCCGGACGTTATCGGATTGTGAAACAGATTGGTCGAGGAGGCATGGCAGATGTCTATTTGGCTAAGGATTTAATTCTAGACGGAGAAGAAGTGGCAGTGAAGGTCCTGAGGACCAACTACCAGACGGACCCGATAGCTGTAGCTCGTTTTCAGCGTGAAGCGAGAGCTATGGCAGATCTAGACCATCCTCATATCGTTCGGATAACAGATATTGGTGAGGAAGACGGTCAACAGTATCTTGCAATGGAGTATGTTGCTGGACTAGACCTCAAACGCTATATCAAGGAACACTATCCTCTTTCTAATGAAGAAGCCGTCCGTATCATGGGACAAATTCTTTTGGCTATGCGTTTAGCCCATACCAGAGGAATTGTCCATAGGGACTTGAAACCTCAAAATATCCTTTTGACACCAGATGGGACTGCCAAGGTCACAGACTTTGGGATTGCGGTCGCCTTTGCAGAGACGAGTCTGACCCAGACTAACTCTATGCTAGGGTCGGTTCATTACTTGTCACCTGAGCAGGCGCGTGGTTCGAAGGCGACGGTACAGAGTGATATCTATGCCATGGGGATTATTTTCTATGAGATGCTGACAGGCCACATTCCTTATGACGGGGATAGCGCGGTGACCATTGCCCTTCAGCATTTCCAGAAGCCACTGCCGTCAGTTATTGATGAGAATCCATCTGTGCCTCAGGCTTTGGAGAATGTTGTTATCAAGGCAACTGCCAAGAAATTGACAGATCGCTACAAATCAGTTGCTGAAATGTATGTGGATTTGTCGGGTAGTTTGTCTTATAATCGTCGTAATGAACCAAAGCTGGTCTTTGACGATGCGACTAAGGCGGACACCAAGACTCTACCAAAAGTATCCCAGAGTACCTTGACGTCGATTCCTAAGGTGCAAACACAGAGTCCAAAGCCACAGACTGCGAAGCCGAGTCAGCAGGTTTCAGAAGACAATTATGCAAGCAAGCCTGTTAAGAAACGGAAATTTAGAGTTCGTTATATGATTTTGTTGGCCAGCATTGTATTGGTGGCAGCCTCTCTGATTTGGATATTATCCAGAACTCCTGCAACCATTGCCATTCCAGACGTGGCAGGTCAGACAGTGGCGGAGGCCAAGGAAACTCTCAAGAAAGCCAATTTTGAGATTGGCGAGGAGAAATCAGAGGCTAGTGAAAAGGTGGAAGAAGGGCGGATTATCCGTACAGATCCTGACGCTGGAACGACTCGAAAAGAAGGTTCGAAAATCAATTTGGTTGTCTCATCAGGCAAGCAATCCTTCCAATTGAGTAACTATATCGGCCGTAAATCGACAGATGTTATCGCAGAACTCAAGCAGAAGAAGGTTCCTGAAAATCTCATCAAGATTGAGGAAGAAGAATCAAGTGAGAGTGAAGCAGGAACTGTTCTCAGACAGAGTCCAGCTGCCGGAACAACCTATGATTTGAGCAAGGCAACAACGATTACCTTAACAGTTGCTAAGAAAGTAACCAGCGTTGTTATGCCAAGTTATACAGGTTCTAGTCTTGAATTTACTAAAAACAATCTCGTTCAAATTGTCGGTATTAAAGAAGCCAATATTGAAGTTGTAGAAGTGTCGACAGCTCCCGCTGGGACTGCTGAGGGTACTGTCGTTGAGCAGAGTCCAAAAGCAGGTGATAAGGTTGATTTGACTAAGACGCGTGTCAAGATTTCAATCTACAGACCGAAAACACCGCCGTCAACGTCATCATCAGCACCAGCCCAACATGGAAACCAAGGTTCTACCACAACACCAAATCAGGGGAACCAACAAGGAAATCAACGAGGGAATGTACCTGCTACTACTCAATCAAGTGGTGAAAGCAACCACGAAAATTCTCGTGATTAAACGAATCTTTGTCATGATTTCATGGCAAAGATTTTTTTTGACTCCAGATTTGTGATAAAATAGAAGGAGTTGATAAAAGGAGGCAAGCATGGAAGAATCAAGAGAATTAAATGCCGTTATCGATGTGATTATGTTAGCTGGAACCATTCTTCTCAAAAGCGGCTCAGAGATTCATCGTGTAGAAGACACCATGATTCGGATCGCGCATTCGCAGGGGATTGTGGATTGCAATGTCCTTGCCATGCCTGCGGCTATCTTTTTCTCGATTGAAAACACCAATATTTCGCGCATGAAGCGTGTAACCTCCTCTTCTTATAATATTGAAAAAGTCTGCGATGTCAACCAGATTTCTCGTCAGTTGGTTGGGGGGCAGATTGATTTAGAGACAGCCTTCAAGCAATTGACGGCCTTGCAAGCCCAACCGCTTCCCTATACCAAGTTACAGGTGACTCTGGCTGCGACCTTTAGTGCCCCTTTCTTTTCAATTATGTTTAGTGGAAATATCTACGACGCACTTGGGGCAGGAGTGGCTACCTTATTTGGTTTTGCCTTTTCCCTCTATGTAGAAAAGTTTATCCGAATTCCCTTTGTAACAGCCTTTGCTGGAGCCTTTGTCTTTGGGATGATAGCCCAGTTTTGGGCTCGCTACACAGGCTTTCCCTCAACGGCAGATTTGATTATAGCTGGTGCGGTCATGCCGTTTGTACCAGGTATTGCCTTGACCAATGCGGTTCGTGATATTATGACCAACCACATAAACTCTGGTATGAGTAAGATGTTTGAATCCCTGCTCATTACCCTTGCTTTAGGGGCAGGAACTTCTGTCGCCTTGGTATTGATGAACTAATATGACACTAACGACCTTTTTACTACAAGCAGTAGCAAGCCTTCTTGCTATCATCACTTTTTTAATCGTACTTAATGTTCAACGGTCCATGATCTTACCGGGAGGGATTTTGGGCATGGCTGTCTGGCTAATCTATCTCTTGCTTAAGGAACCAACCAATGTCATTGTAGCTACCTTTATTGCGGCCATTATCGGTTCCTGCGTCAGTCAGATTTTAAGTATTCTTTATAAGACACCTGCTGTGGTCTTTATCTTGGCCATTTTGGCACCCCTGGTCCCGGGATATCTGTCTTATCGGACAACTGCCTTTTTTGTGACAGGAGACTATAGTCACGCCATTGCTAGTGCAACTTTAGTTGTCATGTTGGCTTTGGTAATCTCTATTGGCATGGCTAGCGGAACAGTGATTCTCAGACTGTATTCCTACTTACGAAAACAGCAAAATCGTTAGACTAACAAGAGACTTGATTTGGTGAATCAAGTCTTTTTTCTCTCTTTTACTGCTATTTGTGATAAAATAGTATAGAACGATTTTTTACAATGAATGATAAAACAGAGGTAAATATGACAATCGGTATTGATAAGATTGGTTTTGCGACCAGTCAATATGTCTTGAAATTACAAGACTTAGCAGAAGCGAGGGGCATTGACCCTGAAAAATTAAGCAAAGGACTCTTACTCAAGGAATTGAGTATTGCGCCCCTAACTGAGGATATCGTGACCTTGGCGGCCAGTGCAAGTGACTCTATTTTAACTGAGCAAGAAAGAGCAGAAATCGATATGGTCATTGTGGCTACTGAGTCAGGAATTGACCAGAGTAAGGCTGCTGCCGTCTTTGTTCATGGCTTGCTGGGTATTCAGCCCTTTGCTCGTAGTTTCGAGATTAAAGAAGCCTGCTATGGAGCGACAGCTGCCCTTCATTATGCCAAATTGCATGTGGAAAATTCTCCAAAGTCCAAGGTCTTGGTCATTGCCAGTGATATTGCCAAATACGGTATTGAAACTCCAGGAGAACCAACTCAGGGTGCTGGAAGTGTCGCTATGTTGATTACACAAAATCCACGCATTATGGCCTTTAATAATGACAATGTGGCTCAAACCCGTGACATCATGGATTTCTGGCGTCCAAATTACTCAACAACCCCTTATGTAAATGGTGTCTATTCTACCCAACAATATTTGGATAGTTTGAAAACGACTTGGCTTGAATACCAAAAACGCTACCAGCTTACTTTGGATGATTTTGCGGCTGTTTGCTTCCACTTGCCTTATCCTAAATTAGCACTAAAAGGCTTGAAAAAAATCATGGATAAGAGTCTACCTCAAGAGAAAAAGGACCTCTTGCAAAAGCACTTTGAGCAGTCTATTCTTTACAGTCAAAAGGTGGGGAATATCTATACAGGTTCCCTCTTCCTTGGACTTTTGTCTCTATTGGAAAATACAGATAGCTTGAAGGCTGGGGATAAAATTGCCCTTTATAGTTACGGAAGTGGGGCTGTGGCTGAGTTCTTCAGTGGTGAATTGGTTGAAGGATATGAAGTTTATCTAGATAAAGACCGCTTGAATAAACTCAACCAACGAACTGCCCTATCCGTAGCTGACTATGAAAAAGTCTTCTTTGAGGAAGTAGAGTTAGATGAAACAAACTCTGCCCAGTTTGCTGGCTATGAAAATCAAGATTTTGCCCTGGTTGAAATTGTGGACCACCAACGCCGTTATAGCAAGGTTGAAAAATAATGAAGATAAGTTGGAATGGATTTTCTAAAAAATCATACCATGAGCGCCTCGAGCTGTTGCAAGCTCAGGCGCTCCTTAGTCCTGAGAAGCAAGCTAGTCTAGAGAAGGATGAACAGATTAGTGTGACTGTCGCAGACCAGCTAAGTGAGAATGTGGTGGGAACTTTTTCTCTGCCTTATTCGTTGGTTCCAGAGGTTCTCGTTAACGGTCAGGAATACACAGTTCCTTATGTGACGGAAGAACCGTCAGTGGTTGCTGCGGCCAGCTATGCCAGTAAAATTATCAAGCGAGCAGGTGGTTTTATTGCACAGGTTCATGAGCGTCAGATGATTGGGCAGGTAGCCCTTTATCACGTTGCTGATCCTAAACTAGCGCAAGAGAAGATTGTCGGCAAGAAAGAAGAGCTCTTGGAACTTGCCAATCAAGCCTATCCTTCTATCGTTAAACGCGGGGGTGGGGCGCGTGATTTGCATGTAGAACAGATCAAAGGCGAAACGGATTTTCTTGTCGTTTATCTTCATGTTGACACCCAGGAAGCCATGGGAGCCAATATGCTCAATACCATGCTGGAAGCCTTGAAACCAGTCTTAGAAGAACTCAGTCAGGGACAGAGTCTCATGGGGATCCTATCAAACTACGCAACTGATTCTCTGGTGACTGCAAGTTGCCGAATTGCCTTTCGTTACTTGAGCCGCCAAAAGGATCAAGGACGAGAAATTGCGGAGAAGATAGCCTTGGCCAGCCAGTTTGCACAGGCTGATCCTTACCGAGCGGCTACTCACAATAAAGGGATTTTTAATGGTATTGATGCCATTTTAATTGCCACTGGTAATGACTGGCGTGCCATTGAGGCAGGGGCTCATGCTTTTGCCAGTCGAGATGGACGCTATCAAGGTCTTAGTCAATGGACGCTAGACGTTGAAAGAGAAGAATTGGTCGGTGAGATGACCCTGCCTATGCCTGTAGCGACCAAGGGTGGCTCTATCGGTCTCAACCCTCGTGTAGCCCTCAGTCATGAACTGCTGGGAAATCCATCTGCTAAAGAATTAGCCCAGATTATCGTGTCTATCGGTCTTGCCCAAAACTTTGCAGCCCTCAAAGCCTTGGTGAGTACAGGCATCCAGCAAGGCCACATGAAATTGCAGGCCAAATCCTTGGCTCTCCTAGCAGGTGCCAGTGAATCCGAGGTTGCTCCTCTTGTAGAGCGTCTTATTGCAGATAAAACCTTTAACCTAGAGACAGCCCAGCGTTATCTTGAAAACTTAAGATCATAAAAAACTCAGACTAATCGGTCTGAGTTTTCTTGTGTTTAAATACTTTTTCCTGGTAATAGAGTAACTGGTAAGAAGTAACCTGTTGTGGCGACTTCCTTGCCTTCAATCTTCTGTAAGAGAAGATCAACAGTGAGTTGGGCAATCTCTTGCATAGGTTGCTTAATTGTTGTCAAATGAGGGTAGTAGTTCTCGATAAAGTAAGTTCCATCATAGCCGATGACCTTGAGTTCTTCTGGGACAGAAATTCCCAGTTCTTGAGCAATTTTAATGACCAGAATGGCAGTCAAATCATCCGAAGCAAAGATGGCATCAGGTTTTTGTCGGGTCAAGATATTCTTGATTTCCATTTCTTTTCTGACAGGAGAAAAGTCACTGGAAACATTGATAATAGGCGCTTTTGGGAGTACAGATGCAAAACCAGCGTGGCGCAATCCAGTGGGCGAGTTAGAATTGTCATTCCCTGTAATCATGATGATAGACTGGGCGCCTGTCTTGACCAAGGTCTGGGCAGCAAGGACCCCACCAGCATAGTTGTCAGAGGAAACGACAGGGATGTCTGGAGACAGGTTTCGGTCAAAGGAAATAATAGGCGCTGTCACACGATTGTAGTCTTCTATTCCCAAGTTGTGACTACCAGAAATGATGCCGTCCACCTGATTAGCTTCCAACATTTCGATGTACTCGCGTTCCTTTTCAGAATCGTGCTCGCTGTTACAAATGATGGTCTTGTAACCATTTTTGAAGAGTTGGTGTTCCAATTTATCAATCAATTCTGCATAGAAAACGTTGGAAATATTGGGGAAAATTAAACCGATTAACTTAGCTGATTTTCCTTGTAGACTGCGAGCCAGATTGTTGGGTTTGTAGCCCAATTCTCGCATGGCTTCATTGACTTTTTGAATGGTTTTCTCTGATAAATAGCCTTTTTTATTGATAACCCGAGAAACGGTAGTAGGGCTGACGCCTGCAAGTTTGGCGACATCAGTTAGTTTTGCGACCATAATCTAATTCATAGTAAGTTCCAGTTGGTGTTCCAGATTTAATCAGAATACCATTTTGATCCGCATGTGGGAAGACACGACCAGAAAATACTTTTTCTCCTTTATTGATGAAAATTTCAAAGACAGAGTTATCGATGAAGATTGTAGCAGTAGTAGCCTGATTATCGATAGGGCAAGAACGAGTTATCCCAAATTCTTGAGCGTACTGTTCACCAGCCTGGCTACGATCCACGGTCACTTGACCATTTACAAGGTCAAAGTTGATTAAAAGTCCCTTGCCTTCTTTGTCAGCAAGTAAGACAATCTCGCTCTGGCTATTGGCTTCCAAGTTGAGTTCAAGTTCGTAAGTGTTCTTGGTTTGGGCACGGTTTGAGAAGGCTTCTTCAGAAGCACGAAGGTCCTTGATAGCTGCGACTGGGTATTGGTAGAGTTTGCCATCTTTGATAGTCAGCTCTTTGACCAAAGAGAAGGTTCCTTGGTGGTCAAAACGGTCAGATGGGTAAGAAACATCTGGCAAACCAAGCCAGCTAACTGCTAGAGCACGTCCGTCAGGTGCGTTGAAGGCTTGAGTTGCATAGGCTTCGAAACCGTAATCCATGTTTTGGAGTTGAGACACATCTACCATTTTGGCATTTTCAGGGTCAAAGGAAGCCCCAATCTTATACATATTTGGATAGATATTATCATAGTCTAGAACACTCTTATCCAATCCTTGTGGGCAGTAGAGAAGGACAGGTTGCTCCCCTACAAAGACTAGATTTGGACATTCCATCATGTAGGCAGTGCGGTCGTTAGCAAAATCAAGGTCGCCAACTGCTTGCCAGTTTGTGTAATCATTGTCCACAGCCTTGTAGAGACGGACGAAGCCTTTTTTCTCCAAGTCCTGTCCACCAACGATGGCATAATATTGACCTTTAAAATTAAAAATTTGCGGATCGCGGAAGTGGTCGGTAGAGTCTGTAGGCTGATCTATCAAGATCTTGTCAATCTTCGTAATATTGCCATCCTTGTCCATTAAAGCCCCAATCTGGTAAGGGTGACGGATCCAGTTTTCATCACGGACATTTCCTGTATAGAATAGGAATAAGTTATCGCCAAACTGTATGGCAGAACCAGAGTAGGCACCGTGGCTATCTAATGGAGTGTCAGGCAAAACTTTGACTCCAGTTTCTGTGAAATGAACCAAGTCCTCGCTTTCCAATTGCACCCAAGATTTCAAACCGTGGGCTGCACCAAAAGGAAAGTTCTGATAAAAAACAATCCACTTTCCATCAAAGTAAGAAAAGCCATTTGGATCGTTTAGGAGTCCTGTTTTTGGCTCAACATGGTAATGAGTATGCCATGGAGATTGTGCCATATTTTCCTTAATATTCTTAATTTCTTCTTGCGTCCAATCTTGATAAAGTCTGTAACGACGCTCAGTAGTCCATTCCATTCATTCATTCCTCCAAAAATCTTATCACTTTTAATAGTAACCGTTTTCGGGAAAAAAAGCAAGCCTTTTATGTTAAAAAAGAGAAAAAACTGTCAAACGTTTATCATAAAATAAATGCAGAAAATCAATCAAATTTTCAGGAAAATATGAAAGATAATGAAACAAAACCCTTTTAACCAAGATTTTAAACTTGTTTTTTAAGGAATACCTGATAAAACAGTCAAAATCAATCAATCTAAAGCAAGCTTACTAAGTGGATAGAATATTTTTTCTGCAAAACGCTTGACATATTTCTAAAACATGATAAAATAATAGTCGTAGGGCGAATAAAATCGCTTTCAAACAGTTTACAAAATTTTATATAAGGAGATTTTTGCAAATGAACAATCAGGAAATTGCAAAAAAAGTCATCGATGCCTTGGGCGGACGTGAAAATGTCAACAGTGTAGCTCACTGTGCGACTCGTCTTCGTGTCATGGTCAAAGATGAAGGAAAAATCAATAAAGAAGTGATTGAGAACTTGGAAAAAGTTCAAGGTGCTTTCTTTAACTCAGGTCAATACCAAATCATCTTTGGTACTGGTACAGTAAACAAGATGTACGACGAAGTGGTTGCACTTGGTTTGCCAACATCATCTAAAGAAGATATGAAAGCAGAAGCTGCTAAACAAGGAAACTGGTTCCAACGTGCTATCCGTACTTTCGGTGACGTTTTTGTACCAATCATCCCAGTTATCGTAGCAACTGGTCTCTTCATGGGTGTGCGTGGTCTCTTGACTGCTCTTGGAATGACACTTCCAGCTGACGTGACAACTTACACTCAAATCTTGACAGATACAGCCTTTATCATCTTGCCAGGTTTGGTTGTGTGGTCAACCTTCCGTGTATTCGGTGGAAATCCTGCCGTTGGTATCGTCCTTGGTATGATGCTTGTTTCTGGCTCACTTCCAAATGCTTGGGCAGTTGCTCAAGGTGGTGAAGTAACAGCTATGAACTTCTTTGGTTTCATTCCTGTTGTTGGTTTGCAAGGTTCAGTTCTTCCAGCCTTCATCATCGGGGTTGTCGGAGCTAAATTTGAAAAAGCTGTCCGCAAGGTTGTTCCAGATGTGATTGACCTCTTGGTAACACCATTCGTGACACTTTTGGTTATGTCTATCCTTGGACTCTTTGTCATCGGACCAGTCTTCCACGTTGTTGAAAACTACATCCTTATCGCTACAAAAGCGATCCTTAACATGCCATTTGGTCTTGGTGGTTTCTTGATTGGTGGGGTTCACCAATTGATCGTCGTGTCAGGTGTGCACCACATCTTCAACTTGCTTGAAGTTCAATTGCTTGCTGCTGACCATGCTAACCCATTCAACGCTATCATCACAGCTGCTATGACAGCTCAAGGTGCTGCGACTGTTGCGGTTGGTGTTAAAACTAAAAATCCAAAACTGAAAACACTTGCTTTCCCAGCTGCTCTTTCTGCCTTCCTAGGTATTACAGAGCCTGCTATCTTCGGGGTTAACTTGCGCTTCCGTAAACCATTCTTCCTTTCATTGATTGCTGGTGCGATCGGTGGTGGATTGGCTTCAATCCTTGGACTTGCTGGTACTGGTAATGGTATCACCATCATCCCTGGTACAATGCTTTATGTTGGTAACGGACAACTTGCCCAATACCTTCTTATGGTAGCTGTATCATTTGTACTTGGTTTTGCCCTTACTTACATGTTTGGTTACGAAGATGAAGTAGAGGCAACTGCATCTGCAAAACAATCTGAAGTTGCTGAAGAAAAAGAAGAAGTTGCGCCAGCAGCTCTTCAAAATGAAACACTTGTAACTCCTATCGTTGGTGACGTTGTAGCTCTTGCTGATGTCAATGACCCAGTCTTCTCAAGTGGAGCTATGGGACAAGGTATCGCTGTAAAACCAAGCCAAGGTGTAGTTTATGCACCAGCTGATGCTGAAGTTTCAATCGCCTTTGCGACAGGTCACGCCTTTGGTTTGAAAACAACTAATGGTGCTGAAGTCTTGATCCACGTTGGTATCGATACTGTAACAATGAACGGTGAAGGTTTCGAACAAAAAGTTGCCCAAGGTGACAAGGTTAAAGCGGGCGATGTTCTTGGAACATTTGATTCAAACAAAATCGCTGCAGCTGGACTTGATGATACAACAATGGTTATCGTTACAAACACAGCTGACTTCTCTTCAGTAGCTCCAGTCGCAACAGGTTCAGTTGCGAAGGGGGATGCTCTTATCGAAGTGAAAGCCTAATACTCTTCGACAATCTCTTCAAACCATGTCAGCTTTATCGGCAACCTCAAAACAGTGTTTTGAGCAGCCTTCGGCTAGCTGCCTAGTTTGCTCTTTGATTTTCATTGAGTACTACATTCCCTCTCAAAATGAAAACGAACAAATGACATGTTTGTTCGTTTTTGCTTGAATGGTAAGATTTACAGAGGAAAATCTAAAAAATAGAGAAATTTAGACTTTCGAAATATGCTATAATAAAGAAAATAAAAACAAGAGGTTTATCATGACAAAATTATATGGAAGCTTGGAAGCGGGCGGTACAAAATTTGTCTGTGCTGTCGGTGATGAAAACTTTAATGTTGTGGAAAAAACACAATTTCCAACAACAACTCCAATCGAAACAATCGATAAAACCATCGAGTTCTTCTCAAAATTCGACAACCTTGCTGGTCTTGCAGTTGGTTCATTTGGTCCGATTGATATTGATAAAAACTCAAAAACCTATGGCTTTATCACAACGACTCCAAAACCAAACTGGGCAAATGTGGACTTGCTTGGTGCCCTTCGTCGCGCCCTAAACGTGCCAATGTACTTCACAACAGACGTAAACAGCTCTGCTTATGGTGAAGTGGTTGCCCGTAACAATGCTGGTGGTCGTATCGAAAACTTGGTTTACTACACAATCGGTACAGGTATCGGTGCAGGTGTTATCCAACGTGGTGAGTTTATCGG
>CAUTUU010000030.1:0-22846 GCA_963541545.1 uncultured bacterium | reverse complement strand
GGTCTTTGATATCGAGTAGTAATTGTTCCATATGAATCTTTCTAATGAGTTGTTTGGTCACTTTTCATTATAGATCTTATGGGACTTTTTTTCTACAACAAAATAGGCTCCATAATATCTATAGGGGGGTACCCACTACAAATATTATAGAGCCTTTTTTTGAAGTATAGTGAATTGAAGCTAGAATAGTGGAATACGACTTCTATAATAAATTGAAACTAGAATAGTACTTTGCGGATGCTAAAACATTTTTAGAAATTAATTTGATTTTCATAATCAATTTGTTCGCATCTTATTTCAATATACTACGATTTGCTAAAAATCTGTTATTGTTATTGATTTTGTAAATCGGATCTATACTCGTAAATGAGTGCTTTTAGTTGGTTAGGAAAGATTATTTAGTTTGTTGCTTTGTTTAGTATAAACGGTTGATACTTTTTACTAAACTACTATACACCTTTCTTGATGATAGAAGAAGTAGACATCAGATTATCCTATTGATTCCAAATAAAAGTGCTGAGTCGGTCAATCAGGCTTTAAAACTCATCTTAAAACAGCATTAAATTCGGAAGATAATGGAACAGAGTTCAACCGCTTGTTTGATGTATTTTCTGAGGAGTGCATCTATTATGTGTAGCCCTATGCCTCTTGGGAAAGGGGAACTAATGAGAATCACAATAGACTCGTTCGCAGATGTTACCTAAAGAAACTAAGAAAATGATTCTTAAAGAAGTTGTCTTCATCGAAAATTGGCTCAACAATTATCTGAAAAAATGATTGTCTTACAAGCTTAGCAGAGAAGACTTCTTGCTGGTTAACTCGAAATTGAGTGTTTCTCGTGAAACATTCTATTTCCATACCTTTTTGAGTTATAGGTGACTTAGTTCGATAAAATCAAGAGGAATGATAGATTAAAAGAAATTATTTTGCTTGACTATTGGAGGGATTATGGTACATTTAAAATGAATAAAATAGGGAATAGAGACTGAAAAGATGTTATCTATGCGTTCTTGGGTTATTTTTGTTAAATTTGGGAAAGGCTGCTATCGGTATATACATATTCCCAAAAGCAGAATTGGTATCTGTGGTTTTAGGGAGTTTTGATTTTGCAGATGGCCATACTCATGATTTTCATAGATAGTGTTGTTTGGAGCGATGAGGACTTTTATCATGTCCGTTTTATTGTGGGAAGATTTACCTCGTTTCTTCCTGAAATTGAGTTTTTGTTCAGTCTCTAAACAAAAACTTAAGTTCAGTCTAGATAGGGTTAGTATTTCAATGAGATGGTTTATTGTGGCTTGCAAGATTAGTTGCTAAATCGGTAGTTAAGATTAAGTTTTATTTTTTAAAACTTCAATCCTGCTTATGCGTCTTATGTGATCAATAATATTTTCGCAACATTACCATTTTTGCTGACTTTTTTACACAGGGTGTTTGGGTAAAATACTGGTAGGAGAGCTAGGAATGATAGTTTTTCAAATATTTCAGGAGGAAAATGAGTATGACACCATTAAAATGGTTTGCTGGAGGAAGCGAAAGACGTAGTGAAGCCATGACTATTATAAATCATCTATTAGAAGATATAAAGGCTATGCCTCAACTTTCTCCTTTGAAAAATCAGTTAGTGAGTTATAAAAGACGATTAAAGGACGATGGGACATCTGTTCCATTTATATTGAGCCAAATGAACATTGATATCTCACGTGTGTTGATTGACAATAAGCTGACTTTGTCAGAAAGTCAAGCTGGGCAGATCAAAAAATTGAGAGAATTATCTGCTATTCGCTATGGTTATTGATGAAATGCAGGGATAAATTCCTTTCTACAATTTCCAGTCAAATAAATTGCATTCGTTTTCTCAAGCAGGTATACTAGTATAGTTAGATGAAAAATTCTGAAAATTTAAGAATAGAAAAGAGAACAAATCTTATGGCAAAAGATATTCGTGTCTTACTTTACTACCTCTATACTCCAATTGAAAATGCAGAGCAATTTGCGGCAGACCACTTGGCTTTCTGTAAATCAATCGGTCTCAAAGGCCGTATCCTCGTCGCTGACGAGGGGATTAACGGGACAGTTTCAGGTGACTACGAAACAACTCAAAAATACATGGACTACGTTCACAGCCTCCCAGGCATGGAAGACCTCTGGTTCAAGATTGACGAAGAAAATGAACAAGCCTTCAAGAAGATGTTTGTTCGCTACAAGAAAGAAATTGTCCACCTTGGTTTGGAAGACAACGACTTTGATAACGACATCAACCCACTTGAAACAACAGGTGCCTACTTGTCTCCAAAAGAGTTCAAAGAAGCTCTTCTTGACGAAGATACCGTTGTCCTTGACACACGTAACGATTATGAGTATGACCTAGGACATTTCCGTGGGGCTATCCGCCCAGACATCCGCAACTTCCGTGAGTTGCCACAATGGGTTCGTGATAATAAGGAAAAATTCATGGACAAGCGTGTTGTGGTTTACTGTACAGGTGGCGTTCGCTGTGAGAAATTCTCAGGCTGGATGGTCCGTGAAGGCTACAAAGATGTTGGTCAATTGCACGGAGGAATCGCAACTTACGGTAAAGACCCAGAAGTTCAAGGTGAGCTTTGGGATGGGAAAATGTACGTCTTTGACGAGCGTATCGCCGTAGATGTTAACCATGTCAACCCAACCATCGTAGGGAAAGACTGGTTTGATGGAACACCATGTGAACGTTATGTCAACTGTGGAAATCCATTCTGTAACCGTCGTATCTTGACATCAGAAGAAAATGAAGACAAGTACCTTCGTGGATGCTCACACGAGTGCCGTGTTCACCCACGTAACCGCTATGTTTCAGAAAATGAATTAACACAAGCTGAAGTTGTCGAGCGCCTAGCCGCTATCGGTGAAAGCTTGGATCAAGCAGCTACTGTATAAGATTAAACAGTCCTTAGGGGCTGTTTTTCTATGCTTTTTACTCAAAAATCTAAAGTTTGTTTCTGTATCTTTCAGAAAAATAAGGTATACTATATGTAAACGATTTCAAAGGAGTCCGGTTATGGTGAAAACATTTTTTATTCCAAATAAACAGAGCATTTTAGGAGAACAAGAGATTTTGACTGCCAAGTCTATCTTGGCCTTGGTAGATGGTTTGGAGTCACATAGCTATGATGCTGTCTATCTCCGTCAGCCTCTTAATCGTCTCGAGTATATCGAGTGTGCGATAGTGGGGCAATCACAATTTCTCTTTAAGGTTAGTTATGCTGATGATCAAAAGGCATATCGTATCGATCTTCCTGACCTACTAACGAAGACAGACTGGGAGATTATCAAATCATTTTTAGATGCTTTGCTTGCTTATATAGGAACTGAGATTGAAGAGCTAAATGGCTTTGATTTTGAAGCGTATTTCCAAGCAAGTATTCAAGCCCATTTGACAGATAATGCAGCTCGTTTTACGATTTGCCAAGGAATTTTTAATCCTGTTTTCTTTAGTTATAAGGACTTGAAAAGCTTTTTAGAGGCAGACGGCTTGGCTCAGTTTGAAGCGCGTGTGCGTGCGGTTCAAGAGACGGATGCTTACTTTGCAAGAGTTTCCTTCTATCAGGATGGAGAAGACCAAGTGCACGGTGTTTACCATCTGGCTCAAGGCGTCAAGACAGTATTACCGAGAGAACCATTTGTTCCTGCAGCCTATATGGAGCAATTGGTGGATAAGGAAGTGCAGTGGGAGATTGACTTGGTTCAAATCACAGGAGACGGCTCTAAACCAGAAGACTATGAAGCCATTGCTCGCTTGAACTATGCAAAATTCCTAGAGTCACTACCATCAGCATCTTACCACCAACTAGATGCCAATCAATTAGAAGTGCAACCCATCTTAGATAAAGATTTTAAAGCATTAGCACAAGAAGAGTAAAGCAGAAGCAGGTCAATCGACTTGCTTTTTGACATAGAAAAAATCCTGCCATGGATGACAGGATTGAAGTTTAAAGAAAGGCCAAGATACGAAGGTAATCCCCAATCAGTGCCACTTCAGCTACAAAGAAGAGGAGGATAATAACTCCGTTCACAAGGACAGACAAGAATAACTGATAGAAGGAGTCGGTTTCACTTGCTTGACTTGGTCTTGTAATGATATGGAGACTGGCAAGCAGAATGATTCCAACACTAATTACACACAAGAGAGCCGTAAATCGCAGGCTGTCAAAGAAGGCAAAGAAACTAGCAATGGCAGTGAGGAAGATTGGAATTGCCAAGAGTTGACTATATTGTTGGAGAACCTTTTCTAGCGTCCAGTCCTTTTCCTGGTGGATAAATCGTCTCACAACGAAACTACCCAAGATGAATGAAAAGAAGAAGAGTGTTGTTGCTACTAGGATAGAGATAATCGAAAAGAGATTTAATGAAGCAAATTGTTCAGGGAAGTGATTATGCATAGTTGCTATATGTCCATAGTAAGCATGTTTGATGTGGTAGATACTAAAGAAAAAGGAAGATGCAGAAAACAGAATGAGCAAGAGAAAGGCTGTATAGCTGTGTGTGCTACTTGTTTCAAGATTGCTCGTAGGAGATTTGATTGCTTCCACTAGCCAAGACCAAAAATCAAGCGCTTGCTCTTTCCATTTATCCGTAGATTTTGGAACTTGGTCGGGGATATAGGGACTTTCTAAGGATTGACTGATAAGAAGGGGCTCTTTCGTGGTTGGTTTTTGCTGAGGAAGTGCTTCTTGACTCTCTTCAGCTATAGTGACTTTTTCTGTTTCTTTAGAAAGGTCTGGCTCTTCCTCAGTAGAATCTAATGCTTTCTTTTCTTCTATTTCTGTTCTCGCTTCACCGTTTTCAGGCGTTTCAATTTTCTCTTCTTGCTGGCTTTCCAGTTCAACTTCAGCTTGAGAGACTTCCTCTTCTAACTGAGTATTTTTTTCAATTGGCATATCGAGATCAGCTATCCTTTCTTCAGCCTTGTCTGCAACATTTTGGGACTGTTCATCAGGCTTGTTCTTGCTTGTTGTTTTTACAAAATCATTACTTTCAAACCATTCTTGTTTCATGGTAGAACCTCCTTTTTAGTTAGATAAATATGCTTCCATAGTAGCAGATGTAAGCGCTTTTGTCAACGATTTCTAGAAGAAGACTCGTGTTCCTCTGATTTGAGTAGATAGATATCCTGTTCTGCTCTTGCCATGAGTTGATCTTTTGCATCTGCTTTTTCTGTTTTATAAGGATTGCTTAATCGTTCATCTTTGTTTTCTTTGTTTTTAAACGAACGTCTTCCTTCTCTTAAAAAATGAAGAATAGAACCATGTTTTGTTGAAAGATCTAAGTTGATTCTTTGTTTTTCTTCTTCGGAAAGTAGCAGTTGTAGGTCTGTTTTCGCTATCAATTCCACCTTACCGTGTACTTGGATTTTTTCAGCGTGGAAGTGATTTTCTGTTGACTCTAGCTGACTATCTGTCAGTTCTGTGCTAAAGATATTGATGATATTTGGTGTTGTGAGTTTACTGTTTTTGATACGACTTCCTTCAATTCGGAGGAGATAGCCATTTGTATTGAGAGTTGTATTTTCAAGACTAGCATTTATGATGGTGGTTTGTCTGCGATTGGCTGAGATGTTGATTCCTTTTAGGCTTCTTCCTTTTGGTAATTGGAGAATAACTTCATCAAAACGACTAGAGTAGCTGCTTGCGATATGGAGAATCCCGCCAATTCCAGAAGAGAGAAACGGACTTTCAGACAGTTTCTTATCAGTGAGGCTTAGAGTTTTGTTGTTTTGATTTGTGACAAGATCATGGTTAGCAGAAATAGATGGATGATAAGAAATGTGGATTTGATCATCCAAAGAGTCCGTGATGGTCAGCGCGTGTTGGTGGAGCGTAATCTCTAGATTTTCGACTTCCTTGCCAAAGGACAGTTTTTCCATCCGACTATCATAGACAGGCTCCTTAGACATGGCAAGTAGGCTCTTGATTCCGTCAGATTGGATACCTACAAAAAGCAGGATAAAGCCGATAACGGTAGTCACCACACCAAAAATGAGAAATCCTTTTGTCCATTTACGCATGCTGGTCACCTCTCTTTCCTTTTTTGAGAACAAATTGCACCAGGCGAACAATGAGTAGACCGAAGAAGCGGGCTACATAGGAAATACCTAGTAAGACTAGTGAAGAAGCACCGATAGCCAGTAAACCAGCACCAAAAATCAAGATAAAGGCTGATTTGGCTTGGGCTAAGACAGTGAAACTTTCAACTAAAAATAGGAATCCGCCGATGATACCAAGTATGGAAACCGCAAAGAAAGCTAGAATGACAGTCAAGGCTGCCACAAAGATTGCGAACAGGGACACGAGGATGGCGATTCCCAGAGGAATACCGATGGGTGCTGCAAGGAGAGCTAACAAGGCGATATGTAAAATTTGTCGGTTATTTTTTTGAGCGGGTGCCTCATTGATTTTTTTATCGAGAAGATTAGAGAGGACTTCATGAGCTGCTTCCTTAGGAGTTCCCAAACTAGCGATGAGTTCTTCTTCTCCCTCGACTCCAGCATCGTCAAAGAGTTCCCTGAAATAGTCCATGGCTTCAATTTGGTCAGCCTGAGGCAGTTTTTTGAGATAGAGTTCTAGCTGAGTCAGGTATTCAGTTCTTGTCATGGCGGATACTCCCTTCTATGATGCCATTGATGGTGTCTGTATAGAGTACCCATTCATCTTTTAGGGTCACGAGCTGTTCTATACCACCATTTGTCAAGGAGTAGTATTTGCGCATGCGACCTTGGAACTCTCTAGAATAGGTTGTCAGAAAGCTATTGCCTTCCAATTTTTTGAGAATGGGATAGAGTGTGGATTCTTTGATATTAGCGATCAGCTTAATGGTTTGGCTAATCTCATAACCATAAGAATCATCCTGCTCCAGTACGGCCAAGATGAGAAATTCAATCAAGGCAGAGGATGTTGGAAAGTACATGGGGAACCTCCTTTTCTAATGTGTAAGATTTTTATATATAATTTTTCTACACATACATTGTACATCTAAAAGAAAGCCCTGTCAAGAGAAATGTGTAAAATTTTTATATATAAAAAACTTCTAGGAAAAACTAGAAGTTTAGAGGATTTTATCAGCTCTGTCCACTGTAAAGAGGGCCACAGTCATCAGGATATCGACGAGTAAGAGGGCAGCTACAGCTGGCACCCAAGAGTGGAAAAAATCAAAACTGTAACCAAAGAGGGTTGGCCCAAAGGCTGCTAGGATATAGCCTCCTGTTTGAGATAGACCAGATAATTGGGCTGTCTTTTCAGGGGCGCTTGTCTTAAGTGAAAAGTTGACCATGAGATAAGGGAAGAGAGCGCTTGTTGCAGTTCCGATGAGGAGATGGCTGGCAAGCCAGTAAAAGAAATTATCGACTGGGAAAAAGAGCATGGAAATGCCGACCACGCCAGCTAGTGAAACCAGAGTGAGCATGAGCTGACGGTTGCGAGTAGACAAGCTGGTTGTCAGACTTGGGATGGTCATTGAAAAAGGAATGCTAATCAGAGAGAAGATAGAAGTCAGCAAGCCAGCTTCGTGACTGGATAGGCCTGCGTGGATGGCCATTGTAGGTAGCCAGGTCATAGCTGTGTAAAAGAGCAAGGATTGAAAACCTGCAAAGACAATAACTGCCCAGACCTGTTTATTACGCATAACCTTTGTTTTGCTTTTTTGTTTGGTTTGTGGAGCCAGTCTGTGATTATAGCGGTGATTTGGGAGCCAGACCAAAAAAGTTGCTAGACAGAGCAGGGTGAGGAGGATGATAAGTCCTTTCCAAGAACTGGCTTGTGTAATGGGCACGGCTAGATAGGAAGCTAGAGCCGTCGCAATCCCCATAGAGGTTACATATAAGGTGGTCAGAAAACCAATCTTCTTTGGTTGATTAGCTTGGATAAGACTAGGAAGCAGCACATTGATGACTGCGATACTTGCCCCAACCAACAAGGTTCCTAGATAGAGCAGGGGCAGATTGATTAGTCGAATGAGAGAGCCAATGGTTAAGAAGAAAAGGCTATAGGTAAAGAGATGCTCCAAGCCAATTTTCTGAGCCAGTCGGGTAGAAAAGAGCGAGAAGAGGGTAAACATGAGGAGGGGAAGGCTGGTCAAGACACCAAGTGAACTAACTTCTACTCCTAGCCCTTGCGAAATATCTCCCAAAATAATGGGTAAAACAGTGAAAGGAGTCCGCAAGGAAACACCAATCAGGATAATACCTGGAACAAAAAAGAGTGATTGCTTTTTCATATAATACCTCTTCTAACTGATTTTAATAACAGCTTATTTTAAGGCTTTTTCACTATAATGTCAAGTAAGGTTTCTGGCTTTCAAGATAAAAATGGGAAAGTCTTGAAAATTATGATAAAATAGTGGAAGGAAAAATTCAGGAGAGTAGTAGTGACTCAAAATGTTGAAAGTCTTCTCGTATCCATTGTCATCAGTGCATACAATGAAGAAAAATATTTACCTGGTCTAATTGAAGACTTAAAAAATCAAACCTATCCTAAAGAAAATATTGAAATTCTATTTATAAATGCTATGTCTACAGATGGGACAACAGCCATCATTCAGCAATTTATAAAAGAAGACACAGAGTTTAACTCAATCAGATTGTATAATAATCCTAAGAAAAATCAAGCTAGTGGTTTTAACCTGGGTGTTAAACACTCTGTAGGGGACCTTATTTTAAAAATTGATGCTCATTCAAAAGTTACTGAAAGTTTTGTAATGAACAATGTGACTGTTATTCAACAAGGTGAATCTGTCTGTGGAGGCCCTAGGCCGACGATTGTTGAAGGAAAGGGAAAATGGGCAGAGACCTTGCATCTTGTTGAGGAAAATATGTTTGGTAGTAGCATTGCCAACTATCGAAATAGTTCCGAGGATAGATATGTCTCTTCTATTTTTCATGGGATGTATAAACGAGAGGTTTTCCAGAAGGTTGGTTTAGTAGATGAGCAACTTGGCCGAACGGAAGATAATGATATTCATTATAGAATTCGAGAGCAGGGTTATAAAATACGCTATAGCCCAAGTATTTTATCTTATCAGTATATTCGACCAACGCTCAAGAAAATGCTACATCAAAAGTATTCGAATGGTTTGTGGATTGGTTTGACAACCCATGTTCAGCCTAAGTGTTTATCACTATTTCACTATGTTCCTTGTTTATTTGTTTTGAGTCTTGTGTTTAGCCTAGCATTGTTACCATTCACATTCTTATTTATAACTTTACTATTAGGGGCTTATTTTCTACTTTTATTACTGCTCACTTTTCTGACTTTATTAAAACATAAAAACGGATTTCTAATTGTGATGCCCTTTCTTTTATTTTCCATTCACTTTGCTTATGGTCTTGGGACGATTGTAGGTTTAATTAGAGGATTTAAATGGAAGAAAGAGTACAAGGGAACAGTAATTTATTTGGAAAAATAAGCCAAATAAATTAAAATATGCTACAATAACAATATAGTAAAACTCTTTTAAGGAGGAGTAAATTTCTATGAATAAAAAACTCACAGATTATGTGATTGATCTGGTGGAAATTTTAAATAAACAACAAAAGCAGGTTTTCTGGGGAATATTTGATATTTTCAGTATGGTGGTTTCCATCATTGTATCTTATATTTTATTTTATGGGCTGATTAATCCAGCACCTGTTGACTACATTATCTATACGAGTTTGGCCTTCCTGTTCTATCAATTGATGATTGGATTTTGGGGGTTGAACGCTAGTATTAGTCGTTACAGCAAAATTACGGATTTTATGAAAATCTTTTTTGGTGTGACTGTGAGCAGCGTCTTGTCATATAGTATCTGCTATGCCTTCTTGCCCCTATTTTCCATCCGTTTTATCGTACTCTTTATCTTGTTGAGTACCTTCTTGATTTTATTGCCACGGATTACTTGGCAGTTAATCTACTCTAAACGCAAAAAAGGCAGTGGTGATGGAGAACATCGTCGGACCTTCTTGATTGGTGCTGGTGATGGCGGAGCCCTTTTTATGAACAGCTACCAACATCCAACTAGTGATTTGGAACTTGTTGGTATTTTGGATAAGGATGCTAAGAAAAAGGGTCAAAAACTTGGTGGTATCCCTGTTTTGGGCTCTTATGACAATCTACCTGAATTGGCTAAACGCCATCAAATCGAGCGTGTTATTGTTGCAATTCCGTCGCTTGACCCGTCAGAATATGAGCGTATCTTGCAGATGTGTAATAAGCTGGGTGTCAAATGTTACAAGATGCCTAAAGTTGAAACGGTTGTTCAAGGACTTCACCAAGCAGGTGGAGGTTTCCAGAAGATTGATATCACAGACCTTTTGGGCCGTCAGGAAATTCGTCTTGACGAATCGCGTCTGGGCGCAGAACTTACAGGAAAAACAATCTTGGTTACAGGAGCTGGTGGTTCAATCGGTTCTGAAATCTGTCGCCAAGTTAGCCGCTTCAATCCTGAACGCATCGTCTTGCTCGGTCACGGAGAAAATTCAATCTACCTTGTGTATCATGAATTGATTCGTAAGTTCCAAGGGATTGATTATGTACCTGTGATTGCGGACATTCAAGATTACGATCGTTTGTTGCAAGTCTTTGAGCAGTACAAGCCAGCTATTGTTTATCATGCGGCAGCCCACAAGCACGTTCCTATGATGGAGCGCAATCCAAAAGAAGCCTTCAAAAACAATATCCGTGGAACCTACAACGTTGCTAAGGCTGTTGATGAAGCCAAAGTACCTAAGATGGTTATGATTTCGACAGATAAGGCGGTTAATCCACCTAATGTTATGGGAGCAACTAAGCGCGTGGCTGAGTTGATTGTTACTGGCTTTAACCAACGTAGCCAATCGACCTACTGTGCAGTTCGTTTTGGGAATGTACTTGGTAGCCGTGGTAGTGTGATTCCAGTCTTTGAACGTCAGATTGCTGAAGGTGGGCCTGTAACGGTAACAGACTTCCGCATGACTCGTTACTTTATGACCATTCCAGAAGCTAGCCGTCTGGTTATCCATGCTGGTGCTTATGCCAAGGATGGGGAAGTCTTTATCCTTGATATGGGCAAACCAGTCAAAATTTATGACTTAGCCAAGAAAATGGTCCTTCTAAGTGGGCACACCGAAAGCGAAATTCCAATCGTTGAGGTTGGAATCCGCCCAGGTGAAAAACTTTACGAAGAACTCTTGGTATCAACCGAACTTGTTGATAACCAAGTTATGGATAAGATTTTCGTTGGTAAGGTTAATGTCATGCCTCTAGAAGCTATCGACCAAAAAATTGAAGAGTTCCGCACTCTCAGTGGAGATGAGTTGAAGCAAGCTATTATCGCCTTTGCTAATCAAACTACCCACGTTGAATAAAAAAGAAAAACGCATATTATCTGGTCTTGAACCTTGGTAATATGCGTTTTGTTATGTAGAAGCTTGCCTCATTTTCTTCTGAAATGGGGTTGTCGCCCAGTCTATATTATTGAAAATACTCCAAAATTTCTAAGGGTTTGTGGGCGATATAATCAGGTTGATAGTTTAGTAGATCTGCTTGCTCTCCAAATCCCCAAGTGACGGCCAATTTCTGAATGCCTGTTTCTTGAGCTCCCAGCATATCAAACTTGGTATCTCCGATGATGATGGTTTGTTCTGGTGCTAGTTGATGTGTCTGTAAGGCTTGGCGAATGACATCTGCCTTATGAGGTGCTTCAGGGCTGGAACCATAAATGCCATCAAAGAAATGATGGATTCCCAAGTTTTTAGTCATGTCTTGAGCGGTTGGAGTATTTTTGGTCGTCGTGATATAGAGAGGATAATCGCTTGATAACTCCTTAAGCAAGTCTATAATCTGAGGAAATAGCTGAGCTTCATGGATGCCTTTCCCCTTATAGTACGAGCGGTATATCTGTACGGCTTCAGAGATTAGTTCTTTGGGAAGGCAGGTCGCAAAACTACTTTCAAGGGGCGGTCCCATAAAACCACGAATCGTTTTGGCATCAGGGCTAGGCACTCCCAGCTCCTTAAAGGTATGGGTAAAGGCATTGTGAATCCCGATAGAACTGTCAACGAGGGTTCCATCCAGATCGAAAAAGATAGCTGTGATAGAGGTCATGGTTTCTCCTATTTGATAAGCTTATTCTCCGAAAATTTCTTTTTGGAGGCGACGACCAGTAGGGGTGGCAGCAAGTCCACCTTCAGCTGTTTCACGAAAGGCAGTTGGCATGCTTGAACCTACTTGGTACATGGCATCGATAACCTCATCCACAGGTATTTTAGATTCGATACCTGCCAAGGCCATATCTGCTGCGATAAAGGCAAAGCTAGCTCCCATGGCATTGCGTTTGACGCAGGGAACTTCAACCAAACCAGCAACAGGATCACAGATGAGGCCTAGCATGTTTTTAATGACAAAGGCAATAGCCTGGCTGGCCTGATAAGGTGTTCCGCCTGCAGCTAGAGTCAAGGCGGCAGCGCTCATAGCAGAGGCTGAACCAACCTCAGCTTGGCAACCGCCCTCAGCACCCGAGATAGAGGCGTTGTTTGCGATGACTAGTCCAAAGGCACCGGCAGCAAAGAGGAAATCCAGCTGTTGCTCGTGGCTGAGGTCTAATTTTTCAATAGCAGCAGTGAGAACGGAAGGGAGACAGCCAGCACTTCCTGCGGTCGGAGTAGCGCAGACCAAACCCATTTTGGCATTGTGTTCATTAACTGCGATGGCATTTCGGGCAGCAGAGAGAATCGTGTAATCTGATAAAGTTTTTCCGTTTTTGATGTAGTGATCCAGTTTGGCAGCATCTCCACCTGTCAGGCCACTACGAGATTTATTTTCATTGAGGCCAAGTTGGACAGAGGCTTTCATGACTTCCAGATTGCGTTCCATGAGAAGGAGGACTTCTTCACGTTCGCGACCGGTCAATTCAAACTCTGTTGTAATCATGAGTTCTGCGACATTTCCTTGAAAGTCCAGATCTGCTTGCTCGACCAATTCTTTGATAGAATAAAACATGCTTCCTCCTATTTAAAGAAATTGACATTGTGGAGATGAGGGATTTTTCGAATTTCTTCGATAGCCTCATCACAGTTGCGACTGTCGACTTCGATAATCATGATAGCTTTTTCACCAGCTTTTTCACGAGTAACATTCATCTGGGCGATATTGATACCATAGCGGGAAAGTGCCTCTGTTACGAGGGCAATCATACCTGGAATATCTTGATGAACGATGATGATAGTCGGTGTATTCATATTGAGAGAGACGGCAAAACCATTGAGTTCGGTGACCTGAATATTCCCTCCCCCGATAGAAATACCAGTCACACTGATAGTCTTGTGGGCATTTTTAACGGTAATTTTAGTGGTGTTTGGATGAGGAGCATTGCTGTCTTTCTGAATGGTCCAGACAATCTTGATACCACGCTTGTGGGCAATCTCCAGACTGTTTGGGATTTCAGGATCATCTGTATCCATGCCTAAAATACCAGCAACAAGGGCTAGGTCTGTCCCGTGACCACGATAGGTCTTGGCAAATGAGTTAAAAAGTTGGAATTCGACTTCTGTCGGAGTATCATCAAAAATGGAAGAGACAATCTTCCCAATACGAACAGCCCCAGCGGTATGACTACTAGATGGGCCAATCATAACTGGTCCGATGATATCAAAGACAGATTGAAAACGAAGTGATTTCATCAGTTTCCCCTTATAAAAATTCTTATCTCTATTATATCAAAGAATGAAGGTCTTGACTTTAATTGTGGATGAAAACCTTTCTAATACCTCAAATGGCATAAAAATAGTATCTTTTATGACAAAAATAGCTTATTTAGGGAAATAAAAAATAATTTTGTAATATTTCTACATAAAAGTGTCAAGAAACAGTAATATTTAAAGGGTATCATAGAACTATAGAAAGAAGGAGAACTTTTAGATATGAAATCAACAACTAAAAAGATTAAAACAACTCTTGCAGGAGTAGCTGCCTTGTTTGCAGTATTTGCTCCATCATTTGTATCTGCTCAAGAAGCATCAACTTACACTGTTAAAGAAGGTGATACACTTTCAGAAATCGCTGAAACTCACAACACAACTGTTGAGAAATTGGCAGAAAACAACCACATTGACAACATTCATTTGATTTATGTTGGTCAAGAGTTGGTTATCGATGGCCCTGTAGCGCCTGCTGCAACACCAACGCCAACTACTTATGCAGCACCAGCTGCTCAAGATGAAACTGTTTCAGCTCCAGTAGTAGAAACTACAGAAGTAGCAGAAGAAGTAGCTACAGTAGCAAGCGCTCCTGTAGCAGAAGAAACAGTAGCTTCAACAGAAGTTTCAGCACCAGCTGCAACTGTAAGCGGATCTGAAGCAGAAGCTAAAGAATGGATTGCTCAAAAAGAATCAGGCGGTAGCTACACAGCTACAAACGGACGTTACATCGGACGTTACCAATTGACAGATTCATACTTGAACGGTGACTACTCAGCTGAAAACCAAGAACGTGTAGCAGATGCTTACGTTGCAGGACGTTACGGTTCATGGACAGCTGCGAAAAACTTCTGGCTTAACAACGGTTGGTATTAAGAAATAGGGGAAAGAGCTTTGAATGGCTCTTTTTTCTTTTTAGAAGCCTGTTCACACTGTGTAGCCAATTTGATATAATCTTCTCAAAAAGTAGTATAATGTTTTTATAGAATATAAATAGTGGTGGATAGCATGCATTCATTATTAGCAACAAGATTAAAAAATAAGCGAAAAGAGCTGGGTTGGTCGCAAAAAGAATTGGCAGAAGGAATTTGCCAACAAACTCAGATAAGTCGCATGGAACAAGGCAAATATATGCCAGGAGCAGATTTGTTATATAAATTATCTGAAAAAATGGGCTTAAATATGGACTATTTCTTTTCAGGAGAAATTTCGAAAGAGTTTCTAGGCTTGTCTGCTTTCAAGAGGTTGTCTGAAACATTGTTGGAAAATCAAGATTATGCCTCTTTGAAATATGCCTTTGAGGGAGAGAGAAAGCAACAGACTTCCTTATCTTTTGATGAAAAGATTTATCTGGACTGGATAGATGCTATTCTAACCTATCAATGTGAATATCAATTAAAACTAGCTATTTCAAAAATAGAGGACATCCTCAGTAGGATTAGTATTGATAAAGTAGACTACTTGTATATTTTGAATACTCTGCTGATTTTCTTAGGCTATGATGAGGATAAGGAGAAATTTGAGGAACTATATGATCAGGTTTCCGTAGCCCTTTCAAAAATCGATACCAGTGTGCGTGAACAAATTGAGTTGTATATCAAAATAAAATACAATTATTGTTACCACCTTTGGAAACAGGAGGAGATGGATAAGTCCAGAGCACTATTATTGGAGATAATTGAATTTTGTAACAAATATCATAGTAGCTTTAGGTTAGCAGATTTATATTGCTTGTTGGGAAATGTAACAGAGGATCTTGATCTCTCTGTTGCTAAGGACTATTATATGAAAGCTAAGGTGCTCTATCTAATTGAAAATAATGAAGTTATGGCACTCAAGGTAGAACAATATCTGATGGATAAGTAGTTAGAGAGTGTATAAGGATAGCAGAAGCTATCTTTTTTATGTGTAAAAATATAACTATAATTTTTCTTTTTAAAAATATCTACTATGTTGCTTTGATTACTTGACAGGTTATATATGTTGATCTATAATATAGGTGAAACGAATTATGTAAACGCTACCAAAAACGGTATTCTTAACTTTGTATTTGGTTAAGAATTATGATGTAGCTAGAAAAGGGGTGGAAAAATGTTTAAAAACAAGGAGCTTTTTCGAGTAGTCATGATATTTGTGATAGGAACTATCCTAATTTTAATGACACCCGTCTTATTTAAAGTTGTGATGGAACTATTTTAAAAATAAATATGACTCTTCTGCTTTAGGTGGAGTAGTGAATCAGGAGGTTAAGTGATGAACTACAATTTAAAATATCTTTTATCAGGAATATTTATCATAGTCTTTATAGCTTTCCTAGTCGGGATGCGTTATTTTAATCAGAGGAAGGAAGAAGAGCATTCGGATGTGTCTTTTGAAGCGAGGTTAGATAGTGAGGTCAAGGCCTTATATAAACAACTAGGATTGGGTGAGGAGCCTCATTATTTCTTAGCGTATCGCTACCTACATCCTTGGTTTGATTTGGCTATTTTACCACCAACAGTTGAAATTTTCTTAACTAAAATAGCGCTGGTGATGGTAACCCCAGATGAACTGCTGATAAGAAATCTTGGGAATGGGATGACTTTCACAAGTGAGCATCATCGTGATTTGCGACAAGGGCTTATCCGCATTCCAAAATCAGATATGAAAGAATTTGAGATTCGTAACTGGAAAAAAATTTTTGTATTGGGCGATTTTTTGACAATTAAAACAAGCCAACATAGCTATTATTTGCAGGTCAGAGATGATGGACTTCAAAAAGGAAGTCTTTCTACCAAACAATTCTCAGACTTGAAAAGACAAGATTTTCTAGGATTATTAACAGATAAAAGAACATTCTGATAGACAATTGCTCAAAAAACTAACCTCTAAACATCCAAAAAACCACACAGTGTTTCTTGCAACTTGATTGTGTTCAAGACTGAAATCACTGTGTGGTTTTATTTAGAAGCTAAGCTTTTTTCTCTTTCCTTCGGCTGGTAATAGGTCTCTACTTCTTTTTTGAGATGAGACAGCATAGAAGTTTCTTCGGTTAGCTCCAGAAGGGAGAACCCTTTTTGGATAAGTTTAGAATCGTCTGTACAAATCCCAATACGGACATAGCAGATAGCAAGCCTATCGTAGCTTTTCTTGTTCTTGGCATCCTCCAGTAAAGTGTAGCAGATTTGCTTACACATGTTTTTATCTTGATTGTATAGATAGAGTGTGGAAAGATTTAATAGAATTGTCATTCGCAATTCATATAAATGTTGATAGTTTTTATAAACTTCTAGGCGTTGCAATATTTTTCCAGTGATGAGATGGAGGTATTCAATGGAAAAACTGAAAAGAATGGTATTGAGGATTTTCAGGTCACTCTCATACCATGTATCTTGTTTTTCAATCTTTCTCCAAAGTTTTTTGACAACCTGTTCTGCGTGATCTGATAGTTCCCCTGCCCCGTGTTGACGAATATAAATGACAACTTCAAGCATGTCTCTGATTTCTTCTATAGGGAGATCGTGGTGGGTATTGAGGTAGTCTTGGCATTTTTGAAATAAATTGACAAGATCGCTGGTCCCGATAATGGAACGCATATTGAGATAGGTTTGCATAATCTCTGTGCGTTGACTTGGTTGATAAAGTTGACAGATATATTCAAACTCTTCAAAACTCATATTGATTTGACGGAGAAGAAATTCCATATTTTCATATTTTGGGGTTGTCTTGCCACTTTCGATTTTTGATAAGCTGGTTCTTGAGAGAACACCCCCACAGACCTCTTCTTGGGTCAACCCCTTTGACTCACGTATCTCTTTATAGACCTTTCCGAAATCATAACGCATGATTTACTCCATTTCGTGAAAAAAGTTAACAAATAATAAAATTTTGTTAAAAATATTGTATCATAGCAATGTAAAAAGTAAAAAAGAAAGTCGAAATAAATTTGTGAAAAAGGTTGACGTAATTTTGAAATGAGCTTAATAAGAGGTACTATGTAGGTAGAAAATAAAGATAGGAGAAAAAGTATGAATAAAAAAATATTTTGTATTCTAGTATGTATTATATCATTGATTAGTCTGGCCATAATCTTTCCATGGGGCTGGCCGATATAATGTAAGGGAGCTTGGGTTGTTAAAGGAAGCTCAGTCCTTGGATAAAAATCTGCTGTACTACAATGCTTGGAAAGATATCAAGAACAAAGAATGATACGGTTGAAAATAAACTGATTCAAGAACTACTGGGCAGTGATTGAGGTTTGGGTGACATCAAAGAAAAGTTAGATTAATTCTAAAGAATTGAGTATTTCTATGTTAAAAAAATATCCTTGTACGATGCAACATGATCAGTCAGATTGTGCTGCGGCAGTTGTTTCAACAGTTCTTTTATCTTACAAAAAGGAACTATCAATCATGAAGATTCGGGAAATTATTGGTACAGACATGTATGGAACGACTGTCAGTGGTATTGTTTCAGGTCTGAATAAGTTGAATTTTACAGTAAAAGCTGTTCGAGTAGCACTGGAAGATTTGACTCCAAAATTAACATTTCCTTCGATTCTTCAAGTTAAGAATGATTTAGGTCAAAATCATTTTGTGGTATTACATAGTATAAAGAGGAATAGTAAATTTTACGTAGCAGACCCTGCTAGTGGGATACGCAAGATGTCAAGTGACGAATTGGGAGAAATTTATCAAGGTATTACTCTTTTTATGGTTCCAAATTCGGATTTTGAAAGAGGGAAACTAAAGGGAAAAGGACTTCTGAATTTATTTGGAAGGTTAATTTTTAATCAAAAAGGCTTGATTAGTACAGTCATATTAGCTTCCTTAGTTTTAAGTATCATTGGTATTTTATCGAGTCTCTTTTCAAAAGTTATCATGGACGAGGTGATTCCATATGCTTTAAAAAATAGTCTGTATATGTTCTTGATAGTATTTGGAATAGTGTCGTTCTTACAGACTCTTCTATCTGCATTTCGTCAGCACGTTCTTTTGTTTCTATCTCGAAAAATTGATATACCAGTTTTAATGGGATATTATGACCATATTATTCATCTTCCTTATAGTTTTTTTGGAAGTCGTAGAGTTGGTGATGTTTTAACAAGATTTCAAGATGCGATGACGATAAAGAATGTGTTTACGTCAGTCTCTATTTCATTAGTCATGGATATCACCTTGTCAGTTATTAGTGCGGTTGTCCTTTGGACTATTAATCAATCTTTATTTCTGATATTAGTTTTTATGGTTATTGTTAACATCATTCTTATATACTGTTTTAAAAAGCCTTATAAAAAAATTAATCATGAACAAATGGAAGCAAATGGACTTCTTAATTCACAGTTAATTGAATCCATTCGTAACATTGATACCATTAAGTCTCAGCATGACGAGGAACAACGTTTAAACAAAATTGAAGAAAAATTTGTTCATACTTTAGAAATTGGTTATAAAGAGGGTGTTTTGAAGAATATTCAGTCTACAATATCCTCAATGACCTCAACCATGGGTGGGTTATTATTTATGGGAGTGGGCGCCTTATTTATCATTGATGGAAAAATGACTATTGGGGACCTCTTGGTTTTTCAGACATTAAGTCAATATTTTACAGAACCTATTCAGAATCTAGTTGGTTTGCAGTTAACCTTTCAAGAGGTACAGGTTGCGGTTAGTCGACTTCAAGAATTGATGGAAGTAGATCGTGAAGACATTGCCTTGGATTATAGTATTAGAGACTTCACCTTGTGTGATGATATTGAGTTTAAAGATGTAACATTTGCCTATGGTTCGCGCCCACCTGTTATCAAGAACTTTAATTTGCAAATTAAACAAGGAGAAAAAATAGCTTTTGTTGGAGAAAGTGGAGCAGGAAAAAGTACGATAGTTCGTTTATTATTACGATTTATAAACCCTAGTGATGGGAAAATTTGTATAGGAGCAAATGACTTATCAGACCTTGACTATGGTAAATTACGTAAGAAAATTTCCTACATTCCTCAAACCATAGAACTCTTTACAGGGACAATTATTGATAATCTAAAAATTGGTAATCCTTCTGTCACATATGAGGATATGGTAAGAGTTTGTCGTATTGTTGGTATTCATGATACGATTCAACGCCTTCAAAATCGTTATGGCTCCTTCGTAGAAGAAGGCGGTCAAAATTTCTCGGGTGGAGAGAAACAACGATTGGCTATTGCAAGAGCACTACTGAGTAAAGCTGACTTGTATATATTTGATGAGGCAACCTCTAACTTAGATTCATTTAGTGAACAGATTATTCAGGATTTAATTTTTAATAAAATAATGGATAAGACAACAATTGTAGTAGCCCACAGGCTGTCTACAATTCTTCGATGTGATAAGATATGTTTTTTGGAGAATGGTTCCATTGTAGAATATGGGACTCATGAGGAATTAATGGCTAAAAATGGAAAATATGCTAGAATGGTCGAGTTACAGAGTTTTTATATGAAGCAACAAGTAGAACCGTCGGTTATGTTAGATGCAGAGGAGGTTACTTATGGCTAAACTAGAGATTCAAGACAATAAAAAACTAGTACTAAAGTCAGTTATCTGTAAAAAGTTGTATGATATAAAAGTAGAAAATATAAATCAAGAGATTGAAAAGTTTTATCAACATTTGCAGTTGTTAAAAGCACAAATTTTTGGTCCATTAATTGTAAAAAGTTGTGGTACTACTATTCATGATGATGGATTAATAACGACTGATTTTGAGTTTTATATTCAAGCTCATAATGCTCAACAGTACAGTAACATTTATGATGTACAAGATTCCATCTCAGTTCCATATTGTTTATATGTTCGTTTTGAAGATAGCCCTGAGTATCTGCAGTATGCGTATTCTAAATTGGACCTATATGTCTATGAAAATGATATTCAAACGGATGGGATTGTCTATACAGTTTATGTTAATTCTTCTCCTGAAAAAATGGTAGTAGATATTTTTAGACCTATTGTAAGCCTATGAAATTATATAATAAATCAGAATTGCGTTATTCTCGTATTTTCTTTGATAAGAGATCACCAGCTTTTGCGTTTATTCTCATTATTTCAACTGCTATTGTCTTAAGCGGTGCATTGATTGGCGCAGCTTATATACCCAAAAACTATATTGTAAAAGCGAATGGGAATTCAGTTATAACAGGTACAGAGTTCCTATCAGCAATTAGTTCAGGGAAGGTAGTTACTTTACATAAGTCAGAAGGAGATATGGTAAATGCTGGAGATGTCATTATTTCGTTATCAAGTGGACAAGAAGGTTTACAGGCGAGCTCTTTGAATAAACAATTGGAGAAGTTACGCGCAAAAGAAGCTATTTTTCAAAAATTTGAACAATCATTAAATGAGAAATACAATCATTTATCTAATTCTGGTGAAGAACAGGAATATTATGGGAAAGTTGAATACTATCTGTCTCAGTTAAACTCGGAAAATTATAATAATGGTACCCAGTATTCAAAGATTCAGGATGAATATACGAAGTTGAATAAAATAACAGCTGAAAGAAATCAGTTAGATGCCGACTTGCAAGCTCTACAAAATGAATTGCTTCAACTTCAACAGCAAGGAGACTCACCTTCTCTATCAGATACGACATCAGCTGATAACAAAGCTAAGTTAGAAACTAAGATATCAGAAATAACAACAAAAATCGAAGCATTAAAAACAAATATTACTTCTAAGAATAGCGAGATTGATAGTCAACAAAGCAATATTAAGGATATGAACCGTACCTATAATAATCCAACTTCTCAGGCTTATAATATTTATGCTCAATTAATTAGTGAGTTAGGTACTGCTCGTTCAAACAACAATAAAAGTATTACAGAGCTTGAGGCTAATCTTGGAGTGGCAACAGGTCAAGATAAAGCACATAGTATGTTAGCGCCAAATGAAGGTACTCTGCATTATCTGGTACCTTTGAAACAAGGAATGTCTATTCAGCAGGGGCAAACGATAGCAGAAGTTTCAGGGAAAGAAAAAGGTTACTATGTAGAAGCTTTTGTACTTGCGAGTGATATTTCTCGTGTTTCAAAAGGAGCAAAAGTTGATGTTGCTATTACTGGTGTAAATAGTCAAAAATATGGAACACTGAAGGGACAAGTCAGACAGATTGATTCAGGAACAATTTCCCGAGAAACGAAAGAAGGGAATATCAGCCTTTATAAAGTCATGATAGAATTAGAAACCTTAACTCTAAAACATGGAAGCGAGACAGTCGTCCTCCAAAAGGATATGCCAGTTGAAGTGCGGATTGTCTATGATAAAGAAACCTATCTTGATTGGATTTTGGAAATGTTAAGTTTCAAGCAATAATTGGTTTTAAACATTAGGCAACCTATAAAATAAAGTAAGATAAAGGAAAGATATCTTATCTAGGTAACTAAGTGCTGTAAACAAAGTTGACGATCACTTGTTAGGAAGCTATCCTAACCATGCTTAATAAAAAAGGAGAAAATAAATGGAACTCGTATTACCAAATAATTATGTTGCTCTTGAGCAAGAAGAGATGATGTATCTTGATGGGGGTGGTGTTGGTTGTAACTGGTGGAACAAACGTGATAATATTGCTGCAGCTGCAGTTTCTGGAGGGATGTCAGTATACCAGACATACGCCATTAAAAAGTTAATTGCTAATCGTGGTATGATGAGTCGAGTCGTTAGAAGTGCTATAACAAGATATATTGGTGGAGTTAGTATGGCAACTATTACTAATGCTCTTAATATTGCGGCTACTGTTGCTGAAGTATTCTCATTAGGAGGAGCCATTGCATATGGTTTAGATATCGTAGACGGTAAATTTGATGGATATTTATGGGCGTAAAACTATAGCTATGAAACATTTTTTTGCTGGAATTGGTGAAATTCATTTTTTGTCATTTTTATTATATCTAAGCATGTCTACTAGTCCAATTATTGGACTAGTGATTGGACATACTGAAATAAATCCAATAAATTCTATTATTATAGCTCTTGGTATGATATTGGCATTAATTTTGATATTATCAAGAGTGTATAGAAAATATTTTTATAGAGACGATGATGACTAAAGTTTTTATCAATAAAACCAGAGGTTGGTAGATTATCAGCCTCTTTCTTGTCTTCTCTAACCAAGCATGTTATAATGAATACTGCTCAAGCGACCTTCAATCGTTAAAGCACA
>CAUTUU010000029.1:0-23820 GCA_963541545.1 uncultured bacterium | reverse complement strand
AAGAGCACTTGTTGACTCTTTCTGAAAACGAAAAAGGTTGGACCAAGGAAATCAATCGTGTGAGCTTTAATGGTGCTCCTGCTAAGTTTGATATTCGTGCTTGGAGTCCAGACCATACTAAAATGGGCAAGGGAATTACCCTCTCCAATGAAGAATTTCAAACCATGGTAGATGCTTTTAAAGGCAACTAATACTCAATGAAAATCAAAGAGCAAACTAGGAAGCTAGCCGCAGGTTGCTCAAAACACTGTTTTGAGGTTGTAGATGGAACTGACGTAGTCAGTATCCTACACATACGGCAAGGCGAAGCTGACGTGGTTTGAATTTGATTTTCGAAGAGTATAAGTTTTCAAAATGAAAGAAAAGGATATTGAGTCATGACAACTCGATATCCTTTTTTAGTTAGCAAAGTAAGCCTGATTTTTAAGGCGTTGAAGTAATGGACGGCTAATAAAACTAATAGCAATAATTTTACCAAGATCTGGGATGATAAAGGGAAATACCCCCACAACAAGAGCTTTTTCAAATGGCATTCCAGCTAGGAAATGTAATCCAATGATCCCACCAACAAAAACAAGTGTATCTCCCAAGAGATTTGCTAGAAAAATTCTGACAAAACCACTATCACTGTTAGTTAGAGAAGAGGTAAGTCCAGAATAAACAAGATAAAACCAAAGATAGCCTGCAGTAGGGCCAATCAAAGCATGAAATCCAGCTCCACCTCCTGCAAAGACAGGAAGACCGATTGCACCTAGAAGAAGATAGAGTCCAACAGAAAGTACAGCCTCTCTAGGTCTAAAGACAGTAGCAATCAAGCCGATTGCAAAGTTCTGCAGAGTGAAGGGAACAGGTCCAATTGGAAGACTGATTTGTGCCAAAACAGCAATGAGAGCAGCCCCAATAGCAGGGATAGCATAAACGTGAGCTTTTTTCAAAATAGTTAACCTCTTTTCTTATTTATAGTAACTATTATACTTAAATCAATGTCATTGTCAACCTGTTTTTATAATAAAGGTAACAAAAAACTGTAACGGCCGATTTTGTTGACTAGGTAAGTTGTTTTCATCTATTCGTAAATCATCAAAAAAGAAGCAGACACATTTGTATCAGCTTCTTTTGTTTCGATTAACGCATAGTTACAAATTCTTCGGATGCAGTTGGGTGAATCGCCACAGTTGCATCAAAGTCTGCCTTGGTTGCTCCCATTTTGATAGCAACAGCAAATCCTTGAATCATTTCATCAACACCATAGCCAATTCCATGAAGTCCGACAACTTTTTCTTCTGAACCAGCTGTTATCAATTTGAAACGTGTTTCTTGACGGTTGCAAGTGCAAGCAGAGTACATAGAAGTAAAGCTTGATTTGTAAACCTTGATTTGGTCTTGACCGTATTCTTTAATTGCTTGCTCTTCTGTCAGCCCAACAGTTCCGATAGCAGGGTGTGAAAAGACAACAGTTGGAATAGTTGAGTAGTCCATTTTAGCAGTAGTTTTTCCGTTAAAGAGACGTTCAGATAAAGTACGTCCAGCCTTGATAGCAACTGGAGTCAGCTCTTTTTCACCCGTTACATCACCTAGAGCGTAGATTCCTTCAACAACAGTATTTTGGTATTCATCCACTTGGATAAAGCCACGTTCGTTCAGAGTTACTCCAGCTTTTTCAAGTTGCAAGCCCTTAACGTTTGGACGGCGGCCTGTAGCCCAGATAACTTGGCTAGCTGTGTGACTAGTACCATCTTCGAAATGAATGGTAATACCTTCAGCAGTTTTTTCTAACTTAACAGGGACTTTGTGAGTATGCAGTGGCAAGTTTGTTCTTTCCATTTCCTTGACCAAACCTTCAACGATATAAGAATCAAAACCACGTAAAGGACGATCACGGCGAACAAAGAGGTCTGTCTTGACACCAAAAGTGTGGAGTACGCCAGCTAGTTCAACAGCGATATAACCAGCGCCTAGAATAGCAACTGACTCTGGAAGTTCTTCCCAGGCAAATACATCATCAGAAGAACCACCTAGTTCTGCACCAGGAATATTTGGAATACTTGGATGGGCACCAGTAGCAATCACGATGTGTTTAGCACGAATGAGTTCACCATTTACGCTGACAATATGAGAATCTACAAATTCAGCATGGCCTTCAATCAGGTCTACGCCGTTGCGTTTAAAACTGCCATCATAAGAAGAACGAGCACGATCAATGTAAGCTTCACGATTGCGACGTAGGGTTGCAAAGTCAAAGTTAAGATCAGTAGTCTTAAAGCCGTAGTCTTCTCCAAATTGATGGAAAGTCTCAGCGATTTGTGCTCCGTACCACATGATTTTTTTAGGAACACAACCGACGTTGACGCAGGTTCCACCTAATTTCTTTTCCTCAATAACGGCCGCTTTAGCTCCGTGTTCACCAGCACGGTTCATGGTAGCAATTCCTCCGCTACCTCCACCGATAGCAATGATATCGTATTCTCTCATTGAAAACTCCTTTGTACTCTTTTAAATAGTAGAGTGTCATTTTTTGATAGTCATATTCTATCTTTTTTTTGATGTGATTGCAAAAATCTGCTACGTTCAAAAAAATTAAAGAAAAGGCTTGCAAAAAAGGAAAATAAAGTGTATTATATAACTAGTACAATAACAACAAAAATAAATTCCAAACAATAATTAAATCCTGAAATGTCATTATTTCGTTCTGAACTGTTATTGTTTATATTTGGGAATTTTTGTATAATATTGTTAAGGACTTTAAATCAAAAAGGAGTTTCATTATGAAAAAGAATGGTAAAGCTAAAAAGTGGCAATTGTATGCAGCAATCGGTGCTGCAAGTGTTGTTGTATTGGGGGCTGGGGGCATTTTGCTCTTTAGACAACCATCTCAAACCGCTGTAAAAGATGAGGTTACTCATCTTGTTGTTGCTAAAGAAGGAAGTGTGGCATCCTCTGTTTTGTTATCAGGGACAGTAACAGCAAAAAATGAACAATATGTTTATTTTGATACTAGTAAGGGAGATTTAGATGAAATCCTTGTTTCTGTGGGGGATAAGGTTAGTGAAGGACAGGCTTTAGTTAAGTACAGTAGTTCAGAAGCACAGGCGGTCTATGATTCAGCTAGTCGAGCAGTAGCTAAGGCAGATCGTCATATCAACGAACTCAATCAAGCACGTAATGAAGCCGCTTCAGCACCGGCTCCACAATTGCCAACACCAGCAGGAGGCGAAGGAGCTGCAGCGCAGACTCCAGCTCCAGTCGCAGGAAATTCAGTATCCTCTATTGATGCACAACTAGGTGATGCCCGTGATGCCCGAGCAGATGCGGCGGCACAATTAAGCAAGGCTCAAAGTCAGTTGGATGCAATGACGGTTCTCAGTACCCTAGAGGGAACTGTGGTCGAAGTCAATCGTAACGTTTCCAAATCTCCAACAGGAGCTAGCCAAGTTGTCGTTCATGTCGTAAGTAATGAAAACTTGCAAGTTAAGGGTGAACTATCTGAATATAACCTTGCTAACTTATCTGTTGGTCAAGAAGTAACCTTTACTTCTAAAGTTTACCAAGATAAGAGCTGGACTGGTAAGATTAGCTATATTTCTGACTACCCTAAAAACAATGGCGAAGCAGCAAGTGCAGCGGCTGCCACAGCAGCTGGTAATTCTGGCTCTAAATATCCATATACCATTGATGTTACAAGTGAAATTGGTGACTTGAAACAAGGATTTTCAGTAAGCGTTGAGGTCAAGAATAAGAGTAAAGCAATTTTGGTTCCTCTAACAAGTGTTGTGACTGAAAATGATAAGAACTATGTCTGGGTGCTTGACGAGCAGAAAAAGGCCAAGAAAGTGGAAGTTGGTTTGGGCAATGCTGATGCAGACAACCAAGAAATCACTTCAGGTCTGACAAATGGAGTCAAGGTCATCAGTAACCCAACGTCTTCTCTAGAGGAAGGAAAAGAGGTGAAGGCTGATGAAGCAACTAATTAGTCTAAAAAATATCTGCAGAAGCTACCGTAACGGTGACCAAGAATTGCAGGTTCTCAAAAACATCAACCTAGAAGTGAATGAGGGTGAGTTTGTTGCCATTATGGGGCCCTCTGGTTCTGGTAAGTCTACTCTCATGAATACGATTGGGATGTTGGATACACCAAGCAGTGGAGAGTATTATCTTGAAGGTCAAGAAGTGGCTGGACTAGGTGAAAAACAACTAGCCAAGGTCCGCAACCAACAAATCGGATTTGTCTTTCAGCAGTTCTTTCTTCTATCTAAACTCAATGCTCTGCAAAACGTAGAATTGCCCTTGATTTATGCAGGAGTTTCGGCTTCAAAACGTCGCAAGTTAGCTGAGGAGTATTTAGATAAGGTTGAATTGACCGAACGTAGTCACCATTTGCCTTCGGAATTATCTGGTGGTCAAAAGCAACGTGTAGCTATCGCGCGTGCCTTGGTAAACAATCCTTCCATTATCCTAGCGGACGAACCGACAGGAGCCTTGGATACCAAAACAGGAAACCAAATTATGCAACTATTGGTTGATTTGAACAAAGAAGGAAAAACCATTATCATGGTAACGCATGAGCCTGAAATCGCTGCTTATGCCAAACGCCAGATTGTCATTCGCGATGGGGTCATTTCGTCTGACAGTGCGCAGTTAGAAAAGGAGGAAAACTAAGATGCAGAATCTGAAATTTGCCTTTTCATCTATCATGGCCCACAAGATGCGCTCTTTTCTCACTATGATTGGGATTATCATAGGTGTTTCATCAGTTGTTGTGATTATGGCTCTGGGGGATTCCATGTCTCGTCAGGTTAATAAAAATATGACCAAGTCACAGAAGAATATCCATGTCTTTTTCTCTTCTAAAAAAAGTAAAGACGGTTCTTTCACCCAAAAACAATCAGCTTTGACAGTCTCTGGTAAAGAAGAGGAAGTCCATGTGGAACCACCAAAACCACAAGAATCCTGGGTCAAGGAGGCGGCCAAACTTAAGGGTGTAGATAGTTACTATGTAACCAACTCGACAAATACCACCTTGTCTTATAAAGATAAAAAAGTAGAGCGCGCTAGCTTGACAGGTGGGAATATTACCTACATGAAGGCAGTTGAAAATGAAATTGTTGCAGGACGAAGTCTCATAGCTCAGGATTATAAAGATGTGGCCAGTGTCATTTTACTAGACAAAGAACTTGCTAATAGTCTGTTTGGTTCCGCTCAAGAAGCTGTTAACCAGATTATAGATGTTGGTGGCTTTAGTTATCGTGTCATTGGTGTTTATACTAGCGATGAGGCCAAGGCTGCCAAGACTTTTGGTATTGGTGGACTTCCCATTACGACTAATATTTCTCTTGCCAATAACTTCAATATGGATGAAATTTCTGATATTGTTTTCCGAGTTAATGATACCAGTTTGACACCAACAGTGGGACCAGAATTAGCTAGAAAATTGACCGAGATTGCTGGTCTTCAACAAGGGGAGTATCAGGTGGCAGATGCGACTGCAGCCTTCCAAGAAGTACAACAACTGTTCGGCTTTATAACTACGATTATTAGTGCCATTGCAGGAATTTCTCTCTTTGTTGGAGGAACTGGTGTTATGAACATCATGCTGGTTTCGGTGACGGAGCGTACTCGTGAGATTGGTCTCCGTAAGGCTTTGGGTGCAACGCGTGCTAATATTTTAATCCAATTTTTGATTGAATCCATGATTTTGACCTTACTAGGTGGAGTCATTGGTTTGACTATTGCAACAGGCTTAACCGCTATAGCTGGTATACTATTGCAAGGTTTGATTGCGGGTATAGAAGTAGGAGTATCAATCCCAGTTGCCCTATTTAGTCTGGCAGTATCGGCTAGTGTTGGTATGATTTTTGGGGTCTTGCCAGCCAACAAGGCGTCGAAGCTTGATCCAATCGAAGCCCTTCGTTATGAATAAGATCAACAAGATGGACACTCGTCTATCTTGTTTTTGTATGGATTTCTCTATCGAAAATCATTAAAAATGTGATATAATGAAGTGTTAGAAAAACAGGTTTCATTTGCCTGGAAAGGAAAAATTATGTCTGAAAAGAATTTTTATATTACAACGCCGATTTACTATCCATCTGGGAAACTTCATATCGGTTCTGCCTACACAACCATCGCTTGTGATGTCCTAGCTCGTTACAAACGCCTGATGGGCTACGATGTCTTTTATCTGACAGGCCTTGATGAACATGGTCAGAAAATCCAGCAAAAAGCTGAAGAAGCTGGCATCACACCTCAAGCCTATGTTGATGGGATGGTAGTTGGAGTCAAAGAACTCTGGCAATTACTAGATATCTCATACGATAAATTTATCCGCACAACGGATGACTACCATGAAAAAGTAGTGGCGCAAGTCTTTGAACGCTTGCTGGCTCAAGATGACATCTACTTGGGTGAATATTCTGGTTGGTATTCAGTCTCAGATGAGGAATTCTTTACAGAAAGCCAGCTGGCAGAAGTTTTCCGTGACGAAGCTGGAAATGTGACGGGCGGTATTGCTCCATCAGGTCACGAAGTGGAATGGGTATCTGAAGAATCATACTTCCTTCGCCTCAGCAAATACCAAGATCGTTTGGTCGAATTTTTCAAGGCTCATCCTGAGTTCATCACTCCTGATGGTCGTCTCAATGAAATGTTGCGTAACTTTATCGAGCCTGGTTTGGAAGATTTGGCGGTTTCTCGTACAACCTTTACATGGGGTGTTCCAGTACCATCTAATCCAAAACACGTTGTCTATGTTTGGATTGATGCCCTTCTTAACTATGCGACAGCGCTTGGCTACGGTCAAGACGAACATGGTAACTTTGACAAGTTCTGGAATGGAACTGTCTTCCATATGGTAGGAAAAGACATTCTTCGTTTCCACTCAATCTACTGGCCAATCCTTCTTATGATGTTGGATATCAAATTGCCAGATCGTTTGATTGCCCATGGTTGGTTTGTCATGAAAGACGGCAAAATGTCTAAGTCTAAAGGGAATGTGGTCTATCCTGAAATGTTGGTAGAGCGCTATGGACTAGATCCCCTTCGTTACTACCTCATGCGTAGCCTTCCAGTTGGTTCAGACGGAACCTTCACCCCAGAAGACTACGTTGGCCGTATCAACTACGAATTGGCAAATGACCTTGGGAACCTCCTCAACCGTACGGTTTCTATGATTAACAAGTACTTTGATGGGCAAATTCCAGCCTATGTGGAAGGTGTGACAGAATTTGACAATGGTCTTGCTGAGGTTGCAGAACAATCAATCGCAGACTACCATACACACATGGAAGCAGTTGACTACCCACGCGCTCTTGAAGCAGTTTGGACTCTTATCTCTCGTACCAATAAATACATCGACGAGACTGCTCCGTGGGTCTTGGCCAAGGATGAAGCTCTCCGTGACCAATTAGCAAGTGTTATGAGCCACTTGGCAGCTAGCCTTCGTGTCGTAGCACACTTGATTGAGCCGTTTATGATGGAAACCAGTCGTGCAGTCTTGACTCAACTTGGATTGGAAGAAGTAGCGAGCCTTGAAAACTTGAGTTTGGCTGCTTTCCCTGAGGGTATAACGGTAGTTGCTAAAGGAACACCAATCTTCCCACGTCTCGATATGGAAGAAGAAATCGCCTATATCAAGGAACAAATGGAAGGTAACAAGCCAGCAGTCGAAAAAGAATGGAATCCAGACGAAGTTGAACTCAAACTAAACAAGGAAGAAATCAAGTTTGAAGACTTCGATAAGGTTGAAATCCGTGTCGCAGAAGTCAAAGAAGTTTCCAAAGTGGAAGGTTCTGATAAGTTGCTTCAATTCCGCCTAGATGCAGGTGATGGTCAAGATCGTCAAATCCTTTCAGGAATTGCAAAATACTATCCAAATGAACAAGAATTGGTCGGCAAGAAAGTCCAAATCATTGCCAACCTCAAACCACGTAAGATGATGAAAAAATATGTCAGCCAAGGTATGATTCTCTCAGCTGAACATGATGGAAAATTAACCCTTCTCACAGTTGACCCATCTGTACCAAACGGAAGTGTGATTGGGTAAAAATAGACAGGACTAGTTCAGGCTAGTTCTGTTTTTCTTATTTAACTACTATGCTTTACAAACTAGTGTAGGAGTAGTATCCTATAGGTGAAGCTACTAGTAGGTATTACAAAATAGATAGAAGGGGGAAGGGATGAAGGAAACTCAACTATTAAAAGGTGTTCTTGAAGGTTGTGTCTTGGATATGATCGGTCAAAAAGAGCGATATGGTTATGAGTTGGTTCAGACTTTGCGAGAGGCTGGATTTGATACTATCGTTCCAGGAACTATTTATCCTTTGTTGCAAAAGTTAGAAAAAAATCAATGGATAAGAGGCGACATGCGTCCGTCGCCAGATGGTCCAGATCGGAAGTATTTTTCGTTAACGAAAGAAGGAGAAGAGCGTGTCTCGGTCTTTTGGAAACAATGGGATGATTTGAGTCAAAAAGTAGAAGGGATTAAGAATGGGGGTTAAACCATGAAGAAAATGAAATATTATGAAGAAACAAGCGCTGTGTTGCATGAGTTTTCTGAGGAGAATCAGCAGTATTTTGAGGAGCTGTGGGATAGTTTTAATCTTGCTGGATTTCTCTATGATGAGGACTATCTCAGAGAGCAAATCTATTTGATGATGTTAGATTTCTCAGAAGCGGAACGAGATGGCATGAGTGCAGAGGATTATCTAGGTACGAATCCTAAAAAATTAATGCAAGAGATACTCAAGGAAGCACCACGCAGTTCTATCAAGGAGTCACTGTTGACGCCAATTCTTGTCCTAGTAATATTACGTTATTATCAACTACTAGGCGATTTTTCGAAAGGCCCTCTCTTAACAGTTAATTTGCTCACGTTTTTAGGGCAACTACTTCTTTTTCTGATTGGATTTGGACTTGTGGCTACAATATTACGATGGTGTTTAGTTCAAGATTCTCCTAAAATGAAAATTGGCACTTACATTGTCGTTGGGATTCTTGTTCTGCTAGTTGTTCTGGGATATGTAGGAATGACAAGTTTCATACAAGAAGGAGCCTTTTATCTTCCTGCTCCCTGGGATAGTTTCCTTGTCTTTACGATTTCCCTAGTCATCAGTATTTGGAATTGGAAAGAAGCGATTTTTCGTCCATTTGTCAGTATGATTGTTGCTCATCTTGTTGTAGGTTCTCTGCTCCGTTACTATGAGTGGATGGGCATTTCACATGTTTTCTTCACAAAAATCATTCCTTTAGCTGTTCTCTTTATTGGTATTTTTCTCTTGTTCCGTGGATTTAAGAAGATAAAATGGAGTAAAATATAGTCAAAAAGCCGTTGCAAAGCGGTTTTTTGTTATAATGAAGGGAAGAAGGTTAGAAATTAAAGGAGAAAAATTTGATGAGATACATAACTCTTGGTCAAGATGACAAAGAATTATCAGAAATTGTTCTCGGAATGATGAGAATAAAAGATAAGTCTGTAAAAGAAGTTGAAGAGCTTGTAGAAACAGCACTTTCTGTTGGAATCAATGCTTTTGACTTGGCTGATATTTATGGTCGTGGTCGTTGTGAAGAACTGTTAGGTCTTGTCCTAAAAAATCGTCCAGATTTAAGAGAAGAGATGTGGATTCAGTCCAAATGTGGCATTCGCATAGAAGAATTTACCTATTTTGATTTTTCTAAGGACTATATTATAAAATCTGTAGACGGTATTTTGCAAAGATTGCAGGTTGATTATTTAGATAGCTTGCTTCTCCATCGCCCAGATGCCTTGATGGAAGCTGGCCAAGTAGCAGAAGCATTTGATCTCCTTTATAAACAAGGTAAGGTCCGAGATTTTGGAGTTTCTAATCAAAATCCTATGATGATGGAGTTGCTTAAAAAAGATGTCAAGCAGCCGTTAGCTGTTAATCAGCTACAATTGAGTGCGGCTTTTACTCCAGGATTCGAATCAGGGTTTCATGTTAATATGGAAGATAGTCAAGCAGCTATGCGAGATGGTAGCATTTTTGAATATTGCAAATTACATGATGTGGTCATTCAAGCATGGTCTGTCTTACAATTTGGGTATTTTAAAGGGAATTTTGTTGGAAATGAGAAATTTCAAGATTTAAATCAAGTACTTGATCGTTTAGCTATTAAATATGGAGTAACCCCTTCAACTATTGCCATTTCTTGGATATTGCGTTATCCAGCCAAAATGCAGGCAGTCGTAGGTACAACAAATCCTAAGCATTTGATAGAAGCTAGCCAAGCGACAAACTTTAACTTAACAAGAAAAGAATGGTATGAAATTTATCTTGCAGCAGGAAATAATTTGCCGTAAGTAGAAGCAGATTTAAATAAATCACAGTCAAAAAGCCGTTGCAAAGCGGTTTTTTGTTATAATGAAGTGAAGATTTATCGATATAAAAGGAGAATAACATGACATTTGAAGAAATCCTGCCTGGCTTAAAGGCTAAGAAAAAATATGTACGCACTGGTTGGGGAGGTGCTGAAAACTATGTTCAACTCTTTGACACTATTGAACAAAACGGGGTTGCACTTGAAGTGACGCCCTATTTCCTAATCAACGTGTCTGGAGAAGGGGAAGGTTTTTCCATGTGGAGCCCGACACCTTGTGATGTTTTGGCGACAGATTGGGTAGAAGTGAATGACTAAACGTGTACTCATTACAGGTGTGAGTTCAGGCATTGGATTGGCTCAGGCTCGATTCTTCTTAGAGAAGGGTTATCAAGTTTATGGAGTTGACCAAGGTGAAAATCCACTCTTAGAGGGTGATTTTCACTTTTTACAGAGAGATTTGACCTTGGACTTGGAGCCAATTTTTGACTGGTGTCCTCAGGTGGATATTTTGTGTAATACTGCTGGAGTTTTGGATGATTACAAACCGCTTTTGGAACAGACAGCGCAGGAAATTCAAGAGATTTTTGAAATCAACTACATGACTCCTGTTGAGTTGACTCGGCACTATTTGGCACAAATGTTGGAGAATAAAGAGGGAATCATTATCAACATGTGCTCTATCGCTTCTAGTCTAGCAGGCGGTGGTGGTCACGCTTATACTTCTTCGAAGCACGCCTTGGCTGGCTTCACCAAGCAGTTGGCTCTAGACTATGCAGAAGCTGGGATTCAGATCTTTGGGATTGCTCCAGGAGCAGTCAAGACAGCTATGACCGCTGCGGACTTTGAACCAGGTGGTTTAGCGGACTGGGTGGCTAGTGAAACACCAATCAAGCGCTGGATTGAGCCAGAGGAAGTAGCAGAAGTCAGCCTTTTCTTAGCAAGTGGGAAAGCAAGTGCCATGCAAGGGCAAATATTGACTATTGATGGTGGCTGGTCTTTGAAGTAGGAGTAGTTGGATGGAAATCAAAAATCACTTTGGAGTTTATGGTGTTTGCTTTGAAAACGGGAAGTTACTCTGCATTGAAAAAACGAGAGGCCCTTATCAACATCGTTATGACCTTCCCGGTGGTAGTCAGCAACTTGGTGAAGGACTGACGGAAACGCTGATTAGAGAAGTTATGGAAGAGACGGGATTTACTGTTAGAAGCTACTCCAATCCTCGAATCTACGATGTTTTCGTCAGGGAAGAGTTAACAAATTTTATGGTTCACCATATCATGGCCTTGTATGATATTGAAATAAACGAGAAGGTATCTCAAGTGAATATTTCTGAAACTGTCCCTGATGGTGTGAATGATTCTCTTGGATATGTTTGGAAGGCAATTCAAGAAATAATAGAAAAAAATGCATCTCCATTGGTCTTGAAGGTTAAGTCTGAATTATTAGGATTTCCAGAACTGGACAAGACTTCTTACATGAATTGGAAGGTGAATGATGAGAAACCAACTTGCCCTTAGTGGCGAAAAAATTGTTGAAAAAATTCATCCTCAGTTATTGCACCACGTAGGTATGATTAGAGGCGAATACTTGTTGAGAGAGCTCAATCAAAACATACTGTTACCAAGTTGTCAGCAATTTGTAAAAGATTATCTAGACACTATTTGTTCCTTGTACTCGGATGAAGAGGTCTGGTATCGTTTTTCAGAGTTAACAAATACAGAAGCTAATTGTTTAGAGGGGACTAAAGAGTGCTTTGATGAAAATCATCCCTTATTTGGATATAGAGGAACTAGGCGTTTGCTGGCGTGTCCGGATGAATTTCAGGCTGAGGCAAATGTCGTTACAGAAGTTTATCAAACCAATCCCAATCTATCTGTTATCTTTCCTTTTGTCAATGATGCTGAGCAGTTAAAGCAAGCTATTACAGTATTACGTGAGCATGGTTTCACTGGAAAAATTGGCACAATGATTGAATTACCGTCAGCGTATTTCGACTTGGACAGAATACTGGAAACGGGCATTTCAAAGATTGTAGTTGGAATGAATGATTTGACTTCCTTTGTTTTTGCGACTGTGAGAAATAGTCAATGGCATGATATGGAAAGTCCAATAATGTTAGAAATGCTGAGACAGATGCAGGATAAAGCAAGGATGAAAAGGATTGACTTTGCTGTGGCAGGTTATCTGAATGTTTCTTTCATACAAAAAATGAATCAGATGGGTATCAAGTGCATTATCCACTATAGTTCTATTCCAGAGATTTTTGATTTAGAGATTGATCAGCCAGACCACCTCAAACGTGTAAAAGAAGTAAGTAAAAAATTACAAAGGAGCAACCCATGACACCGCAAGAAATGTGGAATGCCTACAAGAAAATCAACCCCTCGATTGGAGATGAGATAGATGCCTGGGCTTTTGGAGTGGAAGCAGATCTCTTGGCAGATTTGGTATTAAGAGGAGAAAAGACTGCAACAGCATCAGCTTACGAACTCTATGCCCTAGAAGCCGAACCTCTTCCACAAAAAGGGACCTTCGATGTCATTTTAGATAGTCAAAATCAGGCTGTCTGTATTGTCGAAATTACCAAGGTTTCTGTTCAGCCCTTTCATCAAGTTTCTGCTGACCATGCCTTTAAGGAAGGTGAGGGAGACAAATCTTTAGCCTATTGGCGTCAGGTTCATGAAGACTGTTTCACCGAGTGGATGAGGGAGGCTGGACTGACTTTTACACCTGACAGCAAGGTTGTTTTAGAAGAATTTCGCAAGGTCTACCCTCTGTAGACAGATAGAAGGAAGAAAGTTTTGGAAATCGCCGTCCAATCCTTTTTTCTTAGGCAAAACATGATATAATAAGTTTGTTTGAAGAAGAGCTCTAGCTCTTAAACTTAGATAGGAGAAAACTATGCAAGCAGTTGAACATTTTATTAAGCAATTTGTTCCTGAACATTATGATTTATTTTTAGACTTGAGTCGTGAGACCAAGACGTTTTCTGGGAAGGTAACCATCACTGGTCAAGCACAGAGTGACCGTATTTCCCTTCATCAAAAAGACTTGGAAATCGCTTCTGTAGAAGTTGCAGGTCAAGCTCGTCCATTTACAGTAGACCATGACAATGAAGCCCTTCATATCGAATTGGCTGAGGCTGGTCAAGTTGAAGTGGTTCTTGCCTTTTCAGGAAAAATCACAGACAACATGACAGGGATTTATCCTTCTTATTACACAGTTGATGGTGTCAAGAAGGAAGTCTTGTCTACCCAGTTCGAGAGCCACTTTGCGCGAGAAGCCTTCCCATGTGTGGATGAGCCTGAAGCCAAAGCAACCTTTGACCTTTCTTTGCGTTTTGACCAAGCAGAAGGTGAATTGGCCTTGTCAAATATGCCAGAAATCGAAGTTGAAAACCGTAAGGAAACAGGTATCTGGAAGTTTGAGACAACACCTCGCATGTCTTCTTACTTATTAGCCTTTGTTGCTGGTGATTTGCAAGGTGTGACCGCTAAAACTAAAAACGGTACCCTCGTAGGTGTCTACTCAACCAAAGCCCACCCACTATCTAACCTTGATTTCTCACTGGACATCGCTGTTCGCTCTATCGAGTTTTACGAAGATTACTATGGAGTTAAGTACCCAATTCCTCAATCTCTCCATATCGCCCTTCCTGACTTCTCAGCTGGAGCTATGGAAAACTGGGGTCTTGTGACCTACCGTGAAGTTTACTTGGTTGTCGATGAGAACTCTACCTTTGCCAGCCGTCAACAAGTTGCCCTAGTTGTGGCACATGAGTTGGCTCACCAATGGTTTGGGAACCTCGTTACTATGAAATGGTGGGATGATCTTTGGCTCAATGAAAGCTTTGCTAACATGATGGAGTACGTCTGTGTGGATGCCATTGAGCCAAGCTGGAATATCTTTGAAGATTTCCAAACAGGTGGAGTGCCTCACGCTCTTGAACGCGATGCGACTGATGGTGTTCAATCTGTCCACGTCGAAGTTAAACATCCAGATGAAATCAATACGCTCTTTGACGGAGCTATCGTCTATGCCAAAGGAAGTCGCCTCATGCACATGCTTCGTCGTTGGCTGGGAGATGCTGATTTTGCTAAAGGTTTGCACGCTTACTTTGAAAAACACCAGTACAGCAATACAATTGGTCGTGACCTTTGGGATGCTCTTGGTCAAGCATCTGACCGTGATGTTTCAGCCTTCATGGATTCTTGGTTGGAACAACCTGGTTACCCAGTACTTACTGTCAAGGTTGAAAATGATATCTTGAAGATTTCACAAAAACAATTCTTTATCGGTGAGAACGAGGACAAGAACCGTCTCTGGGTGGTGCCACTCAATAGCAACTGGAAAGGTTTGCCAGATACACTTGAAACTGAAAGTATCGAAATCCCTGGCTACGCAGCTCTTCTTGCTGAAAATGAAGGAGCTCTTCGCCTCAACACAGAAAATACAGCCCACTACATTACAGACTATCAAGGAGACTTGCTAGATGCTATTCTTGCTGACCTAGTTGAGCTTGATAACACAAGTAAATTGCAGATTGTTCAAGAACGTCGTCTGCTTGCTGAAGCAGGGCACATTTCTTATGCTGACTTGCTTCCAGTCCTTGATAAACTTGCTAAGGAAGAATCTTACCTTGTCGTTTCAGCTGTTTCTGAAGTAATTTCTGCTCTTGAGCGCTTTATCGATGAAGGAACAGAAGCTGAAAGAGCCTTCAAAGCCTTGGTTGCTAAATTGGCTCGTCACAACTATGACCGTCTTGGTTTTGAAGCTAAAGACGGAGAATCAGATGAGGATGAATTGGTTCGTCAGTTAGCCATTTCTATGATGATTCGCTCAAATGATGCAGAAGCTAGCCAAGTCGCTAGCCAAATCTTCGCAGCACACAAGGAGAATCTTGCAGGACTCCCAGCAGCTATTCGCTCACAAGTTCTGATTAATGAGATGAAACATCATGAGATTAAAGACTTGTTAGCACTTTATCTTGATACTTATACGCACGCAACAGATGCTGTCTTTAAACGTCAGTTGGCAGCTGCTCTTGCCTATAGTAAAGATGTGGACAATATCCAAACCTTGATTGCTTCTTGGAAGGACAAATTTGTGGTCAAACCACAAGACTTGTCAGCTTGGTATAATCATTTTCTATCTCATCAAGCAACTCAGGAAACAGCATGGTCTTGGGCTCGTGAAAACTGGGCTTGGATTAAGGCAGCTCTTGGAGGAGATATGAGCTTTGATAGCTTTGTTATCCTTCCTGCACACGTATTTAAGACTCAGCAACGCTTGGCAGAGTACAAGGAATTCTTTGAGCCACAACTTTCTGACCTTGCTCTTAGCCGTAATATCGGTATGGGAATCAAGGAAATTGCAGCGCGTGTTGACTTGATTAACCGTGAAAAAGCTGCAGTGGAAGCAGTTGTTCTTCAATACGGAACTAAATAATCAAAATAAAACTCAGCTATCTCATGTAAAATGCAGAGAGTTGAGTTTTTTTTAAGGCAAATTTGGTATAATGGTTTTAATAAGGAGGAGTTTCTCATGATAAAAATCTTATTAGTTGAGGATGACCTAGGCCTGTCAAATTCAGTATTTGACTTTTTGGACGATTTTGCAGATGTCATGCAGGTATTTGATGGGGAAGAAGGTCTCTACGAGGCTGAGAGTGGCGTCTATGACTTGATTTTGCTGGATTTGATGTTGCCAGAAAAAAATGGTTTCCAAGTCTTGAAAGAATTGCGTGAAAAGGGAATTACGACACCAGTTCTGATTATGACTGCTAAGGAAAGCTTGGATGACAAAGGACATGGATTTGAATTGGGAGCAGATGATTATCTGACTAAACCTTTCTACTTAGAAGAACTCAAAATGCGGATTCAAGCCCTTCTCAAACGTTCAGGTAAGTTTAATGAAAACACCTTGACTTATGGAAATATTGTAGTTAATTTGTCAACCAATACCGTTAAAGTTGAAGATACTCCTGTCGAATTGCTGGGGAAAGAGTTCGATTTACTAGTTTATTTCCTTCAAAATCAAAATGTTATTTTGCCGAAGACTCAGATTTTTGACCGTCTATGGGGGTTTGATAGTGATACAACGATTTCGGTTGTCGAAGTCTATGTTTCAAAAGTCCGTAAGAAATTAAAAGGAACCACTTTTGCGGAAAATTTGCAAACCTTGCGCAGTGTTGGGTATATTTTAAAAGATGTTCAGTAAACTAAAAAAAACATGGTATGCGGATGACTTTAGTTACTTTATCCGCAACTTCGGTGTCTTCACCCTGATTTTCTCTACCATGACTCTGATTATTTTGCAGGTCATGCATTCGAGTCTCTATACTTCGGTGGATGATACGCTCCATGGCTTGAGTAAGAATCCTCAGGCGGTTATTCAGCTTGCGGTAAATAGGGCAACTGAAGAGATTAAAGATTTAGAGAATGCTGCTACAGATACTAGTAAGACTGAGATAAAACCCAATGTCAGTTCCAATACGGAGGTTATTCTTTTTGATAAGAATTTTACCCAGCTTCTTTCTGGAAATCGATTTTTGGGCTTGGATAAGATTAAGTTAGAGAAAAAAGAACTAGGCCATATCTACCAGATTCAGGTTTTTAATAGCTATGGACAGGAAGAAATCTATCGCATGATTTTGATGGAAACCAATATCAGTTCGGTTTCAACAAATATCAAGTATGCTGCTGTCTTGATTAATACCAGTCAGTTGGAGCAAGCCAGTCAAAAGCATGAGCAACTGATTGTGGTCGTGATGGCTAGTTTCTGGATTTTGTCTTTGCTTGCCAGTCTCTATCTAGCTCGAGTCAGTGTCCGACCTCTGCTTGAGAGTATGCAGAAGCAGCAGTCCTTTGTGGAAAATGCCAGTCATGAGTTACGAACTCCACTTGCAGTTCTGCAAAATCGTTTAGAGACCCTTTTCCGTAAGCCAGAAGCTACCATTATGGATGTGAGCGAAAGCATTGCATCGAGTTTGGAAGAAGTCCGAAATATGCGTTTTTTGACGACAAACTTGCTGAACTTAGCTCGACGAGATGATGGGATTAAGCCAGAACTTGCAGAAGTTCCAACTAGTTTTTTCAATACGACTTTCACAAACTATGAGATGATTGCTTCGGAAAATGACCGTGTCTTCCGTTTTGAAAATCGCATCCATCGAACGATTGTCACAGATCAGCTTCTTTTGAAACAATTGATGACCATCCTGTTTGATAATGCTATCAAATATACTGAGGAGGATGGTGAAATTGATTTTATGATTTCAGCGACTGATCGTAATCTGTATTTACTGGTTTCTGATAATGGAGTCGGTATTTCGACAGAAGATAAAAAGAAAATTTTTGACCGTTTTTATCGAGTAGACAAGGCTAGAACCCGTCAAAAAGGTGGTTTTGGTTTAGGGTTATCCCTAGCCAAGCAAATTGTAGATGCCCTAAAAGGAACCATTACTGTTAAAGATAATAAACCAAAGGGAACAATCTTTGAAGTGAAGATTGCCATCCACACACCATCTAAAAAGAAAAAATAAAAATATCGCTCCGGATGGGGCGATATTTTGGATTTATCTTCTACGTTTTCGTTTGATAATAGACCGTTGAATTTTTAAAACAAGTAAGCTGGATCCGATTGCTGCGGCAAATGCAAGAGCAGTTGAAAATTTTAATGCTAAAAAGATAAAACTAAAGATAGCAATACAGATACAAAAAACAGCGATATTAACAAAAAATAGGATTTCCTTGAGATTGGCATCAGATTGCGCTTCAGGTGTATAATCTTGATAGCGAGGAACCTGCTCGTGCAATTCTTCTTGATAGTCTACCTCATAGGATTGTAATTTTCTTACGGGCATTATTCTCTCCTTACAGTACATACCTATTTTATCATTTTTTCAGCAGAGAATTATTACAGAAAGATTACAATAAGAATAAAGTCCCTTTTCATTTTTAAAGAATGGCTGATTTTTCAGAAATGTGGTATAATTTTTCTTATGGAAAAGATTATCATTACAGCAACTGCTGAAAGTATTGAACAAGTTGAACAACTGCTCGAAGCTGGCGTAGACCGTATCTATGTCGGTGAGAAAGATTTTGGCCTTCGTCTGCCAACAACCTTTAGTTATGACCAATTGCGTGAAATCGCTAAGCTGGTTCATGATGCTGGTAAGGAATTGATTGTTGCAGTCAATGCCCTTATGCACCAAGATATGATGGACCGTATCAAGCCTTTCTTAGATTTCTTGGAAGAAATCAAGACAGACTACATTACGATTGGGGATGCAGGTGTTTTTTATGTGGTCAATCGCGATGGTTATTCATTTAAGACTATCTACGATGCCTCAACTATGGTGACAAGCAGTCGTCAGATCAACTTCTGGGGACAAAAGGCTGGTGCATCTGAAGCTGTTTTGGCGCGTGAAATTCCATCAGCTGAACTTTTCAAAATGCCAGAGATTTTGGAAATTCCTGCTGAAGTTTTGGTTTACGGTGCTAGTGTTATTCACCATTCTAAACGTCCACTCTTGCAAAACTACTATAACTTTACGCATATCGATGATGAAAAGACGCGTAAACGTGACCTCTTCTTGGCGGAACCAAGTGATCCTGAGAGCCATTATTCCGTTTTTGAAGACAATCATGGGACTCACATCTTTGCCAACAATGACCTTGATTTGATGACCAAATTGACAGAATTGGTGGAGCATGGCTTTACTCATTGGAAATTAGAAGGTCTCTATACACCTGGTCAGAACTTTGTTGAGATTGCAAAACTCTTTATCCAAGCGCGTAGCTTGATCCAAGAGGGTAACTTTAGCCATGACCAAGCCTTCTTGCTAGATGAAGAAGTGCGCAAGTTACACCCTAAAAACCGTTTCCTTGATACAGGATTTTATGACTACGATCCTGATATGGTTAAATAAAGTAAATCAATAGTTGAGAGAAGGGATATGCAAACATTTCTTCTCTCAATTTTTCTTATTCTTCAACATTTTCGAAAAAATCAGCATGTGAGGATACTCTATTTGATGGGATTTTTAAGCTAAGTAGTGTTCTTAAGTTTGAAAATTATCCCATGTTTGCAGGTGCCAAATGCCCCTTTTTTTGGTATAATTTTTTATAATGAAAACGATTGGTAATCGCTATGTTGTGGTGGATTTAGAGGCAACTAGCACAGGTAGTAAGGCTAAAATTATCCAAGTGGGAATTGTTGTGATTGAGGATGGGAAAATCGTCGATCGCTATACGACGGATGTCAATCCACATGAACCCTTGGATGCCCATATTAAAGAACTGACAGGATTGACAGACCAACGTCTGGAGCAAGCACCTGATTTTTCGCAAGTTGCCAGAAAAATCTTTGACTTGGTGGGGAATGGTATTTTTGTAGCCCATAATGTTCAGTTTGATGCCAATCTCTTGGCGGAAAATTTATTTTTCGAAGGATATGAGCTAAGAAATCCTCGTGTTGACACGGTAGAATTAGCTCAGGTCTTTTTCCCAGAGCTGGAAAAATATAGTTTACCGATTTTGTGTCGAGAATTAGGAATTCCTCTAAAACATGCTCACACAGCCCTTTCAGATGCCCAAGCTACCGCGGAATTACTCCTTTTTCTACGAGAAAAGATGGCCCAGCTTCCTAAAGGACTCTTGGAACGCTTGCTGGAGATGGCTGACGCTCTCTTATATGAGTCCTACCTGGTTATTGAAGAAATTTATCGCAGTCAATCTATCCTGAGTTCTCCAGACTTGGTCCAAGTTCAAGGACTGTATTTCAAGAAAACTACAGCTCCTCTGAAGCCGCGAAAATTATCTCAGGATTTTTCTAAAAATATTTCTCTGTTGAACCTTGAAGTGAGGGAAGAGCAAGAAAGTTTTGCTAAAGAGATTGGCTTGTTATTGAAAGATGAGACTGTATCATTAATTCAAGCGCCAACTGGGATTGGGAAAACTTATGGCTATCTCTTACCCGCTTTGTCCCAAGTGGAAAATCGTCAGATTGTCCTTAGCGTTCCGACAAAGATTCTTCAAAATCAAATCATGGAAGAAGAAGGTAAACATCTTAAAGAGGTGTTCCATACAGATATTCATTCTTTAAAGGGACCACAAAATTACCTGAAGTTGGATGCCTTTTATCGTTCCTTACAGGAAAATGATGAAAATCGCTTATTTAGACGCTTTAAAATGCAACTCTTGGTCTGGTTGACAGAGACAGAGACAGGAGATTTGGATGAGATTGGTCAGCTCTACCGTTACCAACATTTTCTAACAGACCTTCGTCATGATGGGAATTTATCATCTCAAAGCTTATTTGTGACGGAAGATTTTTGGAAACGTAGTCAAGAAAGGGCACAAACCTGCAAGCTTTTAGTGACCAATCATGCCTATCTTGTAACCAGACTTGAAGATAATCCAGAATTTGTTAGTGACCGTTTATTGATTATTGATGAAGTCCAAAAAGTTTTGTTGGCTCTAGAAAATCTGCTTCAACAGACCTACAATATCCAGTCTGTTATTGATTTAGTTGATAAGGCTTTGGTAGGAGAAGAAAATAGGATTCAACAACGAATACTAGAAAGTATTCGCTTTGAGTGTCTCTACTTGATAGAACAATTTCAGTCTGGCAAATCTCGAAAAAATATCTTGGATTCTCTGGCGAATCTTCACCAGTATTTTTCAGAATTAGAGGTAGAAGGCTTTGAGGAACTGGTTCGCTATTTTACGGCTGAAGGTGATTACTGGCTTGAAGCAACTGAAACGAGTCAGAAGAAAATTCAGATTTCTTCTACAAAATCAGGCCGTATTCTTCTATCTTCTTTAGTGCCTGATTCATGTCAAGTCTTGGGAGTGTCGGCCACTCTTGAGATTAGTCAGAGGGTGTCTTTGGCAGACCTTTTGGGTTATCCTGAAGCCAAATTTGTCAAGGTTGAAGCTGGTAAAAAACAGGATCAAGAAGTAGTCTTGGTCAAAGATTTTTCCCTGGTAACAGAAACTTGCGTAGAAGTCTATGCCAAGGAGGTAGCTGATTTGCTGATGGATGTTCAAGTTTTCCAACAACCGATTTTGGTTCTTTTTACTGCCAAAGACATGCTTCTATCAGTATCAGATTTACTTCCAGTTAGCCATCTGGCCCAGTATAAAAATGGGGATGTTCATCAACTGAAGAAACGTTTTGAAAAAGGAGAACAACAAATCCTGCTTGGTGCAGCAAGTTTCTGGGAAGGAGTCGATTTTTCAAGCCACCCTTTTGTGATTCAAGTTGTACCGAGACTTCCTTTCCAAAATCCCCAAGAACCCTTGACGAAAAAGATTAATCAGGAACTAATCCAAGAAGGGAAAAATGCCTTTTATGATTATCAATTGCCAATGGCTATTATTCGTTTAAAACAGGCTTTGGGAAGAAGTATGAGACGTGAACACCAACGTTCTTTAACCCTCATTCTGGATAGGAGAATCGTCGGAAAACGATACGGCAAGCAAATTGTGACTTCTCTAGCAAAAGAATCGAGCGTTACAACGATCGCTCAATCTGAAGTTAATGAGGCTATTGATAGATTTTTAAATGAACTTTGATAAATAGTATTGTATGAAAGTATAAGGTTAGTATATATGAAACGTTCTCTCGACTCTAGAGTCGATTATAGTTTGCTATTGCCAGTATTTTTTCTACTGGTTATCGGCGTGGTGGCTATCTATATAGCTGTTAGTCATGATTATCCAAACAATATTCTGCCCATTTTAGGGCAGCAGGTCGCGTGGATTGCCTTGGGGCTTGTGATTGGTTTTGTGGTCATGCTTTTCAATACAGAATTTCTTTGGAAGGTGACCCCCTTTCTGTATATTTTAGGCTTGGGACTCATGGTCTTGCCAATTGTCTTTTATAATCCAAGCCTGGTTGCATCAACGGGTGCCAAAAACTGGGTATCGGTAAATGGTATTACCTTGTTCCAGCCGTCAGAATTTATGAAGATATCCTATATCCTCATGTTGGCTCGTGTCATTGTCCAGTTTACCAAAAAACATAAGGAATGGAGACGCACAGTTCCGCTGGACTTCTTATTGATTTTCTGGATGATTCTCTTTACCATTCCAGTCCTAGTTCTTTTGGCACTTCAAAGTGACTTGGGGACGGCTTTGGTTTTTGTAGCCATTTTCTCAGGAATCGTCTTATTATCAGGGGTTTCTTGGAAAATTATTATTCCAGTATTTGTGACTGCGGTAACAGGAATTGCTGGTTTTCTAGCCATTTTTATCAGTAAGGACGGTCGTGCTTTTCTCCATCAACTGGGGATGCCGACCTACCAAATCAATCGTATCTTGGCTTGGCTTAATCCATTTGACTTTGCCCAAACAACTACTTATCAACAGGCTCAAGGACAAATTGCCATTGGAAGTGGTGGCTTATTTGGTCAAGGGTTTAATGCTTCGAATCTGCTTATTCCAGTTCGTGAGTCGGATATGATTTTCACGGTCATTGCAGAAGATTTTGGCTTTATTGGCTCAGTCCTTGTTATCGCCCTTTATCTTATGCTGATTTATCGTATGTTGAAGATTACTCTCAAATCAAATAACCAGTTCTATACCTATATTTCCACAGGTTTGATTATGATGTTACTCTTCCACATCTTTGAGAATATCGGTGCTGTGACTGGCTTGCTTCCTTTGACTGGGATTCCTTTGCCTTTCATTTCACAAGGGGGATCGGCTATTATTAGTAATTTAATCGGTGTTGGCTTGCTTTTATCGATGAGTTACCAGACAAACCTAGCTGAAGAAAAGAGTGGAAAAGTCCGATTCAAACGGAAAAAGGTTGTATTAAAACAAATCAAATAAGGAGAAAATCATGGTAAAAGTAGCAGTTATGTTAGCTCAGGGCTTTGAAGAAATTGAAGCTTTGACAGTTGTAGATGTCTTGCGTCGTGCCAATATCACTTGTGATATGGTAGGATTTGAGGAGCAAGTGACAGGTTCGCACGCAATCCAAGTCAGAGCAGATCGTGTCTTTGATGGTGATTTATCAGACTATGACATGATTGTCCTTCCTGGAGGGATGCCTGGTTCTGCACATTTGCGTGACAATCAGATCTTGATTCAAGAATTGCAAAGCTTCGAGCAAGAAGGGAAGAAACTGGCAGCCATTTGTGCAGCGCCAATTGCCCTCAATCAAGCAGGAGTATTAAAAAACAAGAAGTTTACTTGTTATGATGGCGTTCAAGAGCAAATCCTTGATGGGCAATACGTCAAGGAAACAGTAGTGGTAGATGGACATTTGACAACCAGTCGGGGCCCTTCAACAGCCCTTGCCTTTGCCTACGAGTTGGTGGAGCAACTAGGCGGAGATGCAGAGAGTTTACGAACTGGAATGCTCTATCGAGATGTCTTTGGTAAAAATCAATAAAACGGGAGTCAACCTCTCGTTTTTTTTCGGTAAATTCCCAAACTAACTTCCACCACTAATCCAAGTGGAAGTTAATCTGAT
>CAUTUU010000028.1:0-23949 GCA_963541545.1 uncultured bacterium | reverse complement strand
ACAAAGAACATGTCGGTGATGTCCTTATGGTCATCGTGAAAAATAGCGGAGATGCCAAACTGGATGTGGAGCGCAAAGGCAAGGTAGCCCGTGTTTTCCTCAAATATAATGGGGAAACAGTGGCTTGGAATATTTTCGAAGTTTCAAGTTTCTTTGAAATTGCAGAGCGCGGTCAAGTCTTTTTATCAGATGAGCAAGTCGCTCGTTTGAACCAAGAATTACAGGCGGAAGGTTTTACAGAAGAAATTGTCAATGATAAGGAGCCTAAGTTTGTTGTTGGTGAGATTGTCGAGATGGTAGCTCATCCAGATAGTGACCACCTCAACATCTGCCAAGTTGCAGTCGCAAGTGACAAGGCAGTGCAAATCGTTGCAGGGGCTCCCAATGCACGTGTCGGGTTGAAAACCATTGTAGCTCTTCCAGGAGCTATGATGCCAAAAGGCAATCTCATTTTCCCAGGCGAACTTCGTGGCGAAAAGAGTTTTGGCATGATGTGTAGTCCTCGTGAATTGCATCTGCCAAATGCTCCGCAAAAACGTGGTATTATTGAATTATCAGAAAATCAAGTTGTCGGAACACCATTTGACCCAGCGAAACACTGGACTGCCTAGGAAGTTGTTAGTATCTGATAGACCAGATAGAAGGATATAAGATGGCAAAAAATGTTGTGATTACAGGAGCGACATCAGGCATTGGTGAAGCGATTGCGCGTGCTTATCTGGAGCAGGGGGAGAATGTTGTTCTAACAGGGCGACGGACAGATAGACTAGAAGCCCTCAAGTCAGAGTTTGCAGAAACTTTTCCAAATCAAACCGTCTGGACTTTTCCACTAGATGTCACTGATATGGCTATGGTCAAGACTGTCTGCTCCGATATTTTGGAAACGATAGGGCAGATTGATATCTTGGTCAATAATGCTGGACTGGCTCTAGGCTTGGCACCCTATCAGGACTATGAAGAGTTGGATATGCTGACCATGTTGGATACCAATGTCAAAGGTTTGATGGCAGTTACTCGCTGTTTCTTGCCAGCAATGGTAAAAGCCAATCAGGGGCATATTATTAATATGGGATCAACTGCAGGAATCTACGCCTATGCGGGTGCCGCTGTTTACTCAGCTACCAAGGCTGCGGTTAAGACCTTTTCGGATGGACTGCGAATTGATACCATCGCAACGGATATCAAGGTGACGACCATTCAGCCTGGAATTGTCGAAACAGATTTTTCTACAGTGCGTTTTCACGGTGATAAAGAGCGGGCTGCGTCCGTTTACCAAGGAATAGAAGCCTTGCAAGCTCAGGATATTGCAGACACAGTGGTCTATGTGACCAGTCAACCTCGCCGTGTGCAGATTACAGATATGACCATTATGGCCAATCAACAGGCGACAGGTTTCATGGTTCATAAAAAATAAAAAATTTTCCCGAAAAGTTACAAATTTCTGTAACTTTTTTTGATTTCCTACGAATAGATAAGTAGGAGGAAAAAATATGTATAATAAAGTTATCTTGATTGGACGTTTAACGTCTACACCAGAATTGCACAAAACCAACAATGACAAGTCAGTAGCGCGTGCAACTATCGCTGTGAACCGTCGTTACAAAGACCAAAATGGTGAACGCGAAGCTGATTTTGTAAACATTGTCCTATGGGGCAGACTAGCAGAAACCTTGGCAAGCTACGCAACCAAAGGCAGTCTCATTTCCGTTGATGGAGAACTTCGTACCCGTCGCTTTGAGAAAAATGGTCAAATGAACTATGTGACTGAAGTACTTGTTACAGGATTCCAACTCTTGGAAAGCCGCGCCCAACGTGCCATGCGTGAAAATAACACAGGCCAAGATTTGGCAGATTTGGTTTTGGAAGAGGAGGAATTGCCATTTTAAGCATTGAAAAGTCTGAGTTGGTCTTAGGCTTTTTATCTTGAGAAAGTCAGACTTTTTTCTTGACTATTTCTGACCAAGTGATACAATAGAACTATGAATTAGCACTCAGTCACAAAGAGTGCTAATAATATGTAGTTCATCATGGAGGAAAACAGATGTTGAAACCATTAGGAGACCGTGTGGTCTTGAAAATCGAAGAAAAAGAACAAACTGTTGGAGGCTTTGTCCTTGCAGGCTCAGCCCAAGAAAAAACAAAAACAGCAAAAGTTGTAGCTACTGGACAAGGTGTTCGTACCTTGAACGGTGATTTGGTTGCCCCAAGCGTTAAGACTGGCGACCGTGTCTTAGTTGAAGCTCACGCAGGTCTTGATGTCAAAGATGGTGATGAAAAGTATATCATCGTAGGCGAAGCTAACATTTTGGCTATCATTGAAGAATAGAAGGAGAAAGTAAGTATGTCAAAAGAAATTAAATTTTCATCTGATGCTCGTTCAGCTATGGTCCGTGGTGTCGATATCCTTGCAGACACTGTTAAAGTAACCTTGGGACCAAAAGGCCGTAATGTCGTTCTTGAAAAATCATTTGGCTCACCCTTGATTACCAATGATGGTGTGACCATTGCCAAAGAAATCGAATTGGAAGACCATTTTGAAAATATGGGTGCCAAATTGGTATCAGAAGTAGCTTCAAAAACCAATGATATCGCAGGTGACGGGACTACAACTGCAACTGTTTTGACCCAAGCGATCGTCCGCGAAGGCATCAAAAACGTCACTGCAGGTGCCAATCCAATCGGCATTCGTCGTGGGATTGAAGCAGCAGTTGCCGCAGCAGTAGAAGCCTTGAAAAATAATGCCATCCCAGTTGCCAATAAAGAAGCAATCACTCAGGTTGCTGCTGTATCTTCTCGTTCTGAAAAAGTTGGTGAGTACATCTCTGAAGCCATGGAAAAAGTTGGCAAAGATGGAGTCATCACTATCGAAGAGTCACGTGGTATGGAAACAGAACTTGAAGTTGTGGAAGGAATGCAGTTTGACCGTGGTTACCTTTCACAGTACATGGTGACAGATAGCGAAAAAATGGTGGCTGACCTTGAAAATCCATACATTTTGATTACTGATAAGAAGATTTCAAATATCCAAGAAATCTTGCCACTCCTGGAAAGTATTCTCCAAAGCAATCGTCCACTCTTGATTATTGCGGATGATGTGGATGGTGAAGCTCTTCCAACCCTTGTATTGAACAAGATTCGTGGAACCTTCAATGTAGTAGCAGTCAAGGCACCTGGATTTGGTGACCGTCGCAAAGCAATGCTTGAAGATATAGCCATCTTGACAGGTGGAACAGTTATCACAGAAGATCTTGGTCTTGAGTTGAAAGATGCGACAATTGAAGCACTTGGTCAAGCTGCGAGAGTGACTGTTGATAAAGATAGCACTGTTATCGTAGAAGGTGCTGGAAATCCTGAAGCGATTTCTCACCGTGTTGCGGTTATCAAGTCTCAAATCGAAACTACAACATCTGAATTTGATCGTGAAAAATTACAAGAACGCTTGGCAAAATTGTCAGGTGGTGTCGCAGTGATTAAGGTCGGTGCTGCAACTGAAACTGAATTGAAGGAAATGAAACTCCGCATTGAAGATGCCCTCAACGCTACTCGTGCAGCTGTTGAAGAAGGAATCGTTGCAGGTGGTGGAACAGCCCTTGTAAATGTTATCCCAGCCGTGGCTGATTTGGAATTGACAGGAGACGAAGCGACAGGACGTAATATTGTCCTCCGTGCCTTGGAAGAACCTGTTCGTCAAATTGCCCACAATGCAGGATTTGAAGGATCAATCGTTATTGATCGCTTGAAGAATGCTGAAGTTGGTACAGGCTTCAATGCAGCAACTGGCGAGTGGGTTAACATGATTGATCAAGGTATCATTGACCCAGTTAAAGTGAGCCGTTCAGCCCTTCAAAACGCAGCATCTGTAGCCAGCTTGATTTTGACAACAGAAGCAGTTGTAGCTAATAAACCAGAACCAGCAGCCCCAGCTCCAGCAATGGATCCAAGCATGATGGGCGGCATGATGTAAAAGCAACTTATAACAAACACAAAAGGAGGGAATGCCTACCCCTCCTTTTTATGCTATTCACTTCTAAATAGATTTGAGCTCTCCTAACTTATATGATAAAATAAGACTAGAAAAAGGAGAAGAACATGATCGATGTAGAAGAAATTCTGAGCAAGATGAATCCCAATCAGAAGATTAATTATGACCGTGTCATGCAGAAGATGGTACAAGTATGGGAGAAAAATGAGCAGCGGCCAACCATTCTCATGCATGTTTGCTGTGCCCCTTGCAGTACCTATACCTTAGAATACCTGACCAAGTATGCAGACGTGACCATCTATTTTGCCAATTCTAATATCCATCCCAAGGCAGAATACCATAAGCGGGCCTATGTTACCAAGAAATTTGTCAGTGATTTCAATGAGCGAACAGGCAATACGGTTCAATACCTAGAAGCTCCTTATGAACCTAACGAATATCGTAAACTGGTTCGAGGTTTGGAAGAAGAGCCAGAAGGTGGCGACCGTTGCAAGGTTTGCTTTGATTACCGATTGGATAAGACAGCGCAAGTGGCTATGGACTTGGGATTTGACTACTTTGGCTCAGCTTTGACCATCAGTCCTCATAAGAATTCTCAAACCATCAACAGCATCGGAATCGATGTGCAAAAAATTTACACAACACACTATCTTCCAAGTGATTTCAAGAAAAATCAAGGCTACAAACGTTCAGTAGAGATGTGTGAGGAGTATGACATCTATCGTCAATGTTATTGTGGATGCGTCTATGCAGCCCAGGCTCAGAATATTGACCTGGTTCAGGTCAAGAAGGACGCCACAGCTTTCTTACTGGATAAGGATGTTGAAAAAGACTATTCCCATATCAAATTTACTGTTACAAAATTAGATATATAAATGAAAACTTACCTCAAGGTAGGTTTTTTGCTAGTAGAAAAGCGATAGACAGAAATTGTTGGACCAATTTTTGAATTTCTAGTCCAAGCCTTGGACTCTTAAAAATGAAGTTTTGCTCAAAAGAGCTTTTTAAATTAAAACGAGCAATTATCAGTTCAACTCTGTTTCAAAAGAAGAACGGATAAATTAATCGATGCTTTGTTTTTGAGTTAGGAAGTTAAGCATGCCAAACTGAGTCGTAGGAATAAATTTCTTTATAGAAATGTCTTGCAACTCTGCTATAATGGAATATTCCTTTTTTGCATTTATACAACTTATTTAACACTATCTTTATTCTTGTGATATAATGTCAAATTATAGAGTGGAGGTCATTTAAAATGATTGATGAAGTAATTGAACAATATAAAAGTCATGATAATCTTGATATTCGAGTAGAATTGCATAAGAAGTATTCAAAAAATAAATTGGGATTTAATAATTGGATATTTTCTAACTATCAAATCACTGATGAAGTAAAGGTTCTAGAATTGGGATGTGGTACAGGAGAACTATGGAAAAGTAATAGTGGTTCTATAGATAAAATGAAGCAGTTGATTGTTACAGATTTTTCTAAAGATATGGTAAAATCAACGAAGTCAGTGATTGGAAATAGAGACAATGTCAACTATGAGATAATGGATATTCAAAAGATTTCTTTTGAGAATGAAACTTTTGATATTGTTATTGCTAATATGCTTCTACATCATGTGAATGATATTCCTAAAGCTCTCTCTGAGGTGAATAGGGTTTTAAAAACAGGAGGTGTTTTTTACTGTGCTACATTTGGTGAAAATGGAGTTGTAAATTATTTGGCAAATTTATTTAAAGATGAGGTTAATCAAGATTTAGAAAATAAAACGTTTACTTTACAAAATGGCAAAAGGTACCTGAGTAGGTATTTTAACTCTGTCGATACATTACTCTATGATGATGAGTTACAGGTAACTAATATAGATGACCTAGTTCAATACATCCAATCGTTTAAAGGAATTTCAGAAATAGGTTCACTAGAAGAGGAAATAATACGTAAAAGATTGGAAAGTGAGTTTAATAATGGTATGTTGATTATTCCTAAAGAATATGGTATGTTTATCGCTCGAAAAGAAAGTTAAGGGAATGAAAGTGTGAAAAATTACGGAGAAGCTTTTCGATATTTTAGAAAATTAAACGGATATTCTTTAGAGTATGCTGCAGCTAATTCTATATCAAAATCTCAACTTTCTAGATTTGAAAGAGGAGAAAATGAAATTTCTCTTTCAACGTTCTTTAAATTATTATCAAATATCAATGTTTCGATAGAGAATTTTTGTAATTACCTAGAACATTATAAAAGATCGGAGCTCGATGATTTTTTGGTTAATTTATCTCCAAATTTTTATAGTTTGAATACTAAAGGATTGGAGGAAATAAAAAATGAGCAACAAAAACTTTTTGAGAAGAGTGGGGAAAAAACTTATAAAATAAATACAATAATGGTTCAGGGATTATTAAATCAGATAGATTGTAATCATGTAGTTAGTAGAGATGATCTAAATTTAGTATATGACTATTTATTCCAGAAGGAACGATGGGAGTCCTATGAGATAACGCTGATTGGTAATTTATATCATCTTTTTGAAATAGATGATATTTACATGGTCGGAAAAGAAATACTAGAGCGTACACATTATTACGAAAAAATCGGCAAGAATAGAAATTTAGTTGTGTCAGCTTGTTTAAATTTTTGGTTCTGTTGCCTTGAAAATTCACGTCTAATATATGCAGACTACTTTGAAATGAAATTAAAAAAATTATTAAAAGATGACACAAAAGTTTTTGAAAAATCTACATTCAAATTTGTAGAAGGATATAAAATATATCTGACTGAATCTAAAGAATCTGGGATTAAACAAATGAACAATGTCATAAAATATTTTGAGTTTATTGAATCTAAAAGTATTGCTTTATATTTTCAAAAACGATTAAATGAGTTGGTAGATTAAATAGAATTTTCTCTGTAAAGATATTATTTTTAAAATGTTGTGCTAAATGATTGATGCTAGGTGGAAATACAAAAAATTTTTTTTGATACGAAGTTGACCTGTATTTTTGATACTAATCATCTTCGTATTTTTTGTATTAAACGATATAAGTTTGTTGTAAACTTACAAGGAACAGAGACATTAAAAAATAACAGTATATCTATTTGTTTTATATATTTTACGAATTCTGCATAAATCTCTTTCTAGTAAGGTGTTGTAACTCTGCTATAATGGATTTATTCCTTTTTTGTTTTTACACTACCAAAAAAACAAGGTCAGGATTTTATTCCTGACCTTTGACAACTTTACCGATTCTTTAGTTCTACATAGCGCTTGTACCAAATGTTTACATAGGCTTCTGAGAAAGGACCACGTCCATTGTTAATCCAATCAACAAGAATTTTGACATGTTCTTTTAAAATATAGTCCAAATCATCAGAATAATTCATTTTGCGTTTGTGACGCTCATATTCCTCAACGTCCAAAAGACGTTTTTCCCCATCTGTAAAAATTTTAACATCCAAATCATAATCAATATACTTCAGTGCTTCTTCATCCAGATAGTAGGGGCTAGCCATATTGCAATAGTAGGAAATTCCATTATCACGAATCATGGCAATGATATTAAACCAATATTTCTTGTGAAAGTAAACAATAGCCGGTTCTCGAGTAACCCAACGACGACCATCACTTTCGGTAACAAGTGTATGATCGTTGACACCAATAATGGCGTTTTCTGTTGTTTTTAGTACCATGGTGTCCCGCCAAGTTCGGTGGAGACTCCCATCATGCTTATAACTTTGAATTGTAATAAAGTCGCCTTCTTTTGGAAGCTTCATAACTAACCAACTTTCTACAATTTATAAGTTTATCGTTTACTATTGTACCATAAAATTGCCTAAAATCTGTGAATTTTACATGAAAATATTAAAGATATTCTCTGAGAGCGCTTGCTATATCCGAAAAATCGAAGCCCTTTCGTGCTAAAACTTGAGTTAAACGCTGTTTAAGTTCGTATCCTTCGTATTTTCGGGCATACTTGGCATATTGCTTATCAAGTTCCTTGAAGATGAGTTCCTGAGTCGTTTCTTGGTCAACTTGACTATCCAACTCATCAAAGGCACTTTTAGCATCAGAGTAAGAGAATCCTTTGTTGGTCAAGTTTTGGATAATCTTATCTTGCAAGGCACGAGCTGGAAGTTTTCCTTCATATTTTTTCAAGAGTTTATTAGCTACACGTTGAGCAACTTCCGAAAAATCAAATTCTTTCAGAATCTCTTCTATAGTAGATTTTGAAATTCCTTTTTGTGCTAATTTCTGAGTCAGTATATAAGGCCCCTTGTCTCCTGAAAGTTGATTGGCATTGATGATAGCATAAGTGTACTGGCTATCATTAATCCACTTATCTTCTTTAAGATTAGCAATGACTTGAGAAACTATTTTTTCATTAATATCATATTTTTTCAGATATTCTCTGACTTCTTTTTCAGTGCGAGCTTTAAAGGATAGGTGGTAGAGGGCTAGATTCTTACCATAAGAAAATTGGGCAAAGTCCTGAATCTCCTTCAATTCCTCTTCGCTTATCACCTTATCTCTCGATAACATAAAACGAACAATTGTATCTTCAGTAATGTAGCATTTGTCGCCATTATCAAGCTCCATCAGATAGAGTCTTTTTTTCTTTTCAAGTTTTGTGATTTTCATAGTTCTATTATAACTCAAAATGTGAGAAAAAGCTGAAACCCCTTGATATAGCCGTTTTTTGTCCCTTAATGATGAATTTTAAGAACTTTTTAGGAACTTTGTAGATTCTCGATGGCTTTTTCATAAAAGGAAGTCGCCTTTTTCTCATTGTCTTTGGATAGGTGACTATAGATATCCATAGTCATTGAAATTTTAGAATGGCCTAGCCGTGTTTGGATTTCTTTGTAAGGCAGGCCAGCATTAAGCAATAGACTAGCGTGGGTGTGTCGGAAGGCGTGGAAACTCAAACGAGGACATCCAGCCAGTTTTAAATGCTTTTCTAGTCTGAATCTGAGCGCTCCAGCTTCTCTATAATTGTCAAAGGTATCAGAGAACACTTTTTCAAAAATTACCCCTATTTCCCTACCAATTTGGGATTGTCTTGCTTTATAGAGCCGAAGCATGAGCACCGTTTTGGTATCAAGTGCTATTTCTCTAATACTACTTTTACTTTTAGGGCTAGTGATTTCTTTTAGGGTGTTTAAAGTCTTGGTAACTGAAATACTACCGTTTTGTAGGTCAATATCAGACCATTCCAAGGCTAAACACTCACGAATACGCAAACCAGTTGCTAGAAGTGTCTTATATAACACCGTATCAGAGAAATTTTTGTAAGTGTTTGGCAACTGATCCAGATAATCTAAGAATTTTTTCAAATTGTCGTCATCCAGATATTTCAGTTTTTTCCCTTCTTTGGGTTTGCGCCGTGGGACGATGATATCCCTAGCTGGATTTGAAGAAATGACTTGCAAGGAAACGGCATAGGATAATATTCGCTTATTTAAGGCATGGAGTTGGTTATATTGCTGATAACCTTTCCCTAGTTGATTGTAATCTATTGCCCACTGGTTTACCTGGTGCTGAATAATAGGGGGCGTCAGTTTATCCAGTTTGTAGTCTCCAAAGGCTGGTAGGAGATACTTTTTTATATTGTTTTTTGCGCCTATAAGGGTGCTATGTTTGACTGTATGGCAATAATTTTCTAGCCAGAGTTCCGTCAATTCCTGATAGGTAGTAACGTTAACGGCTTTTGTAATTGTTGAGCCGTTTTTTTCAAACTCTACCTTGGCTTGGATAGCCTTGCTTTTGAGTCTGTTCTTGGTTCTGTCTGAAATAGTTGTCTTGACTTTCTTACCTGTTACGGTATCGATGCCAAGATAAACGCTGGAACGGTAAACTACTGATCCATCTTTCTTTTTGTACTCTGTAATCTTCATGGTTTTACTCCTTTTCCATCAGCAGGCAAGCAATTAGAAAAGGTTTTGAGTTTATACCATGCGAGGGGCTACGAGACCCCCCTTATTTTCGATTTTAAGCAGTTAGATGGTAAATTTGTACCAGAATAGAAAACAAGGCGGATATGGGGCTTATATGGGCTTGTTTAAAAGCCCATATATTGCAAGTAGTTCTATCTTAATGTGTCAGTGATATTATACCAATTATTCGGAAATCCAAGTGTGTCCAATACAATGCCGGCTTCAATGGAGTGCGCTTTTTTATTTAGAGCTTTGGTTCTTTTAATAATAGTGTTATGTAATTGAGCGTATTGTGTGGAAGCAAGTAGGCATTGCAAGGCAAGAAAAACATAATATACAGATTGTCTTGACGTATTAGCATTGTTATTGTAATAGTGGAAATAAGCTAGTTGTGGAAGATTCTCACGACATTTATAATTGAAAAGCTTATTATTATGAGCAGTGATGTTTCTAATTTCTAGTATATTTTTAATAATACTTTCTAAAGCCTTTCCACTTAAAAGGTCTTTACTAGGTCTATTTTGGATGTATTCAATATTTTCTTGTAAGAATGGTGATAAATCTCTAGCTATTTGATTTTTTATATCAGTGTTTAGATTTCTATAAAAGTTAAATGCTTGCCCTAATGTAAGTTCATTGATGATAACCCAGAAAGGAACAACGCCATGTTGTTTATAGTGGTGTTTTATAGAATTGTTTTGCTTATCCTTATTATAATCATTGAGTATTCTAGCTAATATACTGATTAAATTAGTAATTTGTGCTAGCCTTTTTGTATCTTTTTGTGTTTCAAAATTATTAATATCTAGATAAGCGTATGGTGTTGGATATGCTTCTGAAAAACGATATGCCAGTACGGATTTAAAGTGTTTTTCTGCATCTATAATTGCTTTTAAAAAAGCTGATTTAATTTCTTTATCGTAAAAGTGTGTTGCAGCTATTTCTCTAAAGTCTGCACCAGCTATAAATTTATCTTTTGATGTTTGAAAAAACTTACTATATCCGTTGACGACGTTGTAATAGTTGTTAGTTAGAAGGTATCTTTTACATTCTTCTATGTTATCTATTTCTAAACCTCTAGACTGGAGAAGTTTTATTTGTTCATCTAATGTTTGAAATGGTTTCATATATGTTCCTTATATACAAAAACACCACCTAGTAGAACTAGGCGGTGTTTCGCGTACTCTGTTCCCTTGGGAGCAGAAACTCTTCTCATTGCCTAATAATACTGTAATTTTTAGTTTTTGTCAATCTTTTTGGTTTGTTTTTTAAAAATTTTTGAGTATCGAAAAATCTCAACGCTGGGAAAGTTGCTTTTTTTGCATTGTCAGACAAGTCAGCAGTAGCAGGCTTGTCTTTTTCTATTTGTCAATTTTGTCGTTTTTTGCACTTTAGTCTGTAAAATCGGCTTTCTATTCTTCAATTTCCCCTGTTTTTGCACAATAGACCGTAGGAATAGGGGTTCTATTGGTGAATATGGGGGATTTTTATAGAATCTTTTCAAATACCATTGTGGCTTGAATACGGTCGCCACCGCCTAGCCCTTTGCTTCCACCATTGGCGGTTGTGATGGTATGCAGGCGATAACCTTTTGAAGCTTGTTTATTGATAATATCTTCTAATTCTGTAAGGTTTCCTGATCCAGTACCGAAAAACTTTTCTTTCAAAGTTACCTGTAGGACAACGTAGTGTAGTCCATTTACTTCAGATGCAGTAGAAAAGCTTCCTTCTTGTTTTACAGTGTCAAAAAATCCCATGAGGTTTACCCCTTGTTGTACATATTTTTATTTGTTATTTATCTGATAGCGATTGTAAGAGGTTTAACACAATCTGTTTATCTTCTTCAGATAGAAAGATGAAGTTTACCAATAAATGAACTTCTTGAGGGTTTAATGTTCCAAGAGTAAATAGAAAATTATTAAGTTTTTGCTCTGCTTCATTAATAATCTTATCATCTGATAAGTATTTTTCTATGTCATGCTTACTTAACTCATTAAAATTTGGAATGAGGCTTTTTAAAATTTCTTCACGATACCTATTTAGAAAATCTTCCCCTTTTAAAATTAATATCCTCTCAGTACCATCAGCCATTTTTAATTCATAGTATGCTCTAAAAGCTTTAAAAAAAGCTTCATCTGAACCATCTTTTTGACTAAGTTCTTTTACTGTTTCAATAAAATTATCTTCATAGCCTAAAAGATGACCAACACTTACCCCAAAGTAGTCAGCAAGCTGTTGGGCTTTGTCTGGTTTGATTTGACGCTCACCTTTTTCCCAATAAATGTAAGTTCTTTTGGTAACCCCAATTTCATCAGCTATTTCTTGCTGAGTCATTCCTTTTTTTCCGTTATATTCTTTTTTTAATCTTAATTCTTTTAATTTGTTATCCATAAAAACACCTTTCAAATGTATTTTACCACGTTTTTTTAAAATGTTGCAAAAAAAATTCAACTTTTTTTAAAAAAAGTATTGACATTGAATAAAAAGTGCAATATAATGATTTTGTCAACAATGAGTTGAACAAAATGTACACCATATAAAACACTTTTCAATCTATTGTGGTGAATTTCTAAAAAAGGGGGTTAAAAATGAGAAATAACATGAGATTGTTGCTGGCAAAGCAACGTAAAAAAACCTCTGACGTTGCAGAGGCTACGGGAATTTCAAAAAGCACCTTAACGGCTTTGTACTATGAACGTGCAAAGAATCCAAGTCTTGAAACTTTAAAAAAAGTATCTAGTTACTTGGGCGTTACGCTGGATGAATTTCTAGATACGCAAGAATAGAAAGGAGCGAACTAATCGCAATACTACTCTACATTTACAGATTTCTCATGTGGTGCTTTACCACTGGGGATTGATAAACGGATCTAGCTAACTATTTACTAGACTACTTTGCTTGCTACCTATGGCAGTATTAAGGAACTATTCTCCTGAAGCATATCTTATGCTTTACCTTGGTACTGTTTTAGGTGGCAAGCACTGACAAAAGAAGAAAGGAGTGAACCAATGGAACTGGTTTACATGGACGGCAAGAAAGAGCCGTACACTACGAGCGAAATCATCGCCGAATGTGCTGAAGTAAAGCACGATACAGTACAAAGTTTAATAAGAAATCATCAAGAGGATTTTGAAAGTTACGGAATAATCGGATTTGAAATCCGTAAATTAGATAGACGAGGGCGACCGATGAAAATCTATCGTTTAAACGAGCAACAGGCTACCTTGCTGATCACTTATCTAAAGAATACCGAACCAGTACGGCAATTCAAAATGAACCTAGTCAAAGCATTCTTTGAAATGCGTGATGAACTTTCTAAACGTTATCTTCAAAGAGAACTGGAAAAGCCAAAGCGCAAGACCTTAACCGAATCTATCAAATCATGGGAGAAAGCACCCAAGCATGCCTATAGCACTCTTACAAACCTATTGCTAAAGGGAGCGACTGGGAAAAACAAAGCCCAACTCATGCAAGAGCGAGAAAGTGAAAACGGTATTGACAGTTTAACAAGCGCGGAACTGACAAACTATCAGCGTTTGGAAGATATGGCAATAGCGATGATCAACTTGAATATGAGATATTCAGAAATTAAAGAACTAATTTTTAAAGCATAGGAGTATAGAAAATGGAAAATGATTTTAAGACAGTTACAAATGCCAAGGGGTTAGAAATTCCCAAGTATTTTAAGGATTTTAAAAAGCTAGTTGAGAAAGACAGACAACTAGCCGAATATCTTTGTATGAACTACGAGGATTTGGACAGTGAAGACCTGGGCGCATTTCTTGAAACGGTGGAGCAAGGATTCAGCTGGATTCTGGATCTTATCGAAAGTAAAGACTTGCTTTATGAACCCCAGACAGGGAAGAAAGCATGAAGAAAAGCAACAAAAAAAGTCACTTGCGGAGAGTTTGGCGACCGAAGCAAGCGACAAGATTAAGGGTATAGATATTTTTCTATACCTTGATTATAGCATAATATAGCGGTTTTCGCTAGTACATTGAAAATAAAATAAGGTACGCTGGGAAGATTTTAAATTTTTTTCGGTTTAGGGGTTGACATTATACCGTGCATAAGTATATAATAAAAGCACGGGCAAAAGTAAAGGAGTGATATAATGAGCCCAAGAACAGGAAGACCTATAAAGGGGAATGCTAAGCGTGATAAACGATTAGAGGTTAGACTGACAGCAGACGAATACAACGAAATTCAAGAAGTTGCTGACAGTTTGAATATTTCTAAAGCTGACACGATAGTTAAAGGCATTCAACTTTTAAAGTCACAAAAATAAAAGAAGCCTGCTACGTTCTCAACCGACCAAAGCGATAACGTAACAGACTCAGCCCCCACGAATGAGGTACGTAAATATCTTATCATGCGTACTCTTATTTGTCAAACACAGAAATAGAGTACGCTTTTTGCGTACCCAAAAGATGAGGTATACAATGGGAAAACAACATCAAGCAGTAAAATTCAAAGATATTGCTGAAAAATTGTCCGAATTAGAGGGCAAAAATTTAGAAGAAATTGCTGGAGTATTAGGCTATCGCAACTTGGAGAGTTGCAGAGTCAATCTTTACAACCTGAGACAAAACAAGCGTCTAGGATTTGAAGTGGAAAAAGGGGTGTACTCCAAGTTCGCACTCTTGGACGATTCGGTAAAAGAGGAACTGGAAGACAAGGAATTGTCAGACCGTGGGCGCTATTTGAAGAGCGTAGACCGCTATAAGGCAATGCTAAACGCCTTTTCTATCGCCTTTGATAGCACGGTCAAGGCGGAAACCAGACAAAAAGCAGAACATGACGGCTTGAAAGCCTTGGACAGAATACCAGATAAACACTACGCCCTACTTTATGACATGATGGAGGGCTAGGATGGAAGCAAAAACCCACTTCGCTAGATTCATGCGTAGAGGCATGGAGTTAGCAAGGCAATTACATAGCAAAGAAATCCAACGTGATGAATTTGATAGAGCCTGGAAAAGATTAGGCGATCAAATCGAAAACGAAACGAAGAAAAACTAAGAAAACCGAAGTGCAGGCAAGCAATTAGAAAAGGTTTTGAAATCAAGTGCTGACACGGTGATTCTAAGCACTTGTTTAGCAAAAATGTGGGTGGATCACCCACGAAACATCACTACATGCGTCCGCCAACTAGGGGCAATCGCCCAGCGTTTGGGGTGATGAAACAATCCAATATAGGAAAAAGCAGGAAAAAGGCACAGGAAAACAATATGACATTAAACATAAAGGAAATTCAAGAGCAAGGGGGCAGACTTGGAGATGTGCTTCCCAGAATTGAATTAGTTAGACAGTTGAGCAATTCGCTGATAATGGCGAAAAATAACGGAGCAGATACTGCTATCTTATCTGGACAGATGAAAGAGGGTTTGGCCGTTATTCGTGACCAGATGGAACAACTCTATAGAGAGTTGGACGGGATTGCAGTTTATCTCCTTAATTGTGAGAATTTTAAAGAATTGGGGTACAAGTCAGATGATAACACCAGACATAAGAAAAATGACACAAGCAGAATTTGATAACTTCATGGCTGTTTTAAAAGTAAACAATCCGAATTTATTTCAGTTTATCGCTGATTTTATCAATAAAAAAGTAACCGTTCAAGAAGTTGAAGCTTTCCAAAAGATGGAGCCTGAAGTGCAACAGTTATATATCAAGAATTACAAAGCGAGGGCATAGCATGAATGAACTAGATTTAAGCAATACACAGGCGCTTATTTTTACCATGATTTTGATTGGCTTTCTCATTTACCTAAACCACCGAGACCGCAAAAAAAGCGCTCAACTGGAGCGAGAAAACAGGAAACTAGGAGAAAGACCGAGTGAAAGTTTAAGCCCAGATTATGGGCGGTATATCCAGCTTGCAGGCATTAAGCCGTGGAGGTGACGATATGTTTGAAAGGATGATTGAAGAAATTCAAATAAAAATATTAGAAGCCTTAGAACGTTACCTAAAAAGTCATGAGAAAATACCTCCCCGAATCATTGGGTTGATTTCCGCAAAACGAGTACAGGAAGAGTTAGATATAAAATACCTGACCTTACAAAAATGGGAAAGAATGGGCTTGAAGCGTTATCAGCCTCCAGGAGATGATAGCAGAAAAGTTTATTATAAAGTGGACGATATCCGTAAGTTTATGGGGGTGGGAGAATGAGAGTGATAGAGTTGACCTTGTCTAGTGACAAATTGGCCTTATTCGGCTTTCTCAAGTCTACCCCTACCCAAGTTTGGAAGAATGGGGAACACTTCAAATTAATCTACTTTGAACCGCTTGGCGAGGGGCTAACGGATTTCCACTATAAAGGCTTATATGTGTCTATTAAAGACGAAAATGAGGCAGTAGAGGGTTGGAGGTTAGTTAGAGACTTGGAGATAGTTTTGGCCAGTCCTGACTTGCTGACGATTCTGAAAGAATTAGAGGTAAACAAATTGACCGAGCAACGGCAGGGGGTTGGAGTGGAGTTGAAAGGCTGGGTTTTTGACCTGATTTGTAATGGCATTTATACCAGGTATGAGACTTCACTTTTTGTCCGCTTGCTATTTGTGAATGGCTACAGTTTTAGTCAGCTGGTAGACCTGTTTTCAGCAATCGTCAAACGGAAAGCCCTAGCCAGCTATTTCCTAGAAGTAGCGACAAAATTCTATAAGGAGGTGGCTTTTGAATAGTGAAGAAATTGTAAGTAAAATCATAGAAGAGAATCAGCCACAAATACCGCCTACCGTGGTAGACTTGACCCAGGCAAGGGAGACAAGTGAGGAAAACAATAGCCTAGATTTAACTCCTAAAACCAAAGGAAAAGGCTTTGTCATCACCTTGGACAATCTCAAGAAGATTTTGAGTGGGGATAGTAAGCTAAAAGGGGCGATACAGTACAACACTTTTACATATGAAATTGACGTTACCAAGTCTATTAAGTTAAATGGTAGAACCTTGAGCGGTACAATCGATGACCTGATTATCAGAGAGATTAGGGCATATATTGCTACCAAGTATAAGATGGATTATAAAAAAGGGGATATTGCTGATATCTTGGAAGTGGTGGCTGGAGAACATAGCTACAATCCCTTAAAAGACTATCTGGAATCTTGCGAAAGCGAGTATAAAGAGTTAGTAAATCAGCATGATCCCTTTGATATTTTAAGGCATTATCTCAATATCAAGGATGACGAATATAACCGTATTATCATGGACTTATTTTTCCGTGGAGCGGTTGCCAAGGTGTTTGACCCTACTGTTAAGTTTGACTTTGTGCTGGACTTGACTGGAAGGCAGGGAGTAGGAAAGACCCAATTTTTTGAGGGGCTGTTTACTCACAAGTATTTTACAACTATTGAGACATTCACAGACAAAGATGACAAGGCTAGAATGGTCAGAAACTGGTGTGTATTTGATGATGAGATGGTGGCTAGTAAAAAGGCTAGTTTTTCAGAATTGAAGAAATTCATCACAGAAACCAAGCTAGAGTTTAGACCACCTTACGCTTCAAGTGACAGGCGATTGCCTAAGAGTTTTATTATTGTGAGGGCAACTAACGACCATGATTATTTGAACGATCTGACAGGAGAAAGGCGCTTTCTGGTTGCGGAAGTCCACAAGGACACCGCCTATAAGGGCAGGAAGTGGACGGAAAAAGACCGTAGAGCCTTTTGGGGCGCTATGGTGGTGGCTTGGAGAGCTAACAAAGTGTTGAACCTGACAGACGAGCAAGAAAAGCTAGTAAATGAGGTTAGAAGCCGTTACAAGTTTGTAGATGAAACCCTTGAGGATTTGGAGCGCTATTTAGGCACTCCTTACCCAAAAAGAATGTATCAGTTTCCGACGACTGACAGAACGCGATACTATTATATCTATGATATGATGAACGAGGGATACTATAGAAATAACAGGGGTGGAACAGTTGAACTTGACACGGACACTTATGGCGAACTGGTAGATAGGGACAAGATGACCATTAACCTATTTTTTCAAGAGGTATATTTGACTGACAAAGTACCGCCAAAGGATAAGGCTAAGGTTAAAAAGTACATGCAAAACCGAGACGGCTGGGAACATAGGCGATCAACAAGATTTGGTAAAAGTATTAAACCAGCTTACGTTAAAAAAATGTAGTCAGTGTAGTTTATTTTTTAAAAGTGACTACATTTTAAATAGGAAGAAAACCCTTGATACATAAGGGGTTAGAAAAAAGTGTTGTTTTTACTATTTTACTGACTACATACCTAAACCCTTGGTATTATTGACTTTTATATAAAAATGTAGTTATTTTCTATTTATTAAAGAGTATATGAAGATAAAGGATAAAAGGCGTTTATTGTTTATTTTTTTGGAGCGAGGTGACTACATGACTACGCATGGTGAAAAGCCTTGTGACTGTAAGGCGGAGAGCGTAGTCACTAGATATCCCAAAATGACTACACTTTTTTATGAACTCTAAGAATTTTTTAAAGAGAGGTTTGAAAATGAAAGTAGTAGACCCTATTAGAGATACTGATGACATTGAAAGAATTAAGGACTTTTTGAGAAGGAAGAATGAACGAGATTACGTATTATTCCTATTTGGAATTTATACAGGTTTACGAGTTAGTGATATTATTCCAATTAAAGTCAAACAAATCATGGGGGATAAAATTGAAATAAGGGAGAAAAAAACAGGCAAAATAAGACGTTTTCCAATAAATCAACAATTAAGAAATGCCTTAAATCAATACATTGAGAATAAACAACTCAAAGAATATAATTTTTTATTTCCGAGCAGAAAAAGAAAGAATGGCAAGGGAGTAAAAATTTGTCATATTTCAAGAACCCAAGTGTATAAAATTTTAAAAGAAGCCGGGAATAAATGTGGGATTGAAAATATAGGAACCCACTCAATGAGAAAGACATTCGGCTATCATCATTACAAAAAGAATGGTGATGTAGCGATTCTACAAAGAATATTTAACCATTCAACACCAGAGATTACACTTGGATATATTGGCTACACTCAAGACGAACTAGACCAGAGTATACTAACATTTGACTACTAAATAGCCGTTCTATTTTACATAATGAGAAAATGTAAATTCAAAAACAGAAAACAGGCCTATCCCCTTGATATAAAAGGGATTATAAAAAGTGCTTGAAAGTCACAAAATAGAAGATATGTTAAATATATGGCACCAAAAAAGATAGGAAAAACAGATGAATCCAAGCAAAGATTACACTCCATTTTTACAGGATAACTTTATTATTTTTAACAAAAATGGTATAATAGAGATGAGGAAAATACCAGACTTCGGAAGCGTGGTATTTACTAGTCAAGATGGCAACATTGTCCAGATTGATACAACAATTAAAGAAAGATAGCTGACTAGACAACTAGAGGCGTAACATTAAAGCTAAGTAGCTTTTTTGTTGCGTCTCTTTTTGTTTTAAGAAAGAGGAAGTAATGAGGAATAAAGACCCAGTAGAGAGTTGAAACCAATAAGCACAATCAAAAGAAATGAGGAATAAAAGAACATGGAAACATTACAAACTATTGAAACTAAAATTGACAAACTGATTGAACAGAATAAGAAAGCTATTGAGACGACTGAGGCGGAACTGGTTAAAGCAAACCAAGCTATTTCAGACGCTCAAGCCAAGCTGGTACAGGCTCAAAAAGAAATCAACTCAGAAAAATACGTTGAGGCAAAAGGTGACCTATGGACGGCAGAACGTACAAAAGAATTTCATGAGGGACGTTTGAAAGAGTTATCTGAAAATCCTATGATCACTTATGATGAATACCATGCGATGGTTGCAGACATCTTTAGATTAGCCGATGAAGAGCAGGATACTTTCTTTACTCCAGCAGTAGCCAAACTAATGGAAATTGTAAAACTTGGAGATAATGCTATTAAGGCAAGGGAACGTGTAAACGATGTTCTTAAAAAACTTGAAAAAGATATCTCTAAAAATAATGAAGATTATAAAAAAACTAAGAACGGCAGGATTTTAAGTGATTTCTTTTCAGGTTTATCTTATACACCAAGAAACGCCCTATACGGATATCAGTATAGTTTGAAAGAAATGGCTGAGAATTTCAAAAAGGGGCAAGGTTAAAAAAGCCCCCTCCCCCCTTCAGCTATCCCCCTACTAACAAATAGAAAGATGAGGTATATAGAATGACCCTACCTACTGGTAAGATTGATTTAAACGAATATGGAAATCATTTAGCTGAAAAGGCTAGTGAAATTTATGAAGAGAGAGGAAAGCGAGTAACTCAGCGCTTAGATAATCTTAGAGAAGAAGCATTATCAAGAGCTGGCAAGTGGCAAACTGTCCTAGATCGTTCTGGTGAACTATTAAAAGAACAGAAGGAAAGAAAGAGAGATCAAGAGATTGAACGCTTGACGGAAGAGAAACGCAAAGAGATTGATAGAGAAGTAAGCCAGCGCCTATCAATGCCTGATGAACACCAACAAAAACTCAACAAAGGTATGAGTGAAATGCTGAAAGATTTATTTTAAAGAGTCCATAAAAAATAATTTAAAAAAATTTTTTAATAAAGTGAATCGGAAAAAATATTTTTTGTGAAAGAGGCTGGAGCAACCAGGGAGAAGGTGGGGGGATGACCCCCTCCCCCTCGGTGCTTCAGGGCTTCACACCGTCACTGTACATTTTTTCTCGCGAGCGAGAAAGACAAAAAGGAGTAAATAGAATTGAATGAAACCACTTTAACTAGAAAATGCTCCAAGTGTCATGAGACGAAAGAATTATCTAGCGAAAATTTTTATAGGAAGCATTCTGACAAAAAGGGCTTTTCAACAGTTTGTAAGTTATGTAATAAAAAGAAAGACGCAGAGCGTTACCAAAAGAAAAAAGACAAGATATTGACCCAAAAGAAACGATACTATAGACGGCAGAAAGAGCGTCAAAATGAAAAAGGCAGTTTACTCGAAGGAGGTGAAAACTAATGGAAGATATGTTTCCTAGCCTACTCCAGAAAATTAAGGCCGAATTTGAAAAAGCTAGGCTTGATAGTGAGATTCTGGAAGAGTTACTAGAAAAGCTAGAGGAGAATAAAGCTAATTATCTGGACGCCAATCAATATGCTATAGAAATTGGTGAAATACTCTCAAAGGTCTTAGGAGCTTACTTGAGTAATGAAAGCCTACCAGATGGTAAGATGTACTATAATATCGCTAAACGATTGCTAGAAGATGTTTTAGGTCGAAACTATGACCTTGTAAGTGATTATACTGAAAAAGTTCAAGAAGATTTAAACCTTAGGGCTAACCTTCGCATTCCTGCTCAAGTTCCTGAGTTGAATCAAGATAGGATTGATGGCTTAGTCAATCGTTTAGCTAGTGAAGACGATTTTGGAGCTGTAAAATGGTTAGTAGGTGAAACGATTGTTAATTTTACCCAGAGCATTGTAGATGATACGATTCAAAGAAATGTGGTCTTTCAGTATAAAGCAGGACTTAGCCCTAAAATTACTAGGCGAACGGCTGGGAAGTGTTGTAAGTGGTGTCAAGAACTGGAAGGCAGTTATAAATATCCTTCAGTTCCCCATGATATTTATAGACGTCATAGTAATTGTAGGTGTACCGTTGAATACTATCCGCAAGATGGTAGACGGCAGAACGTACATACCAGAAAATGGAGTAATATCAATCAAGAAGATGTGGAGCGTCGAAAACAGATAGGTATAGAGTCCGCTGAAGAACGTAAAAGAAAACGAGATGAAAGGATTGCCAAGTTTGGGAATCCTAAAAGAAGATTAAGATAGTCCTGAGGTATAGGAGTAGAAAGGTTGTCGTTAAAAATGGAGCTGGATAAGTTTAAAACGATGATGAACGTCAGAAAGCGGATGACCTACTTTCTGAGATTCCAGAGGATGGCAGGAAGTGAAAACCAAGTTACAATAGATGAAGAGGCTTGGAAACTTGTCCTACCTGATCAGTGGAATTTGACTAGCAAGCATGAAAAGGCAATCCGTGAGGGATTGGAAATATTCGCCCACGACATCAACAGCATAGAGAACAAGCGAGCCAGAAAATACTTTATCATCCATTATTGCTATATGAGAAAGAAAACAATGAGCGAATGCGTAGAGATGGCAGGTACTAGCTCCACTAGCTACCACCGATACAAACAGATAGCCGTCTTAAACTTTGCGAGAATCCACCAGAACGGAGAACTAGAAGCATATAAGTAGCAATCAGCTGAATAACTGGAGTCTAGGACGCCCCGTTTTAGGGCTTCATCATATAGAACTCCATGAATCAACTAGAAACCCTTAGAAATGAATCTAGGGGCTTTTAGATTTTAGAATATATAGGTTGGTGATATATGGTATAATGGTGATAGGTAATAAAAAAAGCACGTTTGACCGTGCTAGTTTCTTGCCTGCTGAACTCATCATATAGTATAGTGGCTCCTTTGTGGGGCTTTTTTTGTGAACATTTTTAGGAACTTTTAAAGAATTTAAAGAAAATATAAGGAAATATGATTTTAAAGAAAATCAGGAATATCAAGGCCTTTACTTACTAATGAAATATAAAAATCAAGCGGTAGCGGAATAACTCAAAATGTGATAAGATAGGGGTATGAATCTGAAAGTGAAACAAAAAATACCATTAAAAATCAAGCGCATGGGAATTAATGGTGAGGGAATCGGCTTTTACCAAAAAACATTAGTCTTTGTACCTGGAGCTCTCAAAGGCGAAGATATCTATTGTCAGATTACTTCTATTAAACGCAACTTTGTTGAAGCAAAATTACTAAAGGTTAATAAGAAGTCAAAATTCCGAGTTGTGCCAGCTTGTACTATTTATAATGAATGCGGAGGATGCCAAATCATGCACCTGCATTATGATAAGCAGCTAGAGTTCAAGACGGACTTACTTCATCAAGCGCTGAAAAAATTTGCTCCTGCAGGATATGAAAACTATGAAATTCGTCCAACTATTGGAATGCAGGAACCCAAGTACTATCGTGCTAAGTTACAATTTCAGACTCGAAAATTTAAAAATCAGGTCAAGGCAGGTCTGTATGCACAAAACTCTCATTATTTGGTAGAGTTGAAAGAATGCTTAGTACAAGACAAGGAAACCCAAGTAATTGCTAATCGCCTAGCAGAATTACTTACTTATCACCAGATTCCAATCACGGATGAGAGAAAAGTTCTAGGTGTTAGAACTATAATGGTTCGACGAGCAAGAAAGACTGGACAGGTTCAGATTATTATTGTTACAAATCGTCAGCTTAATTTAACCCAATTAGTAAAAGACTTAGTTAAAGATTTTCCAGAAGTTGTGACAGTAGCTGTGAATACAAATACAGCTAAAACCAGTGAGATTTATGGTGAAAAGACAGAGATTATTTGGGGAGAAGAGAGTATTCAAGAAGGTGTACTCGATTATGAATTTTCACTATCCCCTCGAGCATTCTATCAACTAAATCCTGAACAGACAGAAGTCCTCTATAGCGAGGCAGTAAAAGCACTGGATGTTGATAAAGAAGACCATTTGATTGACGCTTATTGTGGAGTTGGAACAATTGGATTTGCCTTCGCAAAGAAAGTAAAGACACTCAGAGGTATGGATATTATTCCAGAAGCAATTGAAGATGCCAAGCGAAATGCTAAAAGAATGGGATTTGATAACACACATTATGAAGCAGGAACAGCGGAAGAGATTATTCCTCGCTGGTATAAAGAAGGCTACCGAGCAGATGCTCTGATCGTAGATCCACCACGTACAGGTCTGGATGACAAGTTATTAGATACAATTCTTACCTATGTACCAGAAAAAATGGTCTATATTTCTTGCAATGTTTCGACCTTAGCTCGTGATTTGATGAGGTTAGTAGAAGTCTACGATATCCATTATATCCAGTCGGTCGATATGTTCCCACATACAGCACGAACTGAAGCTGTTGTAAAATTAATTAAAAAAATATAAAAAAGGTGTTGACAAAAAACAAAAAGCCGGTATAATAGTAAGAGTTGAAAATAACAACTCTGGTCCGTTGGTCAAGGGGTTA
>CAUTUU010000027.1:0-23965 GCA_963541545.1 uncultured bacterium | reverse complement strand
TACAGTTGACAAAGAGCCGCTTTTCTTCAACCCACTACAGTTGACAAAGAGCCATCTTTTTATGTTATTCCTTCTCAGCCAATTCTTTTCCCAGTTGGATGATGTAATCTTTCAAGTCATCCTTGACTTGTGGGTGCTTGAGGGCGTAGTCAATAGATGTTTTCATAAAGCCAAACTTATCCCCAACGTCGTAACGAGCTCCTGTAAATTCACGGGCAAAAACACGTTGTGTTTTATTAAGCGTATCAATAGCGTCGGTAAGTTGGATTTCATTCCCAGCACCGGGAGCTTGATTTTCTAAGATATCAAAAATTTCCGGTGTGAGAAGATAGCGTCCGATGATTGCCAAATCACTTGGAGCATCTTCTGGAGCTGGTTTTTCAACAAAAGTTTCGACACTGTAGAGACCATTGATTCCTTCGCCTTGAGGAGCGATAACTCCATATGCTGAAACTTCTTCATGAGGGACAGGCATAACAGCGATTGTTGATGCGTGAGTTGTCTCGTAATCGTTCATCAATTGTTTTGTCAAAGGTACAGCGTGGTCATCTGTGATATCCATTAGGTCGTCACCAAGCATGACAACGAAGGGTTCATTCCCCACAAAAGCTTTTGCTTGTAAGACAGCATCTCCTAGACCACGAGGATGGCTTTGACGGATAAAGTGAAGGCGAATACCGGTCGTTTCGTCTACCAATTTTAGCAAGTCGTGTTTGCCCTTTTCCTTGAGGTTGTACTCAAGTTCAAAGTTTGAGTCAAAATGGTCCTCAATAGAACGTTTTGACTTACCAGTGACAACCAGAATATCTTCAATGCCTGACTTAAGAGCTTCTTCTACGATAAATTGGATAGTTGGTTTGTCTACAATTGGCAACATTTCTTTGGCAAGTGCTTTGGTGGCTGGTAAGAAACGAGTTCCGAGTCCAGCGGCAGGGATGACTGCTTTTCTAACTTTTGATGTCATAAGAATCCTTTCTCTAGAGGGTTAAGACCACTCATTTTCTGCTTTAAATTCATTGTTCATGATGTCATAAATGGCATCTTTGATATTGGTTCCGTGGTAGATAACTTGGTAAATGGCCTGTGTGATTGGCATATAAACCCCAAGTTCTTGCGCTAGCTCATAGGCTGCTCGGGTCGTTGAAATTCCTTCTATTACCATGCCCATATTGGCTTCGATATCAGCTAGAGATTCTCCACGACCAAGAGCATCTCCGGCTCTCCAGTTACGAGAGTGGATGGAGGTTCCAGTTACGATCAAATCTCCCACACCAGATAAGCCACTATAGGTCAATGGACTGGCCCCGAGTGCTACACCTAGACGGGTAATTTCTGCCAGGCCTCGAGCGATGATGGCTGCCTTAGCATTATCACCAAATCCTAGACCATGTAAAGCTCCGGCACCGACAGCAATAATATTTTTGAGAGCACCGGCAGTTTCGACTCCAATAACATCTGTATTGGTATAAAGTCGGAAGTAGTGATTGCTAAAGAGTTCCTGAACGTATTGAGCTGTTTGTAAGTCTTTAGAAGCAGCAGTGATTAAAGTCAGGTCACGCACAATGGTCTCTTCTGCATGGCTAGGCCCTGAGACAACGACAATATCACTGCGGAGCTGTTCAGGAATTTCTTCTTCAAGGATGGTTGATAATCGTTTATGGCTATCAGGTTCCAATCCCTTTGATGCGTGCATGATAATTGCCTTATGGTCTAGGGTTTGTGCAACTTGTTGGGCAACAAGTCGTGTCACTTTTGTTGGGACAACAAACAAAATCGCATCCACATCTTTCAATGCCTCTGCTAAGTCAGTGTAGGCAATGATTTTGTCATCTAGAACGACATCTTTAAAGTAGTGCTTATTAGTATGGTGTGTATTAATTTCATTGATTTGTTCGGGAATATTTCCCCAAATACGTACCTCGTGTCCATTGTCATTTAAGACTTGTGAAAGGGCAGTTCCCCATGAACCAGGCCCCAAGACGGCGACGATTTGTTTTTTCATGATTTCCTCCTTAATAGAGTCCTTTCCATTATTCTATCATATTCTAGAGGATTTTGCACTTGTATTACTGGGGGAGTGGTGGCTTTGTTGCTTGAAAAATATGCGGAAAACCGAGACTCAGTATTAAACTCTTAGTCTCGGTTTTGATATTTCTTAAAGAATAGCTCGTTTTATTTCAATTGATCTGTAATGTCTTTTGATAGCAACATTCCTAGATGATAAGTTTTATTGATGTAAGCAATGACATCATTGATATTTTCAGTCGTGTGAATTTTCTCTTTGATGTCAGACCTAAATGTTTCATCCTTTAAAAGTTGTTCTTGGTAGAGTTTTTGCAGTCTCTCCTTCTCGTACTTATTAAGCAGAAAAAGGAAAACCAAGCTAATCACAACGAGGATATAAGCATATTGGCTCATAGGAAATCTCCCTGTATGATAAAGAAGTAGTAGTGAATAGGTTGAATTAGTGAAACGCCTAACCCAATCACCATAGTTACGACGTCATGTTCTCTAAATCGATTATATTTAGAGAACATGACTAGTGAAGCAGTTAGCTAGTCCGCATATAAGCGGCTAGCGTCTAACAATTAGGAACTTTAGTTCCAATTGTTAGTACTGAATCACATCTTCTCTGGCGCTTCTACTCCAAGCAAGCGAAGGGCTTCTTTGAGAACGACTGCAGTTGCGTAGCTGAGGGCTAAACGGCTGTCGCGTTCTGGGCTTTCATCTAAGATACGTGTATGTGCATAATATTTGTTAAAGGCTTGAGCCATGCTAATTGCAAATTTAGCAATGATAGAAGGTTCAAAGTTATCCGCTGCACGGTTGATAATACGTGGGAAGTCTTGGATGAGTTTAATGATTTCCCAGCTTTCAGCATCATTCAAGCTATAGTTGCCAGCTGTTTCTGGTTTGAAATCGGCTTTGCGCAAGATTGATTGGATACGAGCATAGGCGTATTGAACGTAAGGTCCAGTTTCCCCCTCGAAGGATACCATGGCCTCTAAGTCGAAGTCATATCCATTTGTACGGTCAGTCTTGAGGTCATAGAATTTAATGGCTCCAACCCCAACAGCATGCGCCACCTGATCTTTATTTTCAAGTTCAGGATTTTTAGCTTCGATTTGGGCCTTGGCACGACTGACAGCCTCTGCAACTGTAGGCTCTAGCAAGATGACATTCCCTTTACGAGTAGAAAGTTTCTTCCCTTCTTTTGTAACCAAACCAAAAGGAACGTGAGTGATGTCGTCACTCCAGCCGTAGCCCATCTCTTGCAAGACAGCCTTGAGCTGTTTAAAGTGGGCAGATTGCTCTTGACCAACGACGTAGATAGATTTGACAAATTGGTATTCGTTTTTACGGTAAAGAGCTGCAGCCAAGTCACGTGTGATATAGAGAGTTGCACCATCAGATTTCTTGATAAGGGCTGGATGTTCAATTCCATATTTCTCAAGATTCACAACTTGGGCACCTTCTGACTCAACAAGAAGTCCTTTTTCAGAAAGAATGTCTACAACTGCATCCATCTTATCGTTATAGAAGGCTTCTCCGTTATAGCTGTCAAATTCAACCTTCAATTCATTGTAAAGGCGGTTAAATTCCACCAAACTTTCATCACGGAACCATTGCCAAAGAGCGAGAGCTTCCTCGTCTCCATTTTCAAGTTTACGGAACCATTCGCGTGCTTCTTCATCCAAGCTAGGGTCATTTTCAGCTTCAGCGTTGATGCGGACATAGAGTTTAAGAAGTTCATCAATTGGATGAGCTTTTACAGCTTCTTCGTCTCCCCATTTTTTGTAGGCAACAATCAGCATCCCAAACTGTTTACCCCAGTCTCCCAAATGGTTGACCTTGACCGTTTGATAACCGATTTTTTGGAAAATATGTGACAAGCTATCTCCGATAACAGTTGAGCGCAGATGACCAATAGAGAATGGTTTAGCGATATTGGGACTAGACATGTCGATCACAACATTTTCTTGTTTGCCAATATTTTGGTCAGCATAGTGTTCTTTTTCAGTGATAACAGCTTGCAATACTTGAGCAGAAATGGTAGATTTATCAAGGAAAAAGTTGACGTAAGGTCCAGTTGCGACAACCTTTTCAAAAGCTTGGCTGTTAATCTTTTCAGCCAGTTCAGCCGCAATCATTTGAGGTGCTTTACGTTCGACTTTTGCAAGAGAAAAAGCAGGGAAAGCAATGTCTCCCATTTCTGAGTTTTTAGGGGTTTCCAGTAAATTTAAAATAGCCTCTTGGTCCAGGCTATCAATGACGCTAGCCAACTCGCTAGCAATCAATTCTTTTGTATTCATTAAGAGCTCCTTTTTGGACTTTTCTACTATTTTATCACAATTTTAAAGAAAGAAGAAAAAATTTTTGAAATCTCCTATTTTTTTGGTATAATATAGTTATAAAATTAGTTATAAATATTCACATAAGAGGATTTTATGAGAAAAAGAGATCGTCATCAGTTAATAAAAAAAATGATTACTGAGGAGAAATTAAGTACACAAAAAGAAATTCAAGATCGGTTGGAGGCGCACAATGTCTTTGTGACTCAGACCACCTTGTCTCGTGATTTGCGCGAAATCGGCTTGACCAAGGTCAAGAAAAATGATATGGTGTATTATGTACTAGCAAATGAGACAGAAAAGATTGATTTGGTGGAATTTTTGTCTCATCATTTAGAAGGTGTTGCAAGAGCAGAGTTTACCTTGGTGCTTCATACCAAATTGGGAGAAGCCTCTGTTTTGGCAAATATTGTAGATGCAAACAAGGATGAATGGATTTTAGGAACAGTTGCTGGTGCCAATACCTTATTGGTCATTTGTCGAGACCAGCACGTTGCCAAACTAATGGAAGATCGTTTGCTAGATTTGATGAAAGATAAGTAAGGTCTTGGGAGTTGCTCTCAAGACTTATTTTTGACAAGGAGAGACGGAAAATGGCGACAGAAAAGTTATCACCCGGCATGCAACAGTATGTGGATATTAAAAAGCAATATCCAGATGCTTTTTTGCTCTTTCGGATGGGTGATTTTTATGAATTATTTTATGAGGATGCGGTCAATGCTGCGCAGATTCTGGAAATTTCCTTAACGAGTCGCAACAAGAATGCCGACAATCCGATTCCTATGGCGGGTGTTCCCTATCATTCTGCCCAACAGTATATCGATGTCTTGATTGAGCAGGGCTATAAGGTAGCCATTGCTGAACAGATGGAAGATCCTAAGCAAGCGGTTGGGGTTGTTAAACGAGAGGTTGTCCAGGTCATTACACCAGGTACAGTGGTCGATAGCAGTAAGCCGGACAGTCAGAACAATTTCTTGGTTGCTATAGACCGTGATGGCAGTCAATTTGGGCTAGCTTATATGGATCTGGTGACTGGAGACTTTTATGTGACAGGTCTATTGGATTTCACGCTGGTTTGTGGGGAAATCCGTAACCTCAAGGCTCGAGAAGTGGTGCTGGGTTATGACTTGTCTGAGGCAGAAGAACAAATCCTCGGTCGTCAGATGAATCTGGTACTTTCCTATGGAAAAGAAGGCTTTGAGGACCTTCATTTACTGGATTCACGATTAGCAGCTGTGGAGCATACGGCCTCTAGTAAGCTGCTTCAATATGTCCATCGAACCCAGATGCGGGAATTGAACCACCTCAAGCCTGTTATCCGCTATGAAATCAAAGATTTCTTGCAGATGGATTATGCGACCAAGGCTAGTCTGGATTTGGTTGAGAATGCCCGTTCAGGCAAGAAGCAAGGCAGTCTTTTCTGGCTTTTGGATGAAACCAAAACGGCTATGGGAATGCGTCTCTTGCGGTCTTGGATCCATCGTCCCTTGATTGATAAGGAGCGAATCGTCCAACGTCAAGAGGTCGTGCAGGTCTTTCTTGACCACTTCTTTGAGCGCAGTGATTTGACAGACAGCCTCAAGGGTGTTTATGACATCGAACGTTTGGCTAGTCGGGTTTCTTTTGGTAAGACCAATCCCAAGGATCTCTTGCAGTTGGCGACTACCTTGTCCAGTGTGCCACGGATCCGTGCGATTTTAGAGGGGATGGAGCAACCTGCTCTAGCCTATCTTATCGCACAACTGGATGGAATCCCTGAGTTGGAGAGTTTGATTAGCGCAGCGATTGCTCCTGAAGCTCCTCATGTGATTACAGATGGGGGGATTATCCGGACTGGATTTGATGAGACTTTAGACAAGTACCGTCGCGTTCTCAGAGAAGGGACTGGTTGGATTGCTGAGATCGAGGCCAAGGAGCGAGAAAACTCTGGTATCAGCACGCTTAAGATTGACTACAATAAAAAGGATGGCTACTATTTCCATGTGACCAATTCACAACTGGGAAATGTGCCAGCCCACTTTTTCCGCAAGGCGACGCTGAAAAACTCGGAACGCTTTGGAACTGAGGAATTAGCCCGTATCGAGGGAGATATGTTGGAGGCGCGTGAGAAGTCAGCCAACCTAGAGTACGAAATCTTTATGCGTATTCGTGAAGAGGTCAGCAAGTACATTCAGCGTTTACAAGCTCTAGCCCAAGGAATTGCGACGGTTGATGTCTTGCAAAGTCTGGCGGTTGTGGCTGAGACCCAGCATTTGATTCGACCTGAGTTTGGCGACGATTCACAAATTGATATCCAAAAAGGGCGCCATGCTGTTGTTGAAAAGGTTATGGGGGCTCAGACCTATATTCCAAATACGATTCAGATGGCAGAAGATACCAGTATTCAGCTGATTACAGGGCCAAACATGAGTGGGAAGTCAACCTACATGCGCCAGTTAGCCATGACGGCGGTTATGGCTCAGTTGGGTTCTTATGTGCCAGCAGAAAGCGCTCATTTGCCGATTTTTGATGCTATCTTTACCCGTATCGGAGCAGCCGATGATTTGGTTTCAGGTCAATCAACCTTCATGGTAGAGATGATGGAGGCCAACAATGCCATTTCGCATGCGACTAAGAATTCTTTGATTCTCTTTGATGAATTGGGACGCGGAACTGCAACTTATGATGGGATGGCTCTTGCTCAGTCCATCATCGAATACATCCATGAGCACATCGGAGCCAAGACCCTCTTTGCGACCCACTACCATGAGTTGACCAGTCTAGAGTCTAGCTTGGAACACTTGGTCAATGTCCATGTGGCAACCTTGGAGCAGGATGGGCAGGTCACTTTCCTTCATAAGATTGAACCCGGCCCAGCTGACAAATCCTACGGTATCCATGTTGCCAAGATTGCTGGTTTGCCAGCAGACCTCCTAGCAAGGGCGGATAAGATTTTGACCCAACTGGAGAGTCAGGGCACAGAGAGTCCTGCTCCCATGAGACAAACGAGTGCTGTCACTGAACAAATTTCACTATTTGATACGGCAGAAGAGCATCCTATCCTAGAAGAATTAGCTAAATTGGACATTTACAACATGACACCCATGCAGGCTATGAATGTCTTGGTCGAGTTAAAACAGAAACTATAAAGAGAAAATTACTAGTCATTCTAGCTGTATCAAGGAGACTTCTTTGACAAGTTCCCACTTTTTTGCTAGAATAACATCACACAAACAGAATGAGAAGGAGCTGACGCATCGTCGCTCCCTTTTGTCTATTTTTTAAGGAGAAAATATGCTGATTCAGAAAGTAAAAACCTACAAGTGGCAGGCACTGGCCTCGCTTCTGATGACAGGCTTGATGGTTGCTAGTTCACTTCTGCAACCGCGTTATCTGCAGGAAGTGTTAGATGCCCTACTTGCTGGGAAATATGAAGCAATTTATAGTATCGGGGCTTGGTTGATTGGTGTGGCCTTAGTCGGTCTGGTTGCTGGTGGGCTCAATGTTGTCCTTGCAGCCTATATTGCTCAAGGAGTTTCATCCGACCTTCGGGAGGATGCCTTCCGTAAAATCCAAACCTTTTCTTATGCCAATATTGAACAATTTAATGCGGGAAATCTAGTCGTTCGCATGACCAACGATATCAACCAGATTCAGAACGTGGTCATGATGACCTTCCAAATTCTTTTCAGGCTTCCCCTCTTGTTCATCGGTTCGTTTATCCTTGCGGTTCAAACCCTTCCTTCGCTGTGGTGGGTCATTGTTCTCATGGTGATCTTAATTTTTGGTTTGACTGCTGTTATGATGGGGATGATGGGGCCACGTTTTGCCAAGTTTCAAACTCTTCTTGAGCGTATCAATGCTATCGCCAAGGAAAATCTGCGCGGTGTTCGTGTGGTCAAGTCCTTTGTCCAAGAAAAAGAGCAGTTTGCTAAGTTTACAGAGGTCTCAGACGATCTTCTCGGTCAAAATCTTTATATCGGCTATGCCTTTTCAGTAGTGGAACCCTTCATGATGTTGGTCGGCTACGGAGCAGTCTTCCTCTCTATTTGGCTGGTCGCGGGAATGGTTCAGTCGGATCCTTCTGTTGTGGGTTCCATTGCTTCCTTTGTCAATTACCTAAGCCAGATTATCTTTACCATTGTTATGGTTGGATTTTTGGGAAATTCTGTCAGCCGTGCCATGATTTCCATGCGTCGTATTCGAGAAATTCTTGATGCAGAGCCAGCTATGACCTTCAAGGATATCCCAGATGAAGAGTTGGTTGGAAGCCTTAGATTTGAAAATGTGACCTTTACCTATCCAATGGATAAGGAACCGATGCTGAAAGATGTGAGCTTTACCATCGAGCCTGGTCAAATGGTTGGTGTAGTTGGAGCGACTGGTGCAGGGAAGTCAACCTTGGCTCAATTGATTCCACGTCTCTTTGACCCACAGGAGGGCTCTATCAGAATCGGAGGCAAGGATATTCGAGAAGTGAGTGAAGGAACCCTGCGTAAAACAGTTTCTATCGTTCTCCAACGTGCCATTCTCTTTAGTGGAACGATTGCAGATAACTTGAGACAGGGAAAAGGAGATGCCACTCTATTTGAAATGGAGCGCGCAGCCAATATTGCCCAAGCCAGCGAATTCATTCATCGTATGGAGAAAACCTTTGAAAGTCCAGTTGAAGAACGGGGGACTAATTTCTCTGGTGGGCAAAAACAACGGATGTCGATTGCCCGTGGAATTGTCAGCAATCCACGTATTCTGATTTTTGATGATTCTACCTCAGCCTTGGATGCCAAGTCAGAACGTTTGGTTCAGGAAGCTTTGAACAAGGATTTGAAGGGGACAACAACTATTATCATCGCGCAAAAGATTAGCTCGGTTGTTCATGCAGATAAAATTCTGGTTCTAGATCAAGGACGATTGATTGGTCAAGGTACGCATGCAGACCTGGTTGCCAACAATGCCGTTTACCGTGAAATCTATGAAACACAGAAAGGAAAGGAGGAGTAACATGAAGACAGTTCAATTTTTTTGGAATTATTTTAAAGTTTATAAGCTATCATTTGTAGTCGTTATCCTGATGATTGTTCTGGCGACTCTTGCCCAAGCCCTCTTTCCGGTCTTTTCTGGACAAGCAGTGACGCAGTTAGCTAATTTAGTTCAAGCTTATCAAGATGGTAATCCAGAACTTGTTTGGCAAAGTCTATCAGGAATTATGGTCAATCTTGGCCTGCTCGTTTTGGTTCTCTTTATCTCCAGTGTCATATACATGTGTCTTATGACGCGCGTGATTGCAGAGTCTACCAACGAGATGCGCAAAGGCCTCTTTGGCAAGCTTGCGCGATTGACGGTTTCTTTCTTTGACCGCCGACAAGATGGCGATATCTTGTCTCGTTTTACCAGTGATTTGGATAATATCCTCCAAGCCTTTAACGAAAGCCTGATTCAGGTCATGAGCAATATTGTTCTATACATTGGTCTGATTCTTGTCATGTTTTCGAGAAATGTGAAGCTGGCCCTCATCACCATTGCCAGCACACCAGTGGCCTTTCTTATGCTGATTTTCATCGTGAAAATGGCACGCAAATACACCAACCTCCAGCAAAAAGAGGTTGGGAAACTCAACGCTTATATGGATGAGAGTATCTCAGGTCAAAAAGCTGTCATTGTGCAAGGAATTCAAGAGGATATGATGGCAGGATTTCTTGAACAAAATGAGCGCGTGCGCAAGGCAATCTTTAAAGGAAGGATGTTCTCAGGAATTCTTTTCCCTGTCATGAATGGCATGAGTCTGGTTAATACAGCCATCGTCATCTTTGCGGGTTCAGCTGTACTTTTAAATGATAAGACTATTGAAACAAGTACAGCCCTAGGTTTGATTGTTATGTTCGCCCAATTTTCACAGCAGTACTATCAACCTATTATTCAAGTTGCAGCTAGTTGGGGAAGCCTTCAGTTAGCATTTACGGGGGCTGAGCGGATTCAGGAAATGTTTGATGCAGAGGAAGAAATCCGACCTGAAAATGCTCCGATCTTCAGTCAGTTGCAAGAAGGTGTCGAAATCAGTCATATTGATTTCTCATATTTGCCTAATAAACCTATTTTGAAAGATGTCAGCATTTCCGCTCCGAAAGGCCAGATGACAGCAGTTGTTGGTCCGACTGGGTCAGGGAAAACGACTATTATGAATCTTATCAATCGCTTTTATGATGTTGATGCTGGCGGTATTTATTTTGACGGCAAAGACATTCGTGACTATGATTTAGATAGTCTCAGAAGTAAGGTGGGAATTGTCTTGCAAGATTCGGTCTTATTTAGCGGAACCATTCGAGACAATATCCGTTTTGGTGTGCCAGATGCTAATCAGGAAATGGTTGAGGCGGCGGCAAAGGCAACCCATATTCACGACTATATCGAAAGTTTACCTGATAAATACGACACTCTTATCGATGATGACCAGAGCATCTTCTCGACAGGGCAGAAGCAATTGATTTCCATCGCTCGAACCCTGATGACGGATCCAGAAGTTCTTATTCTCGATGAAGCCACTTCAAACGTAGATACGGTGACAGAAAGCAAGATTCAGCATGCCATGGAGGCGGTTGTAGCAGGCAGAACTAGTTTCGTCATTGCCCACCGTTTGAAAACCATTCTCAATGCAGACCAGATTATTGTTCTCAAAGATGGAGAAGTCATTGAACGCGGTAACCACCATGAACTTCTGAAACTAGGTGGCTTCTACTCAGAACTCTATCACAATCAATTTGTCTTCGAATAAGAAAGAAGTTGTCCTATGTGGGCAGCTTTTTCTTGTCCATAAAAAATATTTATCACGGACTTTAAAAAAACATATTAGACGAAAGTCATTTTGAGTGATATGATAGGACTATCGTTAACATTCGAAAGGAGAGACATCATGGCTAGAACGGTTGTAGGAGTTGCTGCAAATCTATGTCCCGTAGACGCAGAAGGCAAAAACATTCATTCATCTGTATCTTGTAGATTCGCAGAGAGCATTCGTCAAGTCGGTGGTCTCCCTTTAGTCATTCCTGTTGGTGATGAGTCCGTTGTACGCGATTATGTGGAAATGATTGACAAACTTATCTTGACAGGCGGTCAAAATGTCCATCCTCAGTTTTATGGAGAGAAAAAGACCATCGAGAGCGATGATTACAATCTAGTCCGTGATGAATTTGAATTGGCACTCTTGAAAGAAGCACTTCGTCAAAATAAACCAATTATGGCAATCTGCCGCGGTGTTCAACTTGTCAATGTTGCCTTTGGTGGAACCCTCAATCAAGAAATCGAAGGTCACTGGCAAGGACTACCTTTCGGAACATCTCACTCTATTGAGACAGTGGAAGGAAGCGTGGTGGCTAAGCTATTTGGAAAAGAAAGTCAGGTCAATTCCGTCCATCGTCAGAGTATCAAAGATTTGGCACCTAATTTCCGTGTAACTGCTATTGATCCCAGAGACCAAACTATCGAAGCGATTGAATCTATCGACGAACACCGCATTATCGGTTTGCAGTGGCATCCAGAGTTTCTGGTCAATGAAGAAGATGGCAATTTAGAATTATTTGAGTATTTATTGAATGAACTGTAACGACTGGAATATCTGGTCGTTCTTTCTTTTATTATTTCAAAATTTTTGGAATGTGGGATTTTACGCAAACGTTTGAATTCTGATAAAAATTGGAGAAATTCGACAAAAAAACTTGAAAAAAACGAAGGTAAGCGTTATGATATAAAAGAAGAAATATTGGAGGAATAACATGTCACATATTAAATTTGATTATTCAAAAGTTTTAGACAAATTTGTTGCCCCACATGAAGTGGAATACATGCAATCACAAGTAACAGCAGCAGATGAATTGATCCGTAAAGGAACTGGTGCTGGTAGCGACTTCTTGGGATGGTTGGACCTTCCTGAAAACTACGACCGCGAAGAGTTTGACCGCATCTTGAAAGCTGCTGAGCAAATCAAGTCAGACAGCGATGTTTTGGTTGTTATCGGTATCGGAGGATCTTACCTTGGTGCTAAAGCAGCAATCGACTTCTTGAACCACCACTTTGCAAACTTACAAACAAAAGAAGAGCGCAAAGCTCCACAAATCCTTTACGCAGGAAACTCAATCTCATCTACTTACCTTGCTGACTTGGTAGAGTATGTTGCAGACAAAGACTTCTCAGTAAACGTGATTTCTAAATCAGGTACAACAACTGAACCAGCGATTGCTTTCCGTGTCTTCAAAGAACTCTTGGTTAAGAAATACGGTCAAGAAGAAGCAAACAAACGTATCTATGCAACAACTGACCGCCAAAAAGGTGCTGTTAAGGTTGAAGCAGACGCTAACGGTTGGGAAACATTTGTTGTTCCAGATGATATCGGTGGACGCTTCTCAGTATTGACAGCTGTTGGTTTGCTTCCAATCGCAGCATCAGGAGCTGACATCAAAGCCCTTATGGAAGGTGCTAACGCAGCTCGCAAAGACTACACTTCAGATAAAATCTCTGAAAACGAAGCTTACCAATACGCAGCAGTTCGTAACATCCTTTACCGTAAAGGTTATGCAACTGAGATCTTGGTAAACTACGAGCCATCACTTCAATACTTCTCAGAATGGTGGAAACAATTGGCTGGTGAATCAGAAGGGAAAGACCAAAAAGGTATCTACCCAACTTCAGCCAACTTCTCAACTGACTTGCACTCACTTGGTCAATTTATCCAAGAAGGAACTCGTATCATGTTTGAAACAGTTGTTCGTGTTGACAAACCTCGTAAAAACGTGATTATTCCTACTTTGGAAGAAGACCTTGACGGACTTGGTTACCTTCAAGGAAAAGACGTTGACTTTGTAAACAAAAAAGCGACTGACGGTGTTCTTCTTGCCCACACAGATGGTGATGTACCAAACATGTACGTGACTCTTCCAGAGCAAGACGCTTTCACTCTTGGTTACACAATCTACTTCTTCGAATTGGCTATCGCCCTTTCAGGTTACTTGAATGCTATCAACCCATTTGACCAACCAGGTGTTGAAGCTTACAAACGTAACATGTTTGCCCTTCTTGGAAAACCAGGATTTGAAGAATTGAGCAAAGAACTTAACGCACGTCTATAATAGAAGAAAAGAGTGGTTTGTCCACTCTTTTTACTCTCTTTATCCATAGAAATTGGACTCAGCCAAGACTTGTGATATAATATAGAGAGCAAAAAGGCAGATGCCTAGAGACTTTATAGGAGAAACTATGTCAAAAGATATCCGCGTACGTTACGCACCAAGTCCAACAGGACTACTACACATCGGAAATGCCCGTACAGCATTGTTCAACTACCTTTATGCACGTCATCACGGTGGAACTTTTATTATCCGTATCGAAGATACTGACCGTAAACGTCATGTCGAGGATGGAGAACGTTCACAGCTTGAAAACCTTCGTTGGTTAGGTATGGATTGGGATGAAAGTCCAGAAACACATGAAAATTACCGCCAGTCTGAGCGTTTGGATTTGTATCAAAAATACATCGACCAACTATTAGCTGAAGGAAAAGCCTACAAATCTTACGTTACAGAAGAAGAATTGGCAGCTGAGCGCGAACGCCAAGAAGCAGCTGGTGAAACCCCTCGTTACATCAATGAATACCTTGGTATGAGTGATGATGAGAAAGCAGCATACATCGCAGAACGTGAGGCAGTGGGTATCATCCCAACGGTTCGTTTGACTGTCAATGAGTCAGGTATCTACAAGTGGCATGATATGGTCAAAGGCGATATCGAATTTGAAGGTGGCAATATCGGTGGTGACTGGGTTATCCAAAAGAAAGACGGTTACCCAACTTACAACTTTGCCGTTGTTATCGATGACCACGATATGCAAATCTCCCACGTTATCCGTGGAGACGACCACATTGCTAATACACCAAAACAACTTATGGTTTATGAAGCACTTGGTTGGGAAGCTCCAGAGTTCGGTCACATGACTTTGATTATCAACTCTGAAACTGGGAAAAAATTGTCTAAACGTGACACCAACACCCTTCAGTTTATCGAAGACTACCGTAAAAAAGGTTATTTACCAGAAGCAGTCTTTAACTTTATTGCTCTTCTTGGTTGGAACCCAGGTGGTGAAGATGAAATCTTCTCTCGTGAAGAACTCATTAAACTTTTCGATGAAAACCGCCTCAGCAAGTCTCCAGCAGCCTTTGATCAGAAGAAACTCGACTGGATGAGCAATGATTATATCAAGAATGCAGACCTAGAAACTATCTTTGAAATGGCAAAACCATTCCTAGAAGAAGCAGGTCGATTGACTGACAAGGCTGAAAAATTAGTTGAGCTCTATAAACCACAAATGAAATCAGTTGATGAAATTATTCCATTGACAGATCTCTTCTTCTCAGATTTCCCAGAATTGACAGAAGCAGAGCGCGAAGTCATGGCGGGGGAAACAGTCGCAACAGTTCTTGAAGCCTTCAAAGCAAAACTCGAAGCGATGACAGATGATGAATTTGTGACAGAGAATATCTTCCCACAAATTAAAGCAGTCCAAAAAGAAACAGGTATTAAAGGGAAAAATCTTTTCATGCCTATTCGTATTGCTGTTTCAGGTGAAATGCACGGACCAGAATTGCCAGATACAATCTTCTTGTTAGGTCGCGAAAAATCAATCCAGCATATAGAAAATATGTTAAAAGAAATCTCTAAATAAGAAGGATGTAATAATGGACATCTGGGAAAAGATGTACGAAGAAGCACAGAAATTATATAATCCACATGAAGTATCTGATTTTGTTTACGCTAACCATGTCGTAGCCGCAGTAGAAGCAGAAGATGGACAAATATTTACAGGTTTCTGTATGGAGGGAACCTGTGGTGTATTCCATCTCTGCGCAGAGCGGGCAGCACTCTTCAATATGTACCAATTTTCAGGACAAACTAAGGTTAAAAAAGTATTAGCCTTTCGAGACAAACCACCTTATGGTGGAAGTTCGGGTATGCCTTGTGGCGCTTGCAGAGAATTTCTATTAGAGTTGAACGCTGAAAATAAAGATGCAGAATTCATGATGGACTATAATATAAGAAAAACAGTTAAAGTCGCAGAACTAATGCCCTATTGGTGGGGAGAAGAACGTGCTTCTAAGTTTAATGAACAATAGAAGAGTCAGTACAATTCTGGCTCTTTTTACTATAAGTTGAAAAAGTTGATTTGAAAAAATGAAAAAAATTAGAACTAAGTGTCTAGAGTTTTGGGAAAGTAAAAAATTAAATATCATATAACCTGAGAGAGCGAGAAAATCGCTCTCTTTTTTCGTTGCAAAAATTAAAGAAAGGAGAAAAAATGTCAGATAATATTGAAATTGTTATGGATATTGATTCGTTAGAAATTTTCGATGTAATAGATCTTGATAAGAATGAAAATATGGTTGATTGTATCCCTGAAGGAAATTCTGATGAAAAAGTATCTGTATACGATGATCTCAATAGAGTTTGGCTTGGGGACGGCTATTACTATAGACCTTCTAGTCTTCTCTGGAGAGTTATGAAAGATGATGTTATTCATGAATTATGTCCTAGAATTGAGCTTGGCACTTATCCTTACTCCAGAAGAGCTAGAGATGGAACTTGGGGACAAACTAGCCAATTGACTCAGGATGAAGCCTTGTGGTTGACTCTGGAGTTTAATCCAGAATTGATGGGGTATATTTAGGGAAATAAATTATATACCTTGATTCTATAATTTATTTGATTGTCCCTTTAAAACAGATTTTCTCATTATCCATTATGATATAGCTGTGAATTAACACTAGTTTGTGACAAGAAAGGATTACCTATGAAACAACACCAAACAAAGGTCTCAAGGTTGACTAGAGACGTAATGATTTTAGATTTGATGAATACAATGGGATGGACTAAAAGCCGTGCTATTGCAGCTATTGAAGAGTTAGAACAAACTCATCTTATCTATTTTCCTGAAGCTGGTGGCTTGAGATTACAAGTTGTAGGAGGCTACTAATGGCAGATATCACGATTGACCAACTAGCCACCCTAACTTTTTATCAAATTCCAGAAATCTTTTTCACCCGTATTCAACACAATGAGAACGGCTATGTCAAATTGACTAGTTCTTACACGGGTCTCTCATCTGATGCTAAGTTAGCTTATGGCGCTCTTTATAATCGTTGTAAATTAAGTATCAGTTCATTCCAGAAGGGAAATAGAGATTACGTTGATGAAAATGGAGCGGTCTTTCTAATTTTTACAGTTTCTGACCTGATGCTGCTATTGGACAAGGGAAAGATGAAAGTTACTAAGATCAAGAAAGAACTGCAAGAACATGGTCTCTTACGAGAAGTTAGGCAAGGACTCAATAAGCCAAATAGACTTTATCTTCAGCTAGTAGATGCTAATTTAGAAATAGTGGAGCACTATTCAGCTGATGGTGAGTTACTGAAGAGGGTTAATGCTTTTGGTAAAGTTCTCTATGAAAAAGCACCCCAAAGCATTGGTAATAGCGAAAGTATCAAAAACGGACGTCCGCAAAATGGACTTCAAAACGTCCACGAATCGGACGGAATAAATACAGAGAAGAGTAAGATTGATACTCTATACGATACTAATCGATACGAGGGCGAGTCATCTTTATCTGATTTATCAATCTCTGAAGCATTCAAAATGGGACAACATGGTTTTCTTTCTCCTCAACTAGTTCAGAAACTTAGTTTGTTTGGGAAAGATGCAAAAATTCTTGAAAATAAAATCTATCAAGCAAAACGCCAAGTTGAGAAGAATTACAACAACCTCTTAGCTGATCAGGAAATTTATGGAGAGGTTTGGCTGCAGGATCTTGAACGTGAGCTTGATAAATTGATTTTTAAAATCAAAACCGGAGAGGCTGAAGGAAAACCAATCCAGAATGTCCCAGCCTACTTCTACAAAATGATGATTCACTTCTGGAAAATGGCTCTACTTATCGAAAAAGAAAATGGCTTTCTGGAGGTATCAGGACAAAGTGAATATGCTAGAAAATTCCCTGATGAGTGTCCAAGTCTGGTTGCACGTTATTATCCAGATAAACTATCGGAGACGAAACTGAATCAATATCTAGTCGAATTGTCGAAGAACACCGAAACTTGCTAAAAGAAAGAGAGGTGACTTTATGGGATTGTTTAATCACCAAGATAGAATTAACGGAGTGCAGGCTATGAAAGCTACACCTTCCCCACCAGTTCAAGAGATTGAAATGATTGTAGAGTATTTTGATAAAACGGTAGAAAGTATTTCCATCACTTTCAACTTAGAGGAACTAGAAAAATTGGTATCAAGTTCATTCGGGACAGGAGCGAGTATGAATTTTACATCAGTGACTCCACCGTTTTCTATCAATCCTCGATGGGTGAAGAAGATAACTTATCAGACAAAATAAGGAACAATATCAGGAGGATAGTAATGTTTAAACTAGTTACAATGGCTTTATTATTGATCTTAGCTTATGGAATAGGGCTTGTCATGTTGGAGCTGAAGAATGCTCCTCTAATGGATGATGAAATACTATCAAGTCCAAATAATGAAGGAGACAAGTAGATGTGAGGAAACAAACACAAAATCGTATCAGAGACTTACGAAAAAAAGCTAGGTTGTCACAACAAGCCTTGGCTGATCAGATAGGGGTGTTTCGCAACACGATATCGAACTGGGAGACAGGATATAGTCAGATAAGTCTGGAGAATGCTAAAAATGTGGCAGAATATTTCGGAGTAACCATTGACTACCTGCTAGGTTCAGAATCGGATCAAACCTAATACAGATAAATCTATATTGACCGAAAAGTCATTAAACTACAGACCTTTGAAAACTGAATACAAGGCTTGCCCTGATACAGCGTGGCTATGGATAAAAAAGAAACGGGGGCGAGCAGCAAACTAGAAAATGATATCTAGTCCAGCCACTGAACGAAAAAGCATGATAAAGATCATAAGCTGAAGGAGTAGGGGTTCCTAGACTATAAACCCAGCGTATAAAATACCGATGTAAAAATACGTTTTTACACAGCACGGCGTTATTTCGCCTTTCAACTTCAAGGAGAAATCTATGATAGATGAAACAACTGTCCGCTTAAGGGACTTAAAAAACTTAGGAAAACAAGGAGGTGCGACAGCTCGCTTAGAGGACGGAACAGACCTTATCCTGAAGCCAGACTATGCAGTCAAACAGGCTAGAGGATACGTAGACGGTGTTCTAAGGGATGTTGAATTTCATTTGCCTTATAAAAAGGTTTATGATCAAATTCGCACTATCAAAAAAGGAAGCCACATAGTGGCTAGGAAAGTCAGAAGTCCATCGGGAGTGGAACTTCGCTTGACAGGAAAAGGCTACCAGCCTAAGAATACTAAAAATTAGAAAAGGAAAAAGAAAAATGAACAAGAACAAAAACCAAGTATTAGCTACACTCGCGCTATCAACACTTGTACTTTTACAAGCTGGCGGATTTGCATCGGCAGACGAACTTGCGCCAATTGATTCCTCAGCACCAACGACAGAAATCGTTTCTCCAACTAAGCCAACTACAACACAGACTGAAGGAACTGCAGACCAAACAACGGCTCCTTCAGTTACTCCAGTTGATCCAACAGCTCCCTCAGACAAGGATAACGCAGGAAGCCTTGACGGAGTGCCAGCTGATAAACCAGCACCTTCAGACAAGGCGCAAGACAAGGATAATGCAGGTAGTCTCGATGGTGTTCCAACACCATCAGATAAACCACAAGACAAAGACAACGCAGGAAGTCTTGACGGAGTGCCAGCTGATAAACCAGCACCTTCAGACAAGGCGCAAGATAAGGATAACGCAGGTAGCCTCGATGGTGTTCCAGATGAACAGCCAAAAACTACTGATCAAGCGAACCAGCAAGGGAAGTCTCAAATTGGAACCACTTCAAGCTCAACAGGACAAGTCGTTCATGATGTGACAAAAGCACCTGTTCAAACCAGCACAGGTAATTCTATTGTCAGCACTAAAGATGGAAATCTTGTCCTTGAAGATGGCTCTGTAGTCGCTCCTGAAGCGCTTGGAGGTGTTACGAATGAAGACAAGACCATCAGTGTTTCAACTGCAGATGGTAAAATGGTGACTTTGCCAAACACAGGGTCAGGACAAAGTTTCCTAGCTGCAATCGGTGGAATGTTGTTGACAGCGGTTGGCTACTTCTACAAGAAAAAATTATTTTAATTAAGTGAAGGAGAAAGAAATATGACAGAAAAAACAAAAGGACACGGATATTTCCGTAAGAAAAAATGGGCTAAAGGTTTAGTATCAGGTATTGCAGTCGCAGGGATTGTAGCCTTCTCAGCAGGATCAGCATTTGCGGATGAGGCAGTCCAACCTGAAAGCAAAAACGACAACAACGCATACGCTAAACAAGCTGGTAAAACAACAGGAAGCCAGTCTATAGCGATTGATAATACAGCCGTCAGAACGGCTGCTGACAAAGCTAAAACAGCTGGAGTAGTTGTATCTGAAACACCAAGCGTTGATAAGGGGACAGATACCACTGCTCCAAAACTTGAACAGTCTAAGTCTGAGATTAAACAAGATCAGGATAAACAAGTTCAGGAACTTGAAGCAACGACTACAAAACAAGTCAAAAACAATGAAGCCTTCCATGAGGCGCAAGAAGCTATTCAAGCGAACAATCAATTTGTAGCTGATGAAAAAGCCAAGCATGAAGGGGCAACAACTGTCACAGTGACCAATGACAGTTCGACTGCCACAGATGGTTCAGCAGACAAAAACAAGAAAGCGACTCAAACAGCTAAACAGGTCTTGTCAGATAACCAACAAGCAGTAACAAAATACCTGGGTGAAAAATCTAAGTATGATGCTACTGTCAAACAGGCTACGATTTTGAATCAGGCTGTAGAAACCGCTGATACAGAGTTGAAGAAACAGGGCGTAACGGTTAATGTAGTGACACGTACAGTCTCTTCAGTCGCAGAAGTAGAAGCGCTACAAAAGCAAAATGAACAAGCTATTGCGACCGCAAAAAGAAAAGTTGAGCTCAACAAAGCTCTTCTTGATGCCTACTCAGAAAGCCAAACTGCTAGTCAAGAAGTCAATCAGGATGCTGATCGCAAATCAACTGAACTGAAAAACTCTGGTGTACTTTTAACCTCTAAAACACAGGAAGTTTCTTCAGCTGATGAAGCGAAGCAAATTGGGAAACAAAACCAAGCGTCTTATGATCAAGCTAAGAAAGCCCAAGCAGACTGGCAGAAGAAGTACGATGAGCTTCGAGCTAAGACAAGCACGGAGGGATATACCAAAGAAGTGGTCTTGCAAGCCCTCAGCGTTGCGACCGCAAATCCTGAAGCAACAGTGGAGTCCTCTGCTTCAGGAGCGCAGGTAACTACTAAAGATTACATTGCTTCATCAAATGGAACATCAGGCTATACTCGTGTTCTTGACTCGACTAAAGTCTTGAAATACAAGGATGTTGGCACTGGATGGAAAACGGAGGTTGACTACACAAATCTGAAAGGTTTGACTGTTTCAACTGCAGATGGTAAAAAGCATGATATTTCTCGTATCCATCGAAAATTCGAGATTCTTAATCAAGGGAAGACAGGGTTAAACGATGTATATGTATTGAATGATCCGACTGAGGGCTTTGTAGTCGCTCGTAACGATGGAGCTGGTGGAGCAGCAGACTACATGAATTTCTTGGTTACGGATACCTACTACTACAATGTGGATGGGAAAGAAGTAGCCTTCCAAGCAAGTGAAAAAACTCCTGCTACACTAACCTATTCTTCACTCAATCACAATCGTATTGGTTGGGAAGGTGCGAAAGCCATTAACGGAACTCATGTTGAAATTAACGGCTCCACTGTTACAGAAAACAAAGATTATGGCTATGTCTATGCGGAAGACTATAACCGTCAGGAAGATGTGGGGCATCTTTGGGATACATCTGATTCACCTTACCAATACAAGGGCGCTGCACTTGGTGTCTTTAAGGAAGGGACAGCCTTCACAACCGAATTTATTCAATGGGATGGACCAGAAAGTCCAAATGGCCAAACCTATTGGTTCGCTTTGAATACAAAGGTTGTAACGCCAGTCGTTGAAGTTCCAGCTACTGCAACTATCACAAAAACAACCGTGAAGCCAGTTAAGACTGAACCTGTATCAGCGGAATTGGTCAAAGCAGAGAATCCAGCCAAACCAACCTTGGCGCTTAAAACTCTTTCTGAAACCAAAAATCAGAAATTGACAGCAAGTTATCACGGCTATAAATTGCATTATAAACCAGTTGTCAGCAAATCTGTAGCAGATACAGACAAGACCAATACAAACGGCCAAACAGTAGCTAAAAATGCTACACAGCTCTACACATTGAATCATGACAATATCTATGCGAACCTGAAAAAAGGGGACAAGATTACCATCATTGATCCACTTGAAGCTGGAGCAGTTTCTGATGTAGCTGTCACAAAGGCAGCTACAGAAAAAGCAGGATGGGGCGTTGCTTACGATGCAGGAAAGAATACTTACACCTTTACTGCAACTTACGAAGGGAAACGCCTAGAAGCTCCTGTGATTACTTGGAAGCCAATCTATGATAAAGGTTTCTATGATAACACCTATAAAGTGTTAGTGAATAACTACGAGGTGTACTCAAACACTGTTACCAACTACACTCCGAAACCACCAAAACCAGTTAAAGCGGTTCTAGATCGTGCTGGTAAGGACATCAATGGTGCTACAACATTTGATCGCAACGTGACCTTCCGCTTGATGACTGACTACAGTCCTTATACCAAAACACTTGCTTCAACACAAGCGATTGGTAAGAAGTTTGGAATCTTTGATGATGTTCAAGACAAAGCCTTCACAGTTGACCACAGCAAGATCAAGATGACTGCTGCAGGTAAAGACGTGAAAAACATGTTTGACATGTATCACGTCCTTTCAGACAAAGGTCGTACAGATGCAATCAATAAAATCCTGAAGGAATTGAACTTAAATCCTAAAGGTGAATTTTATCTTTGGGTAGCAAAAGATTCCAAGAGTTTCTATCAAAACTACGTGAAACCAAATAAGAATGTTACTGTTGATCTCCCAGCTAAACTCTTGGTTAAAGCAGGGGAGAAAGTTGAAAATAGCTTTAAGCAAATCGACTTTGGAAATAGCTATATTTCTAACTTGGTGACTGTTCAAGTTCCTGATGTGAAGCCTGAAAAACACGCTGTGGACCAAAAGGATAATAAAAAAGTCTTGGACGGCCAAGAAGTACAGATTGGCCAATATATTCGCTATCTACTTGACGGTGTAACCGTGCCTACTAAACACGATAGCCTCTTCCAATATGATGGTAGTGATCAGTTGGATGTGGTTCATGATCGATTCACAGGTAAGTGGTCAGGGATTTTCAAAGGGACAGAGTACACAGCTGAGAAAGACTTGGTTCTTCCTTATGACGTTGTTCTGAAGGATGGTAAAGTAGTCAAAGCTGGTGATCATCTCGCTAAAGGTACAACTTATGCTTTCTTGTTTGAAGTGAACCAGGATACAAATCCTGACTTCCTCAAGAAGATTGTGGCCGTCAAATGGGACGAAAAAGCAGGCAAGTGGTCTTATATTATCAACCAGGACTTCCTAAATTCTTTAGGAGTCAAGGGTAGCTTCGATGCAGACTTCTATCTAGAAGTCGAACGCGTTGGAGCTGGAAAGGTTGAAAATACCTTTATCAATACAGTCAATTTACAAGAGATGACGGCTAAAGTGACAACCACAACGCCAGAACCTCCAAAACCAGAGCCTAAAGAACCACACAAGCCACAACCACAAGCATCACTTCCAAATACTGGAACAGCAGCAAGCATGCTTCCAACTTGGGGAATGTTTTTGGGATTGTTGAGTCTCGCAGGGCTTCGTAAACATAAAAAATAGAACATCTAGAAATCCCCCCTCATCTATGGTATAATGAAGCCATAAAAAAGAGGGGGAAGAGAGATGAGAAAGGACACGAAAATGGATGCACATGTGACTAGAAGTGGATATAGATACTATACCCCAACTAAAACAAAATCAGAAGTCACCAGACCTGAAGAAGAGAAGAAGTGGAAAAAAGGCCTACGTTGGCTAGGAAAAGTCCTCTGGTCAGGAATGAAGAACCTACCGAGTGTGATTGAGAGAGCTGCCGTTTTGATGGTTGCGACTCCACTCATGTTTCTCCTCTTTATCTTTAATCTGATTAAGAGCTTGATTGCGACAGCAATTGGATGGTTTGTGTTTAAGACTGTATCTTTCTTCGCTATAGGTTTTGGATTACAGGGATATGTTTTCCTAACTAGGCAGAATATTCCTGCTCCAGAATGGTTTAATAACCTGATGACAGATTTTGTTTTCCCTCACGGGGTTCCAATCTATTACTGGTGGGAAACGACCATTATCGTTGTCTTGGCTGTGATTACAGCCCTCTCTCTAACCTTTCGTCCAGAGGATGAAAAATAGTATTAAATAAACAAAGTAGGTACTAGGAATCTTTCTTAGTACCTTTTTTATAAAAAGAAAGTGAGAAAAAGAGGCTCATTGTCAACTGTAGTGGGTTGAAGAAAAGCTAAGCTCGAGAAAGGACG
>CAUTUU010000026.1:0-24325 GCA_963541545.1 uncultured bacterium | reverse complement strand
GTGAAGATGTAGGTTTTGTTTTTCAATTTTACAATCTGGTCTCCAATCTGACAGCTAAGGAAAATGTGGAGTTGGCCTCAGAAATTGTGACAGATGCCTTGAATCCTGAACAGGTCTTGACAGATGTAGGTCTGGCTCATCGTCTCAATAACTTTCCAGCACAGCTTTCTGGAGGGGAGCAACAGCGAGTCTCCATTGCACGCGCGGTAGCCAAAAATCCTAAAATTCTCCTTTGTGATGAGCCGACTGGTGCCTTGGATTATCAGACGGGTAAGCAGGTTTTGAAAATTCTCCAAGATATGTCTCGTCAAAAGGAAGCGACGGTGATCATCGTGACTCACAATGGAGCTTTGGTCCCCATTGCTGATCGCGTGATTCATATGCATGATGCTAGTGTCAAGGATGTGGTGATTAACCAGCATCCTCAGGATATTGACAGTTTGGAGTATTAGCATGATTAAGCGAAAAACTTATTGGAAGGACTTAATTCAGTCCTTCACAGGCTCCAAGGGACGTTTTTTATCCATCTTGATCTTGATGATGTTGGGATCTCTAGCCTTAGTCGGTCTCAAAGTGACTAGCCCCAATATGGAGGCGACAGCTAATGCTTATTTCACAACTGCTAAAACCTTGGATTTGGCAGTCATGTCTAACTATGGTTTGGATCAAGCAGATCAAGAAGAACTAGAACAGACTCAGGGGGTAGAGGTCGAGTTTGGCTACTTGACAGATGTGACCATGGCTAATGGGCAGGATGCAATTCGACTATATTCCAAACCAGAGAGAATTTCAACCTTTCAGCTCAGAGAGGGACGACTTCCTCAGTCAGATAAGGAAATCGCTTTGGCAAGTCATTTGCAGGGTAAATACAGTATGGGACAGGAGATTAGTTTTAAAGTAAAAGAAGGTGATCATTCCTCTTTAAAAGACCATACTTTTACCATTACTGGTTTTGTGGATTCGGCTGAAATCCTCTCCCAGCGAGATATGGGCTACGCAGGAAGTGGAAGTGGAACTCTGACAGCCTATGGGGTGATTTTGCCTAGCCAGTTTGATCAAAAAGTCTATAATATAGCTCGTTTGAAATATCAAGATTTGTCAGGTTTAAATGCTTTTTCAGTAGCTTATGAAGAAAAATCCAAGCAACATCAGGAAGAGCTTGAACAAGCTTTATCAGATAATGGTAAGGCACGTCTGCAAGTCTTGAAAAAAGAAGGTCAAGAGTCTCTCGATAAGGGGCAAGAGACCCTTGATAAGGCTCAGGACAATTTGCAGGAAGGCAAGCGTCGTTTAGCAGCTGCTCAAGCTCGTTTACAAGCTCAGGAAAGTCAACTAGCCATGCTGCCTCAAGATCAGAGAGACCAGGTCCGTGCTCAACTTACCCAAGCCAAGCAGGAATTGGACAAGGAAGAAGATAAACTAAAGCAAGCTGAACAAAGTCTAGCCCAAGAAAAGGAGAAATTAGAAAAACATCAGCAAGTTTTAGATGATTTGGCTGAGCCCAAGTATCAGGTCTATAATCGTCAGACCATGCCAGGTGGTCAGGGCTATCTCATGTACAGCAATGCTGCAGCCAGTATTCGGGCAGTGGGCAATATCTTTCCTGTAGTGCTTTATGCCGTAGCAGCCATGGTGACCTTTACAACCATGACTCGTTTTGTGGATGAAGAGCGAACTCATGCAGGGATTTTTAAAGCCTTGGGTTATCGTAGTAAGGATATTATCGCCAAGTTCCTCCTCTACGGTCTGGTAGCTGGGACTGTCGGAACAGCTCTAGGTAGCATACTTGGCCATTATTTACTAGCCAGTGTGATTTCAAGTGTCATTACAAAAGGCATGGTAGTGGGAGAAACCCAGATTCAGTTCTATTGGACTTATAGTTTACTGGCTCTTGGCTTGAGTTGGTTAGCGAGTGTGTTACCAGCCTATCTGGTGGCTCGGAGGGAACTTCATGATGAAGCAGCCCAGCTTTTACTGCCTAAACCACCTGTCAAAGGAGCTAAAATCTTACTGGAGCGTATCGATTTTATCTGGCGTCGTCTCAGTTTTACCCATAAGGTAACATCCCGCAATATCTTCCGTTATAAGCAGCGGATGTTGATGACGATCTTTGGTGTGGCTGGTTCTGTAGCCTTGCTCTTTGCAGGTTTGGGCATCCAATCCTCTGTAGCAGGAGTTCCTTCTAGACAGTTTCAACAAATCCAACAGTATCAGATGATTGTCTCTGAAAATCCTAGTGCGACCAATCAAGACAAGGCAAATTTAGAAGAAGTGTTGAAAGGGCAAGATATTCAAGCCTACCAGAAAATTTATTCTAAGACGTTAGACAAGGATTTCAAAGGCAGGGCTGGTCTTCAGACCGTTACCCTTATGATGACAGAGAAGGAAGATTTGACTCCCTTTATTCATCTGCAAAATCATCAGCAGGAGCTGACATTAAAAAATGGGGTCGTTATTACAGCTAAACTAGCCCAGTTGGCAGGTGTTAAGGTTGGGCAGACTCTAGAAATTGAAGGTAAGAAGCTAAAGGTCGCTGCCATTGCTGAGAACTACGTTGGTCACTTTATTTATATGAGTCAGACTAGCTATGAGCAACTTTACGGACAGGTGCCGCAAGCTAATACTTATCTGGTCTCGCTAAAGGATTCTAGTGCTACTAGTATTGAAAGGCAGGCAGGCTTGCTTATGAATCAAGTTGCGGTGTCCAGCGTTGTTCAAAATGCTGCAGCCATTCGACTCTTCGACTCTGTTGCTAGCTCACTCAATCAGACCATGACTATCTTGGTCATCGTGTCGGTTCTATTAGCTATTGTTATCCTCTACAATCTGACCAATATCAACGTGGCTGAGAGAATCCGTGAACTCTCTACTATCAAGGTTCTGGGTTTTCATAATAAAGAAGTCACTCTCTATATTTACCGTGAGACGATTGTCTTGTCTCTTGTGGGAATCGTCCTTGGTCTAGTAGCTGGTTTCTATTTACACCAATTTTTGATTCAAATGATTTCTCCTGCGACTATTCTCTTTTATCCGCAGGTAGGCTGGGAGGTCTATGTAATCCCAGTGGCAGCAGTAAGCATCATTTTGACCCTACTTGGTTTCTTTGTCAATCATCATCTGAGAAAGGTTGATATGCTTGAAGCCTTGAAATCTGTAGAGTAAGGGAGTTGTTTTTAGCAGCTTAAACTTATATTTACTCGTAAACAAAAATCCTCCGTTTCAAAGAGCAGGGAACTCTTTGTGACAGAGGATTTTTTCTATAGGGCTTTAGCAGCTGCAATTGCAGCTGCGAAGTTTGGTTCAGAGTTGATATTGTCCACGTATTCAACGTAGCGAATAGTATTGTCGGTATCAAGGACAAAGACTGCGCGTGCTAATAGGTGCCACTCATTGATTAAGAGGGCATAATCACGTCCAAAGGAATGGTCGAAATAGTCTGAGAGCATGATGGCATTTTCAATGCCTTCAGCACCACACCAACGTTTTTGGGCAAAGGGTAGGTCCATAGAAACAGTCAAGACGACCGTGTTATCCAGTCCAGCCAGTTCTTCATTAAAACGACGCGTTTGAGTTGAGCAGATGCCTGTATCGATAGAAGGCACGACACTCAAGACTTTTTTCTTGCCATCAAAATCAGCCAGAGATTTTTTAGAAAGGTCTGTTGTAGTGAGAGAAAAATCAAGTGCCTTGTCGCCGACTTGTAGTTGTTTACCTGTAAAGCTCACAGGATTTCCGAGAAAAGTTACCATAAGATACTCCAATCATTTTTCTTCCATTTTAGCTGAAACGGTCAGAATTTTCCAATGATTTGACTGGAAATATGGGCAGAGAAAAAACGTCAATTCGGAAAAAGAATGACGTTTTTCAGAGGCTTATACTCAATGAAAATCAAAGAGCAAACTAGGAAGCTAGCCGCAGGTTGCTCAAAGCACAGCTTTGAGGTTGCAGATAAAGCTGACGTGGTTTGAAGAGATTTTTGAAGAGTATTATTTTGCCAATCCTTCAGCAATCTTGTCAAGGTTGTATTTCATCATGTTGTAGTAGCTGTCGCCTTCTTTACCTTGTTCTGCGATAGAGTCAGTAAAGATTTGTGCGTAGATTGGGATGTTTGTGTCTTGTGAAACAGTCTTCATTGGACGGTCATCCACACTTGATTCTACAAAGAGGGAAGGAGTTTTTGTTTGGCGAAGTTTTTCAACCAAGGTCTTGATTTGGTCAGGTGTTCCTTCTTCTTCAGTGTTGATTTCCCAGATGTAGGCACTTGGGACACCGTAGGCTTTAGAGAAGTATTTGAAGCATCCTTCGCTGGTTACAATGAGTTTTTTCTCAGCAGGGATGTTGTTAAATTTCTCCTTAGCTTCCTTGTCAAGTTTGTCTAGCTTATCAGTATATTCTTTGAGATTTTTTTCGTAGAATTCCTTGTTGCTAGGGTCTTTAGCGCTCAATTGTTTTGCGATATTTTTAGCAAAGATCATACCGTTTTCAAGGTTAAGCCAAGCGTGTGGGTCTTCTTTGCCTTTTTCGTTTTGACCTTCAAGGTAGATAACATCAACGCCTTCGCTGACTGCAAAGTAGTCTTTGTTTTCAGTTTTCTTAGCATTTTCTACCAATTTTGTAAACCAAGCATTGCCACCAGTTTCAAGGTTGATACCGTTATAGAAAATCAAATCAGCTTGAGAAGTTTTCTTAACGTCTTCAGGAAGTGGTTCGTATTCGTGCGGGTCTTGGCCAACAGGAACGATACTGTGAAGATCAATCTTGTCACCAGCAATATTTTTAGTAATATCAGCGATGATTGAGTTTGTAGCAACAACTTTTAGTTTTTGACCAGAAGCTGCATCTTTTTTTCCACTAGCACATGCTACAAGAGCAATGACGGAAAGAAAGAGAACGAGTAATGTACCTAATTTTTTCATTAGATCCTCCAATTTATTGGGGTTTTGCCCCTTATTTTAACAAATGTTTATTTTTCAGTTTCAAATATCGTTGTTTTGGAGCGATAAAGAAGCTAATGAGAAAGAAACTAGCAGCTGTAAGCACGATACTAGAACCTGCCGCAACGTTAAAGCTATAGCCGATAAAGAGTCCCAAAACTGAAGCTGTAGCTCCAAAGGTTGAGGAAAGGAAAATCATGCTTTTCAGGCTATTAGCATAAAGATAAGCAGTTGCAGCTGGGGTAATCAGCATGGCTACAATCAGGATAGTTCCGACACTTTGCATGGCTGTCACAGACACGAGAGTCAAGAGTACCATGAGAAGGTAGTGATAGAAATTAACAGGCATTCCCATGGCTTTGGCCAAGAGTTCATCAAAGGAAGTTATCAAGAGTTGCTTGAAGAAAATCCAGATTAACAAGAGAATGGCTGCCCCCACACCCATAGTAATAAACATATCCGTATCTTGGACGGCCAGGATATTACCAAAAAGGATATGGAAAAGGTCAGTTGAACTTTTAGCGACACTAATCAAGATGATACCGAGGGCTAAGAAAGAAGAAAAGGTAATGCCGATGGCGGTATCGCTTTTGATAATCGAGTTCCCCTTGATGTAGGTAATGATGATGGCAGCTAGCAATCCAAAGACAATGGCTCCGATAAAGAAGTCAAGGCCCAAGATGAAGGAGAGGGCTACACCTGGCAAGACAGCATGTGAAATGGCATCTCCCATGAGTGACATCCCGCGTAGAATGATGAAACATCCCACAGCTCCAGCTACGACCCCGATGACAATGGCTGTTATCAAGGCATTTTGTAAGAAATGGAATTTTTGCAATCCATCGATAAATTCTGCAATCATAGGTCACCTCCATTGAAAAAGAGTCGATTACCGTAAGCTTCTTTGAGATTGGCTTCGGTAAAGGTTTCTTTGGTTGGACCAAAGGCAATCACTTCTCGATTGACAAGCAAGACTTGATCGAAGTAGTGGGCAACCTTGCTGAGGTCGTGGTGGACGATGAGAACCGTCTTCCCAGCTTTTTTCAAATCTCTCAGCGTATTCATGATGATTTCCTCACTGACAGAGTCAATCCCAACAAAGGGTTCATCCAAGAGGATATAGTCGGCTTCCTGAACCAAACATCTAGCAATCAAGACCCGCTGGAATTGACCTCCAGACAGTTGGCTGATTTGACGTTCAGCGTAGTCAGCTAGGCCGACGATTTCAAGGGCTTCTTGCACTTTCTTCCAATGTTTAGCCTTTAAACTTCGAAAGAGAGGGATAGAGGGAAAGAGTCCTAACGAGACGCATTCCTTGACCTTGATGGGAAAGTTGTAGTCGATATTGATTTTTTGTTCGACATAGGCGATTCGATGTAAGGATTTTTTAACTTCCTTGTCATCGAGAAATGCCTGACCTTGATGTGGGATAATTCCCAGCATCCCTTTTAATAATGTTGATTTCCCAGCACCGTTTGGACCAATGATACCGGTAATTGTTGGTCCATGGAGCACTAGTGAAATATCCTTAAGTGCCAACGTTTCTTTGTAGGAGACACTGAGGTTTTCGATACGTATCATACAGTTGTATTCCTCCTGGATTTTAATATACCTTAATTTTATTTTTAAGTCAAGTTAATTTTGGTAAAAATTTAAAATATTAATGATGAAATCGATCAGTAAGAGACGGCATTTTTAATTGCATTCCCCAGGGATTTTTGCTAAGCTAAGAATAAGTGAAAAATGAAAGCGAGAACAAGATGACACGTTATCAAGATGATTTTTATGATGCAATCAATGGAGAATGGCAACAGACAGCTGAAATTCCAGCAGATAAGTCTCAAACAGGTGGTTTTATCGATTTAGATGAGGAAATCGAAGAACTTATGCTGGCGACTACAGATAAGTGGTTGGCAGGGCAAGATGTTCCAGAGGATGCTATCTTGGCGAACTTTGTCAAATACCACCGCCTAGTTCGTGACTTTGATAAGAGAGAAGCTGACGGTATCAAACCTGTCTTACCACTCCTTAAAGAATTCCAAGAATTGGAGACTTTTGCGGATTTTACAGCTAGACTAGCAGAGTTTGAACTTGCAGGAAAACCGAACTTCCTTCCTTTTGGTGTATCGCCAGACTTTATGGATGCAAGAATCAATGTTCTATGGGCCAGTGCTCCAAGCACGATCCTGCCAGATACGACCTACTATGCAGAAGACCATCCTCAGCGCGAAGAGCTCTTGACTCTTTGGAAAGAAAGCAGCGCAAATCTCCTCAAGGCTTATGATTTCTCTGATGAAGAAATTGAAGACTTGTTAGAGAAAAGACTAGAATTGGACCGTCGAGTTGCGTCAGTGGTGCTTTCTAATGAAGAAAGTTCAGAATATGCTAAACTCTACCATCCATATGCATATGAAGATTTCAAGAAATTTGCGCCTGCCCTACCTTTAGATGACTTCTTCCAAGCCGTTCTTGGACAAGTACCAGACAAGGTTATCGTAGACGAGGAACGTTTCTGGCAAGCAGCAGATCAATTCTATAGTGAAGAGGCATGGCCTCTCCTCAAGGCAACCTTAATTTTAAGTGTTGTGAATCTCTCAACCAGCTATTTAACAGAAGAAATCCGTGTCTTGTCAGGTGCCTATAGTCGTGCGCTTTCAGGAGTTCCAGAAGCTAAAGACAAGGTCAAGGCAGCTTATCAACTAGCACAAGGTCCTTTCAAACAAGCCTTGGGTCTCTGGTATGCCCATGAAAAATTCTCTCCAGAAGCTAAGGCAGACGTGGAGAAAAAAGTGGCAACTATGATTGATGTCTATAAGGAACGCTTGGCTAAAAATGACTGGCTGACTCCTGAAACTCGTGACAAGGCCATTGTCAAACTTAATGTCATCAAGCCTTATATTGGTTACCCAGAAGAATTGCCAGAACGCTACAAGGACAAGGTGGTTGACGAAACTGTCAGTCTTTTTGACAATGCTTTATCCTTTGCACGTGTGGAAATCAAGCACAGTTGGAGCAAGTGGAACCACCCTGTAGACTATAAGGAATGGGGTATGCCTGCTCATATGGTCAACGCCTACTACAATCCACAGAAGAACCTGATTGTCTTCCCAGCGGCCATTTTACAAGCACCTTTCTATGACTTGCATCAGTCATCTTCTGCTAACTACGGTGGTATTGGGGCAGTTATTGCCCATGAAATTTCCCACGCCTTTGATACCAACGGAGCTTCCTTCGATGAAAATGGTAGTCTCAAGGACTGGTGGACAGAGAGCGACTATGCTGCCTTCAAGGAGAAAACACAAAAAGTTATTGACCAATTTGATGGACAAGATTCTTATGGAGCAACCATTAACGGTAAATTGACTGTGTCAGAAAACGTGGCTGACTTGGGAGGAATCGCTGCAGCGCTTGAAGCAGCTAAGAGAGAACCAGACTTCTTAGCAGAAGAATTTTTCTACAACTTCGGTCGCATTTGGCGCATGAAAGGTCGTCCAGAATTTATGAAACTTTTGGCTAGTGTCGATGTGCACGCACCAGCCAAACTCCGTGTCAATGTGCAAGTACCAAACTTCGATGATTTCTTTACGACCTATGATGTCAAAGAAGGCGACGGTATGTGGCGTTCACCAGAAGAGCGTGTGATTATTTGGTAATGGATTACCGTTACCAAATGAAGTGCTAAAGAGGTTAATATGAAGAAATTTTTAATGATGCTTTCATCTATTCTTTCTATTTTTGTTTTAGCATCTTGTAGTGCAAACAAAAAAGAGAAAAAAATAGAACTTTCATCTACATTATCATCTGTATCCGAAAATGATAAGACTAGTTCTTCAACAGAAGTAAAGACTGAAAATAATAGTGAATCTTCAAGCAAGGCGTCACAATTAGATGCTGAAAATAAGAAGGAAACTGGACAAGGTGTATATGAAGAAGTAATTGAACATTATAATCACTTGACAGACCTTTTAAAGCAAGGTAATAGAGAAGATTTGTACGAGGAAAATAAACAGCACAAGATTGCTTCAGATGAATATGGTCTGATTTTCTCTCGAATGGATTATAAAAATGCACCAGTTTGGAAATATGCCATTGTTGATTTGAATAAGGATGGTCAAGACGAGTTGCTTATTGGGGACGAAAAATTTGTTTCAGCTATTTACTATTTAGAAAATAAACAACCTAAGTTGCTCCATACAGCTTATGTAGCTTCTGCAGGTGGCTTTCGTTCCAGTTTAGTCATTTATGAAAATGGCCAAGTTAGGTATGCAGACTGGCAGTCAACACGACCAGAAATGAGCTTAAGCCTTTATGCTTTTAATAAGGACGGAGTGCAAAAGATTAAAGAAGGGACTCTCCAAATTGGTGGGAATCAAAAACCAGAGCAAGTCTTGGAGATTTCTTCTAATGAACTTGATTTAGCTAAATTTGATTGGAAAGAATTTGCTCCAGTCAACTAGTATTTGATAAAATTTAAAACTAGGCTAGATTCTGACGTCATAAAATAGCAGTACACAAAAACCAAGGATAAAACATTCCTTGGTTTTTTGCGTACTAGAAGAAAGGATTGAAGTTTTTTTCATGAGCGATAGTAGTAGCAGGACCATGCCCTGGATAGACGTCGTAGTTTGGTAGGGTGAAGAGTTGGGTTTGGATACTATGGAGGAGTTGTTCCATGCTACCAGTCGGAAGATCTGTCCGTCCAATAGTTTCACGGAAAAGGGCATCACCAGTCAAGACTAGGTGAGCATCAGGAAAGACGATAGAAACGCCGCCGATAGAGTGACCTGGTGTTGGTAAGACAGTAAAACGAAATTCTTCCAGCTGATATTCCTCATGAAATACAAAAGTGTGCTCTGCAGGTTTTGCGACCACATCTGCCATATCATCATGACGAGGAAGCCCAGAGAGATTATCGACAGGAGTATAGAGCCAGCTGGCTTCGCTCTCTGCGATATAGACAGGAGGATTGCCAAAAGTCTCACGAACCAAGTCCAGACTCATGATATGGTCATAATGGGCGTGGGTCAATAGAATGGCACAGATCGGTTTGTTGATCTTCTCGATGGTCTGACGAATGGCTTCCCAATGGCTACCGGGATCGACAACGATGAGGTGCTTTTCGCCTTCTAGGTAATAGGTGTTTTCATAGGCAACAGGATTGACGGTTTTATGGATTTTCATATTGACTCCAATCTCAAAGAATGTACTAAGATAAGTATAGCACAGTTAGGGAGAATAGGTAAGGATTTAGAATGAACTTAAAAACCAGCATGACTAGATGAAGACAGGCTGGTTATCAATTTATTAATATTGGAGAGGTGTCAATTGCCCTTCATAGGTTGCATAAACTCCGTCATTAGCTTGTTTGATAGACGTGATGTTTAGAGTGCCACCGTAGTTGGCTTCTCGTTTATCGCTATATTCACTATAAGTTATCCTACTGGGCAGGTTCTGATCGTTAGCATAGTATTGAACGACCGTTTTTTTATAGCTTTGTTGGCTGAATAGGAACAAACAGCTAACTCCTAACACTAGGAGAGCAAAGATAGAAATAGCAGTTTTTTCATAGGTGTTCTCCTTATAAACTAAAGGATAAAAGAAAGTATCTTGAGGATTTTTATACTCTTCGAAAATCTCTTTAAACCGCGTCAACGTCGCCTTGCCGTATATATGTGACTGACTTTGTCAGTCTTATCTACAACCTCAAAGCGGTGCTTTGAGCAACCTGTGGCTAGTTTGCTCTTTGATTTTCATTGAGTATTAATTCCAAAATCCAGTCAAGGTACCAGTGTATGTGACACGAGTTCCACTGTTTAGCTTTCGTATCTTCAAGGAAATTGAGGGAAGTCAGAAAGTCTTTGGGCTACAATATGGTTTCCGTTCGTCTATCTCTCCTTCTATCACCTAAGTTTAAAATTTAACTTCGTAATATATTATATACTAATAATTCTGAATTATCAATCAATTCTGAATTATTTTTTTCTTATTCTGTTCCAATCTAGTTTTCATATTCTTAAAAAAGTGATAAAATGGTAGGAAGAATTGGAGAGTAGAGATGCCAAAAGAAGTGAATTTAAGAGGCGATGAGGTTGTCGCTCTAACACAAAAATATTTATCAAAAGAAGATGTTGCTTTTGTCCATAAGGCCTTGGTCTATGCTGTTGAATGCCACAGTGGTCAATATCGCAAATCAGGCGAGCCTTATATCATTCATCCTATCCAAGTGGCAGGTATTTTAGCCAAACTCAAGCTGGATGCTGTAACAGTAGCTTGTGGTTTCTTGCATGATGTGGTGGAAGATACAGACGCGACCTTGGATGATTTGGAAAGAGAATTTGGTCCTGATGTGCGCGTAATCGTTGATGGGGTTACCAAGCTCGGTAAGGTTAAGTATAAATCTCATGAAGAACAGTTGGCTGAAAACCATCGCAAGATGCTCATGGCTATGTCTGAGGACATCCGTGTTATCTTGGTCAAACTGTCTGACCGCTTGCATAATATGCGAACTCTGAAACACCTTCGAAAAGACAAGCAGGAGCGCATTTCCAAAGAAACTATGGAAATCTATGCCCCACTTGCCCACCGTTTGGGGATTTCAAGTGTCAAATGGGAGTTGGAAGACTTATCTTTCCGTTATCTAAATCCAACGGAGTTTTACAAGATTACCCACATGATGAAGGAAAAGCGCAGAGAGCGTGAAGCCTTGGTGGATGAGGTAGTCACAAAATTAGAGGAATATACGACAGATCGTCACTTAAAAGGGAAGATTTACGGTCGTCCCAAGCATATTTACTCGATTTTCCGCAAAATGCAGGATAAGAGAAAACGGTTTGAGGAAATCTATGACCTGATTGCCATTCGTTGTATTTTGGATACCCAGAGTGATGTTTATGCCATGCTTGGTTACGTGCATGAGCTTTGGAAACCCATGCCTGGTCGCTTTAAAGACTATATTGCCAACCGCAAGGCCAATGGTTACCAGTCTATCCATACGACTGTTTATGGGCCAAAAGGGCCGATTGAATTCCAGATTCGGACTAAGGAAATGCACGAGGTCGCTGAGTACGGGGTTGCAGCTCACTGGGCTTATAAGAAGGGTATCAAGGGGCAGGTTAACAGCAAGGAATCAGCCATTGGAATGAACTGGATCAAGGAGATGATGGAGCTCCAAGACCAGGCTGATGATGCCAAGGAATTTGTGGATTCAGTCAAGGAAAACTATCTGGCTGAGGAGATTTATGTCTTTACTCCAGATGGTGCTGTCCGTTCTCTTCCAAAAGATTCAGGACCGATTGACTTTGCCTACGAAATCCATACAAAAGTCGGGGAAAAAGCAACTGGGGCCAAGGTCAATGGTCGCATGGTCCCACTGACAACCAAGCTCAAGACAGGGGATCAGGTTGAAATTGTCACCAACCCCAACTCCTTTGGACCTAGCCGTGACTGGCTCAATATGGTCAAGACCAGCAAGGCGCGTAACAAGATTCGTCAGTTCTTTAAAAATCAAGACAAGGAATTGTCTGTCAATAAGGGTCGTGAAATGTTGATGGCTCAGTTCCAAGAAAATGGCTATGTAGCCAATAAATTCATGGACAAGCGCCACATGGACCAAGTTCTACAAAAGACTAGCTACAAGACAGAAGAATCTCTCTTTGCGGCCATTGGTTTTGGGGAAATCGGTGCGATTACCGTCTTTAACCGTCTGACTGAAAAGGAACGACGTGAGGAAGAGCGTGCCAAGGCCAAGGCTGAGGCAGAGGAGCTTGTCAAAGGCGGAGAGGTCAAGGTTGAAAATAAAGAAACCCTCAAGGTTAAGCATGAGGGTGGTGTGGTCATTGAAGGTGCATCAGGTCTTCTAGTGCGGATTGCCAAGTGCTGTAATCCTGTTCCTGGTGACGATATTGTCGGTTACATTACCAAGGGTCGTGGTGTGGCTATTCACCGTGTGGACTGTATGAACCTGCGTGCCCAAGAAAACTACGAGCAACGTCTTCTTGATGTGGAATGGGAAGACCAATACTCTAGCTCAAATAAGGAGTATATGGCTCATATCGACATCTACGGCCTCAATCGTACAGGACTGTTGAACGATGTATTACAAGTTCTCTCAAACACAACCAAGAATATCTCGACAGTCAACGCCCAACCAACCAAGGATATGAAATTTGCCAATATCCATGTGTCCTTCGGCATTGCCAACCTCTCTACACTGACTTCGGTCGTGGACAAGATTAAGAGTGTGCCAGAAGTCTATTCTGTCAAACGGACCAACGGCTAATTGTCCGAGCTCTTACTAGAAAGGCTATTATGAAAATCATTATTCAACGGGTTAAAAAAGCCCAAGTGAGCATTGAAGGTCAGGTGCAGGGAAAAATCAATCAGGGCCTCTTATTACTGGTGGGTATTGGACCAGAGGACCAAGAGGAAGATTTGGACTATGCTGTGAGAAAGCTTGTCAATATGCGGATTTTTTCAGATGCAGAAGGCAAGATGAATCTATCTGTCAAAGATATTGAAGGACAAATCCTCTCTGTTTCTCAGTTTACCCTCTTTGCGGATACCAAGAAAGGCAATCGACCAGCCTTTACTGGCGCAGCCAAGCCTGATATGGCCTCAGATTTCTATGATGCTTTTAATCAAAAATTAGTGCAAGAAGTGCCTGTTCAGACAGGCATCTTTGGAGCGGATATGCAGGTTGAGCTAGTTAATGACGGTCCAGTTACCATTATCCTTGATACGAAAAATAGATAAGAAAGACCAAGCCAGCCAGCTTGGTCTTTCTTATCTATCACAAAATATTCCAAAATGAAATCGGTTCTTGATAGGCTTGGGGGAAGTCTCTTTTCAGACTTTGGCAGATGCGATAGGAAGGGATGAAATGTCCTAGGATGAGGAGCGTTCCCTGAAGGAAAAGTGGGACATCCCTTAAAAACAGCAAGGAGAGAATGATTAGGCTATCCCAGAGGAGGATTTGTAAGGTAAAACGCCAGAATCTTGGTCTAATCTGGGAATAGAGTTGACTAAAGTGGTCACAAAGTTGATTGGAAAGATAGGTCAATAGTACAGGATGAAAGAAGATGAGCCAACCGCTATAAATCAAAATCCAATCCCACGTAAGCCCCTCTTTAAATGTTAAAAATGCCAGCATGATTCCATCGATGATAAGGAGTTGAATGGTTTTGATGTAGATGATGTTTTTCATGATAAAACCTCCTTTTCTCTAGAAACACTCCCAGAAAGAGATGTGTTTATCGTAAAAATCTGGATAGTTTTCTCTCAGGTGGCTAGCCGTTATATAATAAAAAGTAGAATGACAGGAAGTAAAGACTGGAGTAAGAGAGTAAAAATGTTGAGGGCCAGTGATGGCTAAAAAGACAAATAATAGTAGGTCAGCGGAGAGAATCTCTAAGTAGTAAAGGTGAATTTTTTTGTTCATCTGAGGATCAATCTCAGAAAAATGTTTTTTGAGTCGATTGACCAAGCGAAATAGCAGTAGTCCTTGAGCAAGGATGAAAATGAAGCAAAAAATCAGGCCTCTCTCCAAAGAAAGTTCGTATCGGGGTCTGAAAGTTACCAACAGTAGCAAATCGCTGACTACGATGGCTACAAAATGGATTCTAAAGAGTTTTTTCATAAGATGACCTCCCTCTTTTATCTAGCTTCATTCTACTCCAAAAGAATGGGAGTTACAAGTAAAATGATAAAAAATTTTAGTAAGGAGATTCTGTTAGATTTCTTTATTTGATTTCCCTCTTATTGTTCCACCTCTTCATCATTCCAGACAAATAAAGCTCCGATTGCATTGAGGATATAAAAGATGTATTTACCGATATTGGCGAAATTTCCTTGAATGCCAGCCTTTGTCAGCTGAACGAAATTGTAAATCAACCAAAATCCCCACTGAGTTGTCAGTTTCAATGCATTCAAAGCATTTGCAATGAGGGACAGTGCGAAGGCAATAGTTGTTACGTAGGCAAGGAGATTCATCTTTCCTCCATAGCCAATATAGTTTGTCACAAAGGCAAAGAGGAAGGCGATGATGGAAATGATGATGGCCGCCAATTTTAGCTGTTTTTGGCTCATTTGGTTGGGTCTGCCTTCTTGCGAAGCTTCCCATTTCTTAATAGCAAAGGTATAAATGAGGAAGGTGACAGGATAGGTGATAATGGCAGCCTTATTTCCAAGGATATAATCAATGGTGCCAGACAAAATGGTATTGATAATGCCAAAGTAATTTCCCCATTTGCTTAATTTTCCCGTGAAACGAGTGGATAACATGGAAATCCCAACGTTGGTTACAGAAATCAATCCAAAGGGAACAAGAGCAGTCCATGGTCCCCAGTCTACAAATTTGTCGAGGCGTGAGTTGAGGTAACCAGATGCAATCGCAATCCCAACGACCAAAGCAACCCCGAAGAGGTCAAACCATTTGGATGTCGCAAAAATTTTTAGTGATTTTTTCATATGTTAAAATATCTTTCTTTTTTTACAAATATTCTACAACTAAATGAAAGTAAAATCAAATGATAGAAATAAAACCCTGAAAATAAAACTTTCAGGGTTGGTAGGGGACTTGAGAAATTAGTTGATTTTCTCGACATAGAGTTGTTTGGCAATGTCCATATTCACTTGTAAATCTTCATTTTTAGTGAGGATAGTGAAGGTATTGCTGAAGCCATCAAACTGCTGGACTTGGAGCGGATCTCCGATGTGAAGTGAGTGCTTGTCCAGATAATGAAGAATGTCAAAACTATCGTGCACTCGAGTCAGACGGTAGGAGCCAGCTTCCTTGATATCAGCTAGTGGTAGGTTATTGATTTCAACCAGAAGTTCTCCCTTGGCTGGAATGGTTCCTCCGTGGGGGCAGGTCTTGGGGAATCCGAGCAGTTTATCCAGTCTTTCCACGAATAGGTCCGATACAGTATGCTCTAAGACCTCAGCTTCCTCGTGAATCTGGTCACTCGTATAGTCTAAATGATGAACTAGAAAAACTTCAATCAAGCGGTGCTTACGATAGAGCTCAGAGACCAATTTGAGTCCGAGGTCTGTCAGTAGATAGCCACATTCCTTGTCCTTGAGGATGAGGTTTTCACTTTTCATCCGTTTAATCATTTCAGTTACGGCAGGGGGAGAGACTTGCATGCGAGCCGCAATTTCCTTGTTGGTGATTTTATGCAGGTCTATGCCGATTTCATAAATACATTTTAGATAATCTTCTTTATTTGGGGTCATTCGCTTCCTCTTGTCTAATATCTTTATCTAGTATATCAAAAAAAGCTAGATTTCTCTAGCTATGACTTTTTATGTTATACTTATTGCAAGAGAAAAAACGAGGAGATAGATATGACGAAAATAGCTCTTCTTTCAGATATTCATGGAAATACCACCGCCTTGGAGGCTGTTTTGGCAGATGCTCGGCAGCGAGGAGTGGATGAATACTGGCTTTTGGGAGACATTCTCATGCCAGGGACAGGGCGTAGAAGGATTTTGGACTTGTTGGCTCAACTACCGATTACGGCTAGAGTTTTGGGAAACTGGGAAGACAGTCTTTGGCATGGTGTCCGTAAGGAATTGGATAGTACTCGCCCCAGTCAACGCTATCTCTTGCGCCAGTGCCAGTATGTTTTAGAGGAAATTTCCCTAGAAGAAATTGAACTACTCCACAATCAACCACTCCAGCTTCATCGTCAGTTTGGTGATTTGACGGTAGGAATTAGCCATCATCTGCCTGATAAGAACTGGGGGCGAGAGTTGATTCATACTGGCAAACAAGAGGACTTTGACCGCTTGGTGACCAATCCGCCTTGTGATATTGCTGTTTATGGTCATATTCACCAGCAGTTGCTTCGTTACGGGACTGGTGGGCAATTGATTGTCAATCCGGGTTCGATTGGGCAACCTTTCTTTCTAGATGCCCAGTTGCGGAAGGACTTGCGAGCCCAGTATATGGTTTTGGAGTTTGATGACCAGGGCTTGGTAGATATGGACTTCCGACGGGTAGACTACGATGTGGCAGCTGAGTTACAAATGGCAAAAGATCTGAAACTTCCTTATTTTGAGGTTTACTATGAAAGTCTGGTCAATGGTATCCACCATACTCATAATCAGGAATTTCTGAGAGAATTGGCCCAGAAAGAGGGTTATGATAGGGAATTAGATGCCTGGTTGAAAAGTGGTAACGATTGACATTACAACCAAAAAGGGTATAATAAAAGAAAAAGAAGAGTAGAGGTAGGGTAGCCTCGTAAAAAGGAGAAGAGTATGCAAATTCCAAGTAGATTTACCATTGCGACTCATATGCTGATAATCATTGCCCTCAAGGGTAAGGAAAGAAAGGTGACCAGTGACTTTCTGGCTGCTAGTGTAGGGGTCAATCCTGTCATTATCAGAAAAACCTTGTCCCAGTTGAAGAAGGCAGAACTGATTTCAGTAGCGCGTGGAACAGGGGGAACAGAGATTGTCAAAGATCTCAAAGACATTAGTCTTTTAGATGTTTATCAGGCGGTTGAATGTCTTGGTAAGACAGGTCAACTCTTCAGTTTCCATGACAATCCAAATCCAAATTGCCCAGTCGGAGCTCATATTCATGAGGTTTTGGATCAAAAATTGGAGAGAATCCAGCTGGCTATGGAGGCAGAGCTTGGTCAGACTAGCTTAGAGCAAGTTGTGGCCGATGCAGAGAGTCAGATGAAGGAGTGAGAGGGATAGATGCCCTCTTTTTTCCTTTGGATAATTATGATAAAATGAACTCATAAAAGGAGGAAGAAATGTATCTCGTTATAGGAATTGTATTAGCATTTATAGTGTCATTTTGGAAGGATAATAGAAGTTTGTGGAATCCAGTATTATTTTTATTATCTCTCATTTCCAGTTATTTTTATCTAGGCTACCTTTTTTATCAAAATGGGTATGAGAAGATTCATTTCGCTTTTTTTATATTTCCCTTTATTTTACTTCCTTTTTTGCTTTTTCTGAGTGGTATCTTTTTAATCTATAATGGGGTCATTTTGTTGAAGCGAGAGGGACGTTCAAAGGCTAATTATCTCTCCATGCTCCTTGGAATAGTCATTTTGCTATTTTTTGCTTTGATGTCATTTCGATTGGGAGGACGACATGAATTATTTTACACCAATCACTTTCTAAATATTTTATTTGCATTTATTGCTTATTCTTACTTTATTTTTGGTTTTGCTTTTGTGGCTTTTATTCTGTACTCTATCTTGTATCTCTTTATTCCTAAGAAGAAGCATTATGATTTTATTATCATTCATGGTGCAGGTTTGTTAGACGGAGAAAAGGTAACACCTTTGCTGAAGAGGAGAATTGATAAGGCCGTAGAAGCTTACCACAAGTCTAAGAATTCTAACATAAAAATTATTGCCAGTGGTGGTCAAGGAGGAGATGAGAAGATTTCTGAAGCGCAGGCAATTACAAACTATCTGCTTGAAGAGACAGATGTTCCCCAAGATGCGATTATTCTGGAGGATCAATCAAGGACTACCTACGAGAACCTTCTCTTTTCTAAGGAACTTGGCGAGAAACTGGTAGACAAACCTCAATTTCTCTTTGTAACAAATGATTATCATGTCTTTCGTACAAGTACCTATGCTCGTAAGCTAAATATGAAGGGAGATGGGCTCGGATGTAGGACGGCAGGCTACTACATACCATCTGCTTTTATTCGGGAGTACGTGGCTCTCTGTGTCAAAATGAAATGGCTTTTCCTTGCCTTTTATGTCCTGCTATTAGCCCTCATTTTGATAGCCTACAAAGGGATTCTTTGGTAGTCAGATTCTATTTAAAAAGACTTAGAATGCACATGAGAGTATGTATTCTAGGTCTTTTGTTTTATATATATTTGATTTTTGAAAGGTATTATCTATTCTTCCAGGCTTGGTAACGGGTATCAACCAATAATTGGGTAAGGCGTCCCATGGTTTCCCTTTCTGCTGGAGTGAGGGATTGCGCTTGGACAAAGAGATGATGAATGTGTTCAATAGCTTTGAAGGAAGATAGATCATTGATGGAGCTAATTCCAGCAGCTAGAATGGTGCCAAAGAAGAGGTCGAAGTAGAGTTGAAGTTCTTCGTCAGGGACTGTCGCTACCCATTCTTTGAAGGTTGTGTCTACTTGTTGACTATCACTATTGGTCTTATCCAGTTGAACGAATTGCTTGTCATCAATCTGCCAACTAAAGGTATCGTGCTGGGCGATGCCACCTAGGGCAGTACTCTGAACGATGATTTGGTGAGCAGGAATTTCTAGCATCATACCGATAATGGAACCTTGTGGAATGAAGACCTTGGTTCTATCCATTATCCTTTGATAACCTTCGGCCTGTGTCAATTCTGTGTGGAGACCAGGCGCATCAAAAGTATAGACTTCTGTAATCTGATTTTGCAAGCTTTGCTCAATTTGGCTAGCAGCATAGATGGCTAAATTTCCTCCCTTGGAATGCCCAGCCAGAATGACTTTTTTCCTAGGGTGGTGGGCAAAAAAGTTCTTTAAATAGCGGAGGGCGTGCTTTTGAGCAGGAATTTCCTTCATATAGGTTAGGTGGAAATCTTCCTTCCAGCCAATGATACTGTCATCTGTCCCACGAAAGACAATCAGATAGGTATCGAGAGTGAGGCGGTAGGTCATAGCCGCAAACTGCTTTTGCAGCTCAGGGTCAATGTCGTTGATAAAATGAGTAAGTTTGCAATTTTTGAAGCGTTTGTGTTGAGCCAGTTCATCCAATAATTGGAGGCGATTTTTGCTGGTAAGCATGTTAGGATCTCTTGGAACCTGAGGTGCCAGGTCTAAAAGTCGCTGAGGACTTGTGGATGCCAGATTATCAAAGGGTAGGTAGGTGATTTCTGTTAAGGCTAAAATATCTAATTCATTTAAAGGAAGATCGTAAAAGGAATCGTATGCGACATCTTTCAGGTAGTCGAAAATATTGGCCATAAGAGCTCCTTTCTTTTTATTTATCTTATCACAATCACATAGAATTTACTAGTTGGTTTGTACGAGCTCTCTACATACCGACCTATAATGGTATGATTCAGACACATAGAAGACAGTTTGCTTTTATTTCAAACCTCTAAACATACTTGTTTGTATCTGTTTGTCGTCAATCCCATTCTCTTTTAAGAAATTTTTCATCTCATTTATATCATCAGGTTGGCCGGTTAAGAGATAAATAGCTTGGTTGCCGTATTTCACAACCGCATTTTTTAAAAATGCTTGGCTTTGAGAAAAGGTTTCGCTAGTTTTATAAGTTAGATTCGGATTATTCTTACTAAGCTCTCTTAACTCATTATCAAAAATGTTTACTCCTTTGTCTAAATGATTAAGAATGATGGAGCGCTTACCAGCCCACTCTTTCATAACTGGACGTAGAGTAGAAATACCGACATCAGAGGCAAAACAAACTAGTGCTTGGTCATTGTCTTTAACAGATAAAGATGACTCCAGCCACCTCATTTCAATTTTACTACCAGCTGGTAAATGTGTTAAGGTTTCCTTAAACACGCTACCACTATTATGGGTTACAATAAGAATTTCATCCTCATCAGGAGTGGAAGCAAGGGTTAGCCATCGGCTAGCCTGATTCTCCTTTACTGGATTTTTGTCTGGACCAAACGCGCTGTCAGGAAGCTTAAACTGAGCAAAGGAGCCAGCTTTCCATATTTGATTTTTTGGTTTTGTGATGTGAACTAAATACAAATCTCCGCTGGGATTTTCAATGGATTTTATCGATAAAGTTTGACTTCGTCCAAGATAGGTAATGATTCCCCAAGATATAAAGCCGAGCACTCCAAGTGTAGTTAGAATAATTATGAACATTTTTTTCCCTCGTTTCATTTTTAACTCCTATAGTGTAGTAATTTTCTATGAATGAATAATATTTTTTTTCATTCAATAATTTCCAAAAAATAAAGAAAAGATTTCTTTATTTCAGTATTCCTTTAATGAAGTTGGTTGCTAGTATTTCTACAGTTTTGCTAATATCTGGAAAATCATTTTCTGTGATATGCATATCCATGTAGTAAAATAGGTTGTAAACTTGTAAAATATCTTGAATTTTTTCTGGAGAATGGCCTTCAGCCTGCAAACGATGAGTAAAGGTTTTCACGAGAAATTGATGAAATGGATTCGTGACTTTCCCTTCTTCTGAGGAATAGTAGCTATGCAACTCATCTGCTATGGCAGGATTGTACCATTCTGCAAGGATTTTATTGGAAGAAACGAGTGCTCTGGATTGAGCAAAGAGTTGACTAATAAGATCAATCATATCAATTTCCCAATCCAGTTCTTCGATCATAGTTTGGCGAACACGGTTGTTTTCATCAATATAGATATCTAAAAAAATAGCCTCTTTACTTTCGTAATAGTTATAAAAAGATCCGACTGCCATATGAGCTTGTCTAGCAATTTCTGAAATTCCTGTCGCCTTGTATCCTTTTTTTGAAAAAACTTCATAAGCTGCGGATTTCAAAGCATGTTTTTTGTCCAATTTGATTCACCTCTTTTCTGAATGAATATTAAATATTGTTCATTCATATCTTAACAAATCTTTTTCAGATTGTCAATCTGAAAGCTAGAACTTTTTACGGATACCACTTGATAAGGAGCTTTTCAATGTTAGAAGAGTATAGAGTGTCGTTTTAACTACACTCAAGGTTTGGAAGAATAGATATAAATTTTGGTTAAGGGGATGTATAAAAGAACTGAAATGAGGGTTGAAAAAATTAAAAATAAATGGGTAGTGCTGGCACTATGTCTGAAAATAAGGTATGATATCAATGGGGTTATTCACTATCTGTTTTTGAGCTGTTGTGACAAGGAAATGTCAAAAAAGTATTAGATACTAAGCCCTCTATTTATACTAAAGGATTTAAGACTCCTAAAATTAGCAAAGGAGAATCAGATGCACAAGATTTTATTAGTAGAAGATGATCAGGTCATTCGTCAACAAGTCGGGAAAATGCTCTCTGAATGGGGATTTGAAGTGGTCTTGGTAGAAGACTTTATGGAAGTTTTGAGTCTATTTGTTCAGTCGGAACCTCATCTGGTCCTCATGGATATTGGTTTGCCCTTGTTTAATGGTTATCACTGGTGTCAGGAAATTCGCAAGATTTCCAAGGTACCCATCATGTTTCTGTCTTCCAGAGACCAGGCTATGGATATCGTCATGGCGATTAATATGGGGGCGGATGACTTTGTGACCAAGCCGTTTGACCAGCAGGTTCTTTTAGCCAAGGTTCAGGGCTTGTTGCGTCGTTCCTATGAGTTTGGGCGTGACGAGAGTTTACTGGAATATGCTGGTGTTATCCTCAATACCAAATCCATGGATTTACATTATCAAGGCCAAGTCTTAAATTTGACCAAGAACGAATTCCAGATTTTACGAGTTTTGTTTGAGCATGCAGGCAATATCGTAGCGCGTGATGATTTGATGCGGGAACTTTGGAACAGTGACTTTTTTATTGATGATAATACGCTCTCTGTTAATGTGGCTCGTTTGCGTAAAAAATTGGAAGAGCAGGGCTTGGTAGGATTTATCGAGACCAAGAAAGGGATAGGGTACGGACTGAAGCATGCTTAATTGGAAACAATTTTTTCTAGATTATCTGCGCTCCCGTAGTCGTCTGTTTGTCTATCTGCTTGCTTTAGCGTTTCTAGTTTTGCTCTTTCAGTTTTTATTTGCCAGTTTAGGAATTTACTTTCTCTATTTTTTCCTCTTGTGTTGCTTTGTAACCATCTTATTTTTCACTTGGGACATATTGGTGGAAATGCAGGTCTATCGTCAGGAAATTCTCTATGGGGAGAGGGAAGCTCAGTCTCCTTTGGAAAGAGCCTTGGCTGAAAAATTAGAGGCGCGTGAGATGGAACTCTATCAGCAGAGGTCAGATTCAGAAAGAAAACTGACGGATTTGCTGGATTACTATACCTTATGGGTCCATCAGATTAAGACCCCCATTGCAGCTAGTCAATTGTTGGTTGCAGAAGTAGCAGATCGCCAACTGAAGCAGCAACTAGAACAGGAAATTTTCAAAATTGACTCCTATACCAATCTAGTCTTGCAGTACCTGCGTTTAGAAAGTTTCCATGATGATTTGGTCTTAAAGCAGGTTCAAATTGAGGACTTGGTCAAGGAAATAATTCGTAAATATGCTCTTTTCTTTATTCAAAAAGGATTAAATGTCAATCTACATGACCTTGATAAAGAAATTGTGACGGATAAAAAGTGGCTGCTAGTAGTCATTGAGCAAATCATCTCCAACAGTCTCAAGTACACCAAGGAAGGTGGTCTGGAGATTTATATGGACGGTCAAGAGCTCTGTATCAAGGATACGGGAATCGGGATAAAAAACAGTGATGTTCTCCGAGTCTTTGAACGTGGCTTTTCAGGTTACAATGGTCGCCTAACCCAGCAGTCCTCTGGCCTTGGCCTTTACCTATCTAAGAAAATTTCTGAAGAACTGGGTCACCAGATTCGTATCGAGTCTGAGGTCGGAAAAGGAACGATAGTGCGGATTCAGTTTGCTCAAGTGAACTTAGTCCTTGAGTGAGAAGAGACAATGAGTTTTTACCCAATCTCTTTTTGCTATATTTCAGGATATTTGAAGACTGTTTTTTACAAAACCAATAATAGAATTTTTAATACGGAATATAGTATAAATACTGGTTCAAAGTGAAGTTTTGTATGCTTTATACTTTTGTTGAGCATAAAATCTATAAACTAAGGGTGAATTACAAAAATTAATTTGAGATGAAGTGAATTGTAGACTTGGGAAATGTCTCCTATTCGATTTCAGAATGAATCGTTGATACAGGATTAAAAGAACTGCAGCTTTCTTTTTATTTTGAATGAGATAGGTGTATATAGATTTGTATAACTGGTGTAGAACTGTTTCCAAGAATTTATTGAATGTATCGAATACACACATTCTATTGATTTTGAACCAGTTTTTAATTTCTCAATGTTATAATAGTTTTATCAAGTAAAAGGAGACCGCCATGATTGGAGACAATATAAAATTCTTACGAAAATCACATAATCTGATATAACCAGAATTTTCACGGATTGTGGGTGTGTCACGAAATAGCCTAAATCGTTAGAAAAACTGAAAAAACTTACTTTCAATAGAAGTATTGGAAATATTCATTTTACATCTATCAAAGAAATATGGGATAGACCTATATTTTACAAACTAGCAAATTATACTTTGAATGATAGTAAAAACTGCAGTATTTGTGTGATTGCCAATTATTGCACTCAATGTCCTGGTATCGCACTATCTGAAACAGGGAATAGTAGAGATTGTTCTTCGATATGTAAAAAACAGCATTAGCAAGGAGTATCGTATATGCTACCATATCTTAAAACTATTAGATGGTAT
>CAUTUU010000025.1:0-24675 GCA_963541545.1 uncultured bacterium | reverse complement strand
TGAAAGATGGTTTAACAGCAGGCAAAGTAAATCCTACAAACCCAGCAGTAGAAGGACAACCTTATACAAGTACTGAAAAAGTGATCAATCCAAACAAAGACGATGCAACATTCACAGCAACACCAACGAATGGATTGACAGTAGGAACAGATGGAAAAGTCACAGGAAAACCAACGGGTATCGAATGGACTGGCGATGAAACAGAGAAGACAGTGAATATTCCAGTAACGGTCAGCCGAACAGGAGACACCCCAGTATCCGTAACCATTCCAGTAGTGGTCCAACGTTTATCTAGAAATGGTCAACCAGAAACTCAAGAGGCAATTCCAGAATATACAAAACCAATTGGAACAACTGGCGTAGATGAAAATGGGAACTTAATTACACCACCAACTTATGTTGTATCTCAAAAAGTTCAATTTACAATCACTAAATGGGTTGATGAAAATGGCAATGACTTGAAGCAACCTGATGCTAAAGCTCCATCAGTACCAGATGAAGCCAATGAAGCATTTGAACATGGTGAAATTGAGGGTTACGTATTTGTAAGAACAGAAACTAAAGGTGATGTTGTAACTCATATCTTCAGAAAAGTGAGCCCAGTTAGACCAACAGGTGACGGTCAACAAAGACCAGCTACTCCATCTGACGATACAAATCCTAGACCGGATAATGCTACCCCTGCTGAGGTCTCAGCTACTCAACCGCAAGCAGTATTGCCAAATACTGGTACACAAGAAGACCATGCTACAGGTGCATTAGGAGTTCTCTCTCTTCTTGGGGCATTTGGTTTGCTATTTGCCAAAAAGAAAAAAGACGATGAAGAGGATGCTTAAATAGATGATCTCATCTGATCCTTAGTAGCTTTCCCTACATGAAGTCTTTATAAATCAAAAAGAACTAGAAACATCACTCATTTGTGAGAACTCTAGTTCTTTTTTGTATTTCATAAACATTTCATATTTGGGTTTTATAATAGTCTTACAAATATGGAGGTGACAAATGAATCCAATCCAAAGAGCTTGGGCTTATGTTAGCAGAAAACGACTGAGAAGTTTTATTTTATTTCTGATTTTATTGGTCCTATTGGGCGGAATTTCAGCCTGTTTGACTCTTATGAAGTCCAACAAAACAGTTGAAACCAATCTTTACAAATCACTCAATACATCTTTTTCTATTAAGAAGATAGAAAATGGACAGACTTTTAAGTTGTCGGACTTATCATCCGTGAGCCAGATTAAGGGGCTGGAAAATGTCTCTCCCGAACTCGAGACGGTCGCAAAACTGAAAGACAAGGAAGTAGTGACTGGTGAACAGAGCGTAGAACGTGATGATTTGTCAGTTGCGGAAAAGAACTTGGTTAGCTTAACGGCTCTTGAGGATTCATACAAGGATGTCACCTTTACCAGTTCGGCCTTCAACCTAAAAGAAGGGCGACATCTTCAAAAAGGGGATTCCAATAAAATTCTGATCCACGAAGAGTTGGCTAAGAAGAATGGTCTTTCCCTTCATGACAAGATTGGCTTGGATGCTGGACAGTCAGAAGCTGGCAAAGGGCAAACAGTAGAGTTTGAGATTGTTGGCATCTTCTCTGGTAAAAAACAAGAGAAATTTACAGGCTTGTCTTCAGACTTCAGTGAAAACCAGGTATTTACAGACTATGAAAGTAGCCAGACCCTTTTGGGAAATAGTGAACCTCAAGTCAGTGCAGCGCGTTTCTATGTAGAAAATCCTAAGGAAATGGACGGACTCATGAAGCAGGTGGAAAACTTGGCCTTGGAAAATCAAGGCTACCAAGTCGAGAAGGAAAACAAGGCTTTTGAACAAATCAAAGACTCAGTTGCAACCTTCCAAACCTTCCTGACCATCTTCCTTTATGGGATGTTGATAGCAGGAGCAGGCGCCTTGATTTTAGTCTTGTCTCTCTGGTTGAGAGAACGAGTCTACGAAGTGGGGATTCTTCTGGCACTTGGAAAAGGTAAGAGCTCGATCTTCCTACAATTCTGTTTAGAGGTAGTTTTGGTGTCGCTTGGAGCTTTGCTTCCAGCATTTGTTGCAGGAAATGCCATCACATCCTATCTACTCCAAACTCTACTAGCAAGTGGAGATCAGGCAGCCCTACAAGACACGCTAGCCAAAGCAAGCAGTTTATCAACCAGCACCCTATCTTTTGCAGAATCCTATGTTTTTCTAGTTCTGCTTAGTTGTTTGTCTGTAGCCCTTTGTTTCCTATTTTTATTTAGAAAATCACCTAAAGAAATTTTATCATCAATTAGTTAAGAAGGAGAAATCATGACTTTATTACAATTACAAGACCTTACCTACCGTTATAAGAACACTGCTGAGGCAGTTTTATATCAGATCAATTATAATTTTGAACCCGGGAAATTTTACAGTATCATTGGTGAGTCGGGAGCAGGGAAATCCACTCTCTTGTCCCTCCTTGCTGGTCTAGATAGTCCTGTTGAAGGTTCGATTCTTTTCCAAGGGGAAGATATTCGTAAGAAGGGCTATTCCTACCATCGTATGCACCATATTTCCTTGGTCTTTCAAAATTATAACTTGATAGATTATCTTTCTCCACTGGAAAATATCCGCTTGGTCAACAAAAAAGCAAGCAAGGATACACTTCTTGAGCTTGGTTTGGATGAAAGTCAGATCAAGCGGAATGTTCTCCAGTTATCAGGTGGTCAACAGCAACGTGTTGCCATTGCTCGTAGTCTGGTATCAGAAGCTCCAGTTATTCTAGCTGATGAGCCAACAGGAAATCTGGATCCTAAAACTGCTGGAGATATTGTCGAACTGCTCAAATCACTTGCCCAGAAAACAGGTAAATGTGTCATCGTCGTCACCCACAGCAAAGAAGTGGCACAAGCGTCAGATATTACACTTGAATTGAAGGATAAGAAACTGACTGAAACTCGCAATACTAGTAAATAATATGAGCTTTTCTGTTAGAACTATAAGAAAGAACAAAATCTAGAAAGGGAACCTATGTTACACAACGCATTTGCCTATGTTACAAGGAAGTTTTTCAAATCGATTGTTATCTTCCTGATTATTCTCCTCATGGCGAGCTTGAGTTTGGTTGGCTTGTCAATCAAGGGAGCTACTGCCAAGGCTTCTCAGGAGACCTTTAAAAATATCACCAATAGCTTCTCCATGCAAATCAATCGTCGCGTCAATCAAGGAACGCCTCGTGGTGCTGGGAATATTAAGGGTGAGGACATCAAAAAAATCACCGAAAACAAGGCCATCGAGTCTTATGTTAAACGCATCAACGCTATCGGGGATTTGACTGGCTATGAACTTATTGAAACGCCAGATACCAAGAAAAATCTGACACCTGACCGTGCCAAACATTTTGGAAGTAGCTTGATGATTACAGGTGTCAATGACTCCTCTAAAGAAGACAAGTTTGTCTCTGGTTCTTATAAACTGGTCGAAGGTGAGCACCTAACAAACGACGACAAGGACAAGATCCTCCTGCACAAGGACTTGGCAGCCAAACACGGCTGGAAAGTTGGGGATAAGGTCAAATTGGACTCCAATATCTACGATGCAGACAATGAAAAAGGAGCCAAGGAAACAGTTGAAGTGACAATCAAGGGACTCTTTGATGGTCACAATAAGTCAGCAGTAACCTACTCACAAGAACTATACGAAAACACAGCTATCACAGACATTCACACTGCTGCAAAACTTTATGGATACACAGAAGACACAGCCATTTATGGGGACGCAACCTTCTTTGTAACAGCAGACAAGAACTTAGATGATGTCATGAAAGAGTTGAATGGCATCAGTGGTATCAACTGGAAGAGCTACACACTCGTTAAGAGCTCCTCTAACTACCCAGCTCTTGAGCAATCCATCTCTGGTATGTACAAGATGGCCAACCTCCTCTTCTGGGGTAGCTTGAGTTTCTCAGTTCTTCTTCTTGCCCTCTTACTCAGCCTTTGGATCAATGCCCGTCGCAAGGAAGTGGGTATTCTCCTCTCTATCGGTCTCAAACAGGCAAGTATCTTGGGTCAATTCATCACTGAATCCATCTTGATTGCAATCCCTGCTCTCGTTTCTGCTTACTTCTTAGCTACTTACACAGCGCGTGCAATCGGAAATACTGTTCTTGCCAATGTCACTTCAGGTGTTGCCAAGCAAGCCAGCAAGGCTGCTCAAGCCTCTAACCTTGGTGGTGGTGCAGAAGTAGATGGCTTTAGCAAGACCTTGTCGAGCCTAGACATTTCCATTCAGACATCAGACTTTATCATCGTCTTTGTCCTTGCCTTGGTTCTAGTGGTTCTCGTTATGGCGCTTGCTTCAAGCAATCTCCTTAGAAAACAACCAAAAGAGCTTCTGCTGGATAGCGAATAACAAACTTGCTACCTATTCTCCCCTAAATGGGGTATAATAATAGGTAGCATTTTTATCTGTTTTACTTAGATAAGGATTCTTCCTATCAGGATGAAACAGAGAAGATTTACAAGAAATTTAAAGGAATGTGAAACGTTTTTCTATGAAAATTTTAATTGTAGAAGATGAAGAGATGATCCGTGAGGGGATCAGTGACTATTTGACAGATTATGGTTATGAAACCATTGAGGCGGCGGACGGTCAAGAAGCCTTAGAGCAATTTTCCAGCTATGAAGTAGCCTTGGTTTTACTGGATATCCAAATGCCCAAGCTCAATGGCCTAGAAGTCCTAGCTGAGATTCGTAAAACTAGTCAGGTTCCTGTTTTGATGTTGACTGCCTTTCAGGATGAGGAATACAAGATGAGTGCCTTTGCTTCGCTCGCAGATGGCTATCTGGAAAAACCTTTTTCTCTGTCCCTCTTAAAAGTAAGGGTAGATGCGATTTTCAAGCGCTATTATGATATGGGACGAATCTTCTCCTATAAGGATACTAAGGTGGACTTTGAGAGCTATAGTGCAAGCCTCGCAGGTCAAGAAGTACCTATCAATGCCAAAGAGTTGGAAATTCTGGATTATTTAGTAAAAAATGAAGGACGGGCCTTGACTCGTTCTCAGATTATTGATGCTGTCTGGAAGGCGACAGATGAGGTTCCCTTTGACCGTGTCATTGATGTTTATATCAAGGAATTGCGGAAAAAGCTAGACCTGGATTGTATTCTCACAGTGCGCAATGTTGGTTATAAATTGGAGCGAAAATGAAACGAACAGGTTTATTTACAAAGATATTTATCTATACTTTCTCGATTTTTAGTGTTCTGGTCGTCTGTCTCCATTTAGCCATTTATTTTCTCTTTCCCTCGACTTATCTGAGCCACCGTCAGGAAACCATTGGTCAGAAAGCGACAGCTATTGCCCAGTCCCTAGAGGGAAAGGATAGGCAAAGTATCGAGCAAGTCTTAGACCTGTATTCCCAGACTAGTGATATCAAGGGAGCTGTCAAGGGAGAGATGACCGAGGACAAGTTAGAAGTTAAAGAGAGTCTTCCTCTAGATATGGACCGCCAGACCACCTCTCTCTTTATTGAGGAGCGTGAGGTGAAAACGCAAGACGGTGGTAGCATGACTCTCCAGTTTCTAGCTTCCATGGACTTGCAAAAGGAAGCAGAGCAGATCAGTCTCCAGTTTCTTCCCTATACTTTGTTGGCATCCTTTCTGATTTCCCTTTTGGTGGCCTACATCTATGCTCGGACCATTGTTGCACCGATTTTGGAAATCAAGCGGGTGACCCGTCGGATGATGGAGCTGGATGCCCAAGTGCGATTGCGCGTGGATTCCAAAGATGAGATTGGGGATCTCAAGGAACAAATCAATAGCCTTTACCAGCATCTTTTGAATGTTATTGCGGACTTGCATGACAAGAATGAAGCCATTCTCCAGCTTGAGAAGATGAAGGTTGAGTTCCTACGTGGTGCTTCCCATGAACTGAAAACACCGCTGGCTAGTTTGAAAATCCTGATCGAAAATATGAAAGAAAATATCGGTCGCTATAAGGATAGAGACCACTATCTGGGAGTTGCCTTGGGGATTGTGGATGAGCTCAATCACCACGTTCTGCAGATACTTTCTCTCTCGTCTGTGCAGGAATTGCGAGATGATAGGGAAACAATTGACCTCTTCCAGATGACGCAAAGTCTCGTTAAGGATTATGCCTTGCTCGCCAAGGAGAGAGAAGTTCGGATTGATAATGATTTAAACCATCAGCAGGTTTATCTAAATCCATCAGTTATGAAGTTAATTCTGTCTAACCTCATCAGCAATGCCATCAAGCACTCTGTTCAAGGTGGCTTGGTTCGAATTGGCGAAAGAGAAGGGGAACTCTTTATCGAGAATAGTTGTAGTCCAGAAGAACAAGAAAAACTAGCCCAGTCTTTTTCTGATAATGCTAGTCGCAAGGTCAAGGGTTCGGGGATGGGACTATTTGTGGTCAAAAGTTTATTAGAACATGAAAAATTACCCTATCATTTCGAGATGGAGGAGAATCGTCTAACCTTCTTCATAACTTTTCCAAAAGTCGCCCAAGACTAGGCAGAGAAAGGGTTTACATAGATGGAGATAGAAGAAATTCAATCGAAACTGCGGGAAAAACTAGATTTTTTTGTCAAAAAGTGATAAAATGAACAATGTAAATGGGATGACCCATAAAAATATACAGGAGGCCTGATAAAATGGCAATCGTTTCAGCAGAAAAATTTGTCCAAGCAGCTCGTGACAACGGTTATGCAGTTGGTGGATTTAACACAAACAACCTTGAGTGGACTCAAGCTATCTTGCGTGCAGCAGAAGCTAAAAAAGCTCCAGTTTTGATCCAAACTTCAATGGGTGCTGCTAAATACATGGGTGGTTACAAAGTTGCTCGCAACTTGATCGCTAACCTTGTTGAATCAATGGGTATCACTGTACCAGTAGCTATCCACCTTGACCACGGTCACTACGAAGATGCACTTGAGTGTATCGAAGTTGGTTACACTTCAATCATGTTTGATGGTTCACACCTTCCAGTTGAAGAAAACCTTAAATTGGCTAAAGAAGTTGTTGAAAAAGCACACGCTAAAGGTATCTCAGTAGAAGCTGAAGTTGGTACTATCGGTGGTGAAGAAGACGGAATCATCGGTAAAGGTGAATTGGCTCCAATCGAAGACGCTAAAGCAATGGTTGAAACTGGTATCGACTTCTTGGCAGCTGGTATCGGTAACATCCACGGTCCTTACCCAGCAAACTGGGAAGGTCTTGACCTTGACCACTTGCAAAAATTGACAGAAGCTCTTCCAGGATTCCCAATCGTATTGCACGGTGGATCAGGTATTCCTGATGAGCAAATCCAAGCAGCTATCAAACTTGGTGTTGCGAAAGTTAACGTTAACACAGAATGCCAAATCGCATTCGCTAACGCAACTCGTAAATTTGCTCGTGACTACGAAGCAAACGAAGCAGAATACGACAAGAAGAAACTCTTCGACCCACGTAAATTCTTGGCTGACGGTGTAAAAGCTATCCAAGCATCAGTTGAAGAACGTATCGACGTATTCGGTTCAGAAGGTAAAGCTTAATCTAGCTCAACCATACAAAACAGAACCTGCCCATTGGGTGGGTTTTTTGGCGTTTTAAGGAGACTATTAAACCAGAATTTTGGACTAATACTCTTCGAAAATCAAATTCAAACCACGTCAGTTTCGCCTTGCCGTACTCAAGTACTGCCTACGGCTAGCTTCCTAGTCTGCTCTTTGATTTTCATTGAGTATAAAAATACCAATTTAAGAGAGAAATATCTAATTTCACAATCTGTAGGCAAACGCTTGCATTCTAGTTTTTATTGGACTATAATAGGTTGATATAAAGCCTTTTTTAGTAATAAAATGCAGAAGGAGTAAAAGTAAGGATTTAGAATATTTGTAGTCAATAATACAATATTGCTATTCCTTACCATAGGGAGAATTTATGGCAATGATAGAAGTGGAACATCTTCAGAAAAATTTTGTGAAGACTGTTAAGGAACCGGGTTTGAAGGGGGCTTTGCGCTCCTTTATTCATCCTGAAAAGCAGACCTTTGAAGCGGTCAAGGATTTAACCTTTGAAGTTCCAAAAGGGCAAATTTTAGGATTTATAGGAGCAAATGGCGCTGGGAAGTCGACCACCATCAAAATGCTGACAGGGATTTTGAAACCGACATCTGGTTTTTGTCGGATTAACGGCAAGATTCCGCAGGACAATCGCCAAGATTATGTCAAGGATATTGGGGTTGTTTTTGGACAACGTACTCAGCTATGGTGGGATTTGGCTCTGCAAGAGACCTACACGGTTTTGAAAGAAATTTACGATGTACCAGATTCGCTCTTTCATAAGCGCATGGATTTTTTAAATGAAGTCTTGGATTTGAAGGACTTTATCAAGGATCCCGTGCGAACTCTTTCACTGGGACAACGGATGCGGGCGGATATCGCGGCTTCCTTGCTTCACAATCCCAAAGTTCTCTTTTTAGATGAGCCTACTATTGGTTTAGACGTTTCAGTCAAGGACAACATTCGCCGTGCCATTACCCAGATCAATCAGGAGGAAGAGACGACTATTCTTTTGACCACTCACGACCTGAGTGATATTGAGCAACTTTGTGATCGGATTTTCATGATTGACAAGGGGCAGGAGATTTTTGATGGGACGGTTAGCCAGCTTAAGGAGACTTTTGGCAAGATGAAGACTCTATCCTTTGAATTGGTGCCAGGGCAAAGTCATCTCGCTTCTCACTATGAAGGCTTGCCTGATATGACCGTTGATAGACAAGGAAATAGCCTCAATATTGAATTTGATAGTTCCCGCTACCAGTCAGCTGATATTATCAAGCAAACCCTGTCTGATTTTGAAATCCGCGATTTGAAGATGGTAGATACGGATATTGAGGATATTATACGTCGCTTCTACCGAAAGGAGCTCTAAGATGGTCAAATTGTGGAGACGTTATAAACCCTTTATCAATGCAGGGATTCAGGAGTTGATTAGCTATCGAGTCAACTTTCTACTTTATCGGATTGGCGATGTCATGGGGGCTTTTGTGGCCTTTTATCTCTGGAAGGCAGTCTTTGATTCCTCGCAGGAGTCCTTGATTCAGGGATTTAGTATGGCAGATATCACCCTCTACATCATCATGAGTTTTGTGACCAATCTCTTGACCAAGTCAGATTCTTCCTTCATGATTGGGGAGGAGGTCAAGGATGGCTCCATTATCATGCGTTTGTTGAGACCAGTGCATTTTGCGGCCTCTTATCTTTTCACCGAACTTGGATCCAAGTGGTTAATTTTTATCAGCGTTGGCCTGCCATTTTTAAGTGTCATTGTCCTGATGAAAATCTTATCGGGTCAAGGGGGTATAGAAGTTCTGGGCTTAACAGTCCTCTATCTTTTTAGCTTAACGCTGGCCTACCTGATTAACTTTTTCTTTAATATCTGTTTTGGATTTTCAGCCTTTGTATTTAAAAATCTATGGGGTTCCAATCTGCTTAAGACTTCCATAGTGGCCTTTATGTCTGGGAGTTTAATTCCCTTGGCTTTCTTTCCCGAAGTGGTTTCAGATATTCTCTCCTTCTTGCCTTTCTCATCTTTGATCTACACTCCGGTTATGATCATTGTTGGGAAATACGATGCCAGTCAGATTCTTCAGGCGCTTTTGCTCCAGTTTTTCTGGCTCTTAGTGATGGTGGGCTTGTCTCAGTTGATTTGGAAACGAGTCCAGTCATTTATCACCATTCAGGGAGGTTAGTATGAAAAAATATCAACGCATGCATCTGATTTTTATCAGACAATACATCAAACAAATCATGGAATACAAGGTGGATTTTGTGGTTGGTGTCCTAGGAGTTTTTCTGACTCAAGGCTTGAACCTCTTGTTTCTTAATGTCATTTTTCAACACATTCCATCACTAGAAGGTTGGACTTTTCAAGAAATCGCCTTTATCTATGGATTTTCCTTGATTCCCAAGGGACTGGACCATCTCTTTTTTGACAATCTTTGGGCATTGGGGCAACGCTTGGTGAGAAAAGGTGAGTTTGACAAGTATCTGACTCGTCCTATCAATCCTCTCTTTCACATCCTAGTTGAGACCTTTCAGATTGATGCCTTAGGGGAACTCTTGGTCGGTGGCATGTTACTAGCAACAACAGTGACCAGCATTGCTTGGACTCTTCCCAAATTCCTGCTTTTCCTAGTTTGTATTCCTTTTGCGACCTTGATTTATACTTCCTTGAAAATCGCGACAGCTAGTATCGCTTTTTGGACCAAGCAGTCAGGCGCCATGATTTACATTTTCTATATGTTTAATGATTTTGCCAAGTATCCCATTTCAATTTATAATTCAGCTCTTCGTTGGTTGATTAGCTTTATCGTGCCTTTTGCCTTTACGGCCTACTATCCTGCTAGTTATGTTTTGCAGGACAAGGATGTGATCTTTAACATCGGAGGTTTGATTTTGATTTCCCTAGTCTTCTTAGGTATTTCCTTGCAACTCTGGGACAAGGGCTTGGATTCCTACGAAAGTGCAGGCTCTTAAGATGAAGAAACTCAAAGCCTTGTCTCAGGACAGGCTTTTTTAATAGAGATGAAAATTTCTTGACACCTATTCTCAGAGTGCCATACTGTAAGTGTAATCGCCGATTTAGCTTATACTCTTCGAAAATCTCTTCAAATCACGTCAGCTTCGCCTTGCCGTATATATGTTACTGACTTCGTCAGTTCTATCTACAACCTAAAAGCAGTGCTTTTAGCAACCTGCGACTAGCTTCCTAGTTTGTTCTTTGATTTTCATTGAGTATTAGTTGCTAGAGCAAGGCACTTGTAAAGCCTAGGTCACAGGTGAATATATGACTGAAGATTTGCAAAATTAGATATGTAGAAAATAACCGTTAAGCCTAGTTCTTATCGGTTATTTATGTTCTTTAATGGTGTTGACATTGCACTAATGGTATCTATCTTTGTGATTCTGGTAGTGCTTCAACTTGATTGCTACCATTTTTGATGGTGTGAATGTGCTGATAATGTATTTCAGTTAAGTACGAAATTTTTATATCATTTTTAACACACATTAAAAATAAAATTAACAGATATTAATTTTTCTTGACTTAAATTTTTTTAATTGATATACTATTTTTCAGAGAGCTAACAATTATATATAAATGTACTACTCTATTTCCTAGATAATACTTAGTAAAACTTTTTATAACAAAGGCTAGCAAAGTTAAAGTTTTCTATCTATTGGAAGTTAAATAAATATATAAGGAATTAAAATGAAAAAAAGTACAGTATTGTCACTAACCACAGCTGCAGTTATTTTAGCAGCACATGTCCCTAATGAGGTAGTTTTAGCAGACACATCTAGCTCTGAAGATGCTGTAACTATCTCTGATAAAGAAAAAGTAGTAGTAGGTAAACAAAAAGAAAACAAAGAAAAACATGAAGATATTCATAATGCTATAGAAACTTCAAAGGATACTGAAGAGAAGAAAACAACAGTTATTGAGGAAAAAGAAGTTGTTAGTAAAGAATCTGTGATAGACAATAAAACTAACAATGAAAAAGCAACAATCAAAAAAGAAGATTCCAATCAATACAAATTAGATAATGCAGACTCGTCTGCAAGTAAAGACACGGAAAGTCCCAAAAAAGAAGATAGACTTGTCTATATTGCTGAATTTAAAGATAAAGAATCTGGAGAAAAAGCAATCAAGGAATTATCCAATCTTAAGGATACAAAAGTTTTATATACTTATGATACGGTTTTTAATGGTGTTGCAATAGAAACAACTCCAGATACTCTGGACAAAATTAAACAAATAGAAGGTATTTCATCGGTTGAAAGGGCACAAAAAGTCCAACCAATGATGAATCATGCCAGAAAGGAAATTGGAGTTGAGGAGGCAATCGATTACCTAAAATCTATCAATGCTCCATTTGGGAAAAATTTTGATGGTCGGGGTATGGTCATTTCAAATATTGATACCGGGACAGATTATAGACATAAGGCTATGAGGATTGATGATGATGCTAAAGGCTCAATGAGATTTAAAAAAGAAGACTTAAAAGGTACTGATAAAAATTTCTGGTTGAGTGATAAAATTCCTCATGCTTTCAATTATTATAATGGTGGTAAAATTACTGTAGAAAAAGCTGATGATGGAAGCGATTATTTTGATCCACATGGGATGCATATTGCAGGGATTCTTGCGGGGAATGATACTGAAAAAGATATCAAAAACTTTAACGGAATAGATGGAATTGCTCCTAATGCACAGATCTTCTCTTATAAAATGTACTCTGACGCAGGATCTGGGTTCGCAGGGGATGAAACAATGTTTCATGCTATTGAAGATTCAATCAAACACAATGTTGATGTTGTTTCGGTATCATCTGGCTTTACAGGAACGGGCCTCGTAGGTGAGAAATATTGGCAAGCTATTAGGGCGTTAAGAAAAGCAGGCATTCCAATGGTGGTAGCTACGGGTAACTATGCAACTTCTGCTTCAAGTTCTTCATGGGATTTAGTGGCAAATAATAATCTGAAAATGACCGACACTGGAAATGTAACACGAACTGCAGCACATGAAGATGCGATAGCAGTTGCTTCTGCTAAAAATCAAACAGTTGAGTTTGACAAAGTTAAGATTGGAGGAGAAAGTTTTAAATACAGAAATATAGGGGCCTTTTTCGATAAGAATAAAATCATAACAAACGAAGATGGTTCAAAAGCTCCTAGTAAATTGAAATTTGTATATATAGGCAAAGGTCAAGACCAAGATTTGATAGGATTGGATCTTAAGGGCAAAATTGCAGTAATGGATAGAATTTATACAAAGGATTTAAAAAATGCTTTTAAACGAGCAACGGATAAGGGCGCACGCGCCATTATGGTTGTAAATACTGTAAATTACTACAATAGAGATAATTGGACAGAGCTCCCAGCTATGGGATATGAGGAGGATGAAGGAACTACTAGTCAAGTTTTCTCAATTTCAGGAGATGATGGTGTAAAGTTATGGAACATGATTAACTCTGATAAAAAAACTAAAGTCAAAAGAAATAATAAAGAAGATTTTAAAGATAAATTGGAGCAATACTATCCAATTGATATGGCAAGCTATAATTCTAATAAACCGAATGTAGGTGATGAAAAAGAAATTGACTTTAAGTTTGCACCTGACACTGACAAAGAACTGTATAAAGAAGATATCATAGTTCCAGCAGGATCCACATCTTGGGGACCGAGAACAGATTTACTTTTAAAACCTGATGTTTCAGCACCTGGTAAAAACATTAAATCCACTCTCAATGTTATTAATGGGAAATCAACTTATGGCTATATGTCAGGAACTAGTATGGCAACTCCAATCGTAGCAGCTTCTACTGTTTTGATTAGACCAAAATTAAAGGAATTGCTTGAAAGACCTGTCTTGAAAAATCTTAAGGGAGATGACAAAATAGATCTTACAAGTCTTACAAAAATAGCCCTACAAAATACTGCACGGCCTATGATGGATGCGACTTCTTGGAAAGAAAAAAGTCAATACTTTGCATCACCTAGACAACAGGGGGCAGGGCTAATTAATGTTGCCAATGCATTGAGAAATGACGTCGTAGCTACTTTTAAAAACACGGATTCTAAAGGTTTGGTAAACTCTTATGGTTCTATTTCTCTTAAAGAAATAAAAGGAGATAAAAAATACTTTACAATTAAGCTTCACAATACATCAAACAGACCTTTAACCTTTAAAGTTTCAGCATCTGCTATAACTACAGATGCTCTAACTGACAGACTCAAACTGGATGAAACATACAAAGATGAAAAATCTCCAGATGGGAAGCAAATTGTTCCAGAAATCCACCCAGAAAAAGTCAAAGGAGCAAATATTACATTTGAGCATGACACTTTCACTATAGGCCCAAATTCTAGCTTTGATTTAAATGCGGTTATAAACGTTGGAGAGGCTAAAAATAAAAATAAATTTGTAGAATCATTTATTCATTTTGAGTCAGTGGAAGAAATGGAAGCTCTGAACTCCAACAGGAAGAAAATAAACTTCCAACCTTCTTTATCCATGCCTCTAATGGGATTTGCTGGGAATTGGAACCACGAACCAATCCTTGATAAATGGGCCTGGGAAGAAGGATCAAAATCAAAAACAATGGAAGGTTATGATGATGATGGGAAACCGAAAATTCCAGGAACCTTAAATAAGGGGATTGGTGGAGAACATGGTATAGATAAATTTAATCCAGCAGGAGTTATACAAAATAGAAAAGATAAAAATATAACATCCCTAGATCAAAATCCAGAATTATTTGCTTTCAATAACGAAGGGATTAACGCACCATCATCAAGTGGTTCTAATATTGCTAAAATTTATCCTTTAGATTCAAAGGGAAATCCTCAAGATGCTCAACTTGAGAGAGGATTAACACCTTCTCCACTTGTATTAAGAAGTGCAGAAGAAGGAATGATTTCAATAGTAAATACAAATAAAGAAGGAGAAAATCAAAGAGACTTAAAAGTCATTTCGAGAGAACACTTTATTAAAGGAATTTTAAACTCTAAAAGAAATGATGCAAAGGGAATCAAATCTTCTAAACTAAAAGTTTGGGGTGACTTGAAATGGGATGGACTCATTTACAACCCTAGAGGTAGAGAAGAAAATGCACCAGAAAGCAAGGATACCAAAGATCCTGCTACTAAGATAAGAGGTCAATTTGAACCGATTGCAGAAGGTCAATATTTCTATAAATTTAAATATAGATTAACTAAAGATTACCCATGGCAGGTTTCCTATATTCCTGTAAAAATTGATAACACACCTCCAAAGATTGTTTCAATTGATTTTTCAAACCCTGAAAAAATTAAGTTGATTACAAAGGATACTTATCACAAGGTCAAAGAGCAATACAAGAATGAAACGCTATTTGCGAGAGATCAAAAAGAACATCCTGAAAAATTTGACGAGATTGCCAACGAAGTTTGGTATGCTGGCGCCGCTCTGGTTAATGAAGACGGAGAGGTTGAGAAAAATCTTGAAGTAACTTATGCAGGTGAGGGTCAAGGAAGAAATAGGAAACTTGACAAAGACGGAAATACCATTTATGAAATTAAAGGTGCAGGAGATTTAAGGGGTAAAATCATTGAAGTGATTGCATTAGACGGTTCTAGCAATTTCACAAAGATCCATAGAATTAAATTTGCTGATCATGCTGATGAAAATGGGATGATTTCCTATTATCTAGTAGATCCTGATCAAGATTCATCTAAATATCAAAAGCTTGGCGAGATTGCAGAATCTAAATTTAAAAATTTAGGAAACGTCAAAGATGATAGTCTTAAAAAAGATACAACTGAAGTAGAACATCATCAAGAAAATGAAGAGTCTATCGAAGAAAAATCTAGCTTTACTATCAATAAGGCCATCTCAACAATTAGAGATTTTGAAAGTAAAGACTTAAAGAAACTCATTAAAAAGAAATTTAGAGAAGTTGATGACTTTACAAGTGAAACTGGTAAGAGAACAGAGGAATACGATTATAAATACGATGATAAGGGAAATATCATTGCTTATGACGATGGTAGTGCCTTACAATATGAAATTGAAAAACTTGACGAAATCAAATCAAAAATTTATGGTGTTCTAAGCCCGTCTAAAGATGGACACTTTGAAATTCTTGGAAAGATAAGTAATGTTTCTAAAAATGCCAAGGTATATTATGGCAATAATTATAAATTGATAGAAATCAAAACGACCAAGTATGATTCACATTCAAAAACGATGACATTTGATTTATACGCTAATATTAATGATATTGTGGATGGATTAGCTTTTGCAGGAGATATGAGATTCTTTGTTAAAGATGATGATCAGATAAAAGCTGAAACTAAAATTAGAATGCCTGAAAAAAATAAGGAAACTAAAGCAGAATATCCCTATGCATCAAGTTATGGGAATGTAATAGAATTAGGAGAAGGAGATCTTTCAAAAAATAAACCAAACAATTTAACGGACATGGAATCTGGTAAAATCTATTCTGATTCAGAAAAACAACAATATCTATTAAAGGATAACATCATTCTAAGAAAAGGCTATGCACTAAAAGTGACTACCTATAATCCTGGAAAAACGGATATGTTAGAAGGAAATGGAGTCTATAGCCAGGAAGATATAGCAAAAATACAAAAGGGCAATCCTAATATAAGAGTCCTTTCAGAAAAAATAATTTATGCTGATAGTAGAAATGTTGAAGATGGAAGAAGTACTCAATCAGTATTAATGTCGGCTTTGGACGGCTTTAACATTGTAAGGTATCAAGTGTTTACCTTTAAAATGAACGATAAAGGGGAAGCAATCGATAAAGATGGAAATCTTGTGACAGATTCTTCTAAACTGGTATTATTTGGTAAGGATGGTAAAGAGTATACAGGAGAGGATATGTACAATGTAGAAGCTATAAAAGAAGATGGCTCTACGTTATTTATTGATGCAAAACCAGTAAATCTTTCAATGGACAAGAACTACTTTAATCCATCTAAATCTAATAAAATTTATGTACGAAATCCAGAATTCTATTTAAGAGGTAAGATTTCTGATAAGGGTGGTTTTAACTGGGAGTTGCGAGTTAATGAATCGGTTGTAGATAATTATTTAATCTACGGAGATTTACACATTGATAACACTAGAGATTTTAACATTAAGCTAAATGTTAAAGACGGTGACATCATGGACTGGGGGATGAAAGACTATAAAGCAAACGGATTTCCAGATAAGGTAACAGACATGGATGGAAATGTTTACCTTCAAACTGGCTATAGCGATTTGAATGCGAAAGCGATTGGAGTACACTATCAATTTTTATATGATAATGTTAAACCAGAAGTAAACATTGATCCAAAAGGAAATACTAGTATCGAATATGCTAATGGAAAATCTGTAGTCTTTAACATCAATGATAAAAGAAATAATGGATTCGATGGTGAGATTCAAGAAAAACATATTTATGTAAATGGAAAAGAATATAAATCATTTGATGATATTAAACAACTAACAGATAAGACACTAAACATTAAGATTCTTGTAAAAGATTTTGCAAGAAATACGACCGTAAAAGAATTCATTTTAAATAAAGATACGGGAGAGGTGAGCGAACTAAAACCTCATAGGGTAACTGTGACTATTCAAAATGGAAAAGAAATGAGTTCAACGATAGTGTCGGAAGAAGATTTCATTTTGCCTGTTTATAAGGGTGAATTAGAAGAAGGCTATCAATTTGATGGCTGGGAAATTTCTGGTGTCGAAGGGAAAAAAGATACTGGCTATGTTCTTAATTTATCAAAAGATACCCTTATAAAACCTGTATTCAAGAAAATAGAGGAGAAAAAGGAGGAGGAAAATAAACCTACTTTTGATGTATCCAAAAAGAAAGACAACCCACAGGCAAATCCTAGTCAATTAAATCAAAATCATAGAAAAGAGGACTTACAAAGAGCAAATCATTCACAAAAACCTGATTCAACTAAGGATGTTACAACTACAGTCATTGATAAAAACTTTGAAAATAAGAAGGAAGTCCATCTTAATGAACCAGAGAATATAGCTAATAAACATACTAACATTGATAGTAAGTCGGATACTAACCATTCTGATAAGTTGCCAAAAACCGGAACGGTTAGAGCAGCTCTTACACCATTCCTTGCTGGAATATTGTTTATAGTAGGAGCGCTTCTTGGATTGAAGAAAAAAGATCAAGATTAAGACAAAATCTATAGAAAAATGGTTTGTGTACTGAGATTAGATAGGGTGGTGATGAAACAATTTTGTAAAAATAGCTATTTATACAAAATTAGTTAGTTTACTTTGCTATTGATACTCTTTTTGGCTTTATTAATGGACTTAGTTTCGATAACTAATGAATTGATAGAAAGGGTTAGTATTGACAATATTGATTAGAAAATAGAGTTTATCAAAATTTAAAGGCTAATAGAGGTGATGAGATAATTTCAAGGAATTAAGTAGCGTTTGGTTGCTTAATTCCTTTTTATTTGGGAGGAAGTTTTTCACCTACTTCCTTATTTATCGCTATTATTCAACCACTTAGACCGAGATAGAGACCAGACAGGCAAAAGAACTTGTTCTTGAAACTGACCTCTGCTATAATGATTTTTGTAAGAGACGTGAGGAGTCACTATCAAATAACTCAAGTTCTTAAAAAAGAAATTGGAGATAAACAAATGAAAAAATTATTGGGGATTGTATTTTTAGTAGCAGCAACAGTATTGTATTTTGGTTCTGTTGGCTGGCCAAGTTTGGACATTAACCTCTGGTCCCTGATTCCGATAGGTTTGTTCCTCTTTTTCACTCTGGAGAATCTTTTGAAAAAAGACTACAAGGCTAGTCTGATATGCTTGATTATTGCCTTTATCATCGCAAATGCGATTTTGGACCTTTTGACAATTTCAAGTAGCTTGGTGATTGGAGCAGGTGTGCTGGCTTGTGTAGGTATTGGTTTTCTCTTTCCTGATAAAGAAGGAAAATAAGATTTATTGAAAAAGATATAAAGAAAAACACTTCAATCATTGTATTTTAGTTTGATTGAGGTGTTTTTGATTTAGTTTTTTATTTCTGGGCCATTAATTCAACAATCATTTCGATATACATGACAAGGGTTAATAAGAATCCTGCACGCCAGAAGAATTTGATGAATTTAGGATAGTAAAAACTGCGTTTTTTCAAAAGGAAGAAAAAAACGAGAATAATGGCTAGGACTGAGAGGGCTAGGCCCAGTCTAGGGAGGAAATTATGGGTAAAGGTTTTAGCTGTAATCAGGTAATACTCAAATACTAAAACTGGAAAAGCTAAATCCGCAAAGTTTCGTCCTAGTTTTTTTAATCTAAACAGTTTGGTTATGATAATGCAGACGACTAAGGTCAGTATCAATAATAAAATAGATGCTAATTTCATTAAAATCATATCCATATTGTATCATAAAAAATGGCTAATGGAAACGAGAAACAGAGGAATTTATAGGAAAGTCAGACTTTTGAGATTGTGGGTGTTTTTTGTTATAATGAAGGTTATGAAATCTTATAATACCTTGAATGATTATTATCGAAAACTCTTTGGAGAAAAGACCTTTAAAGTCCCTATTGATGCGGGATTTGACTGTCCCAATCGTGATGGAACTGTGGCTCATGGAGGTTGTACTTTTTGTACGGTTTCAGGTTCTGGAGATGCTATTGTCGCACCGGATGCGCCTATCCGTGAGCAATTTTATAAGGAAATTGACTTTATGCATCGTAAGTGGCCAGATGTTCAGAAGTATCTGGTTTATTTTCAAAATTTTACCAATACCCATGAGAAGGTGGAAGTGATTCGGGAACGCTATGAGCAGGCTATCAATGAGCCAGGTGTGGTAGGAATCAATATTGGAACGCGCCCAGATTGTTTACCAGACGAAACCATTGAATATTTGGCTGAGTTATCGGAGCGCATGCATGTGACGGTTGAATTGGGCTTGCAGACTACCTATGAAACAACCTCTGACCTGATTAACCGTGCCCACTCTTATGAATTGTACGTGGAAACGGTCAAACGTTTGAGAAAGTATCCCAAGATTGAGATTGTTTCTCATCTGATCAATGGTTTGCCTGGTGAAACCCATGAGATGATGCTTGAAAATGTTCGCCGCTGTGTCACGGATAATGATATTCAAGGAATTAAACTGCACTTGCTTCACCTGATGACTAATACACGTATGCAACGAGACTACCACGAGGGACGTTTGCAACTGATGAGTCAGGACGAATATGTCAAGGTCATCTGTGACCAACTGGAAATCATTCCCAAGCATATCGTCATCCATCGAATCACGGGAGATGCACCTAGGGATATGCTGATTGGCCCTATGTGGAGCCTCAATAAATGGGAAGTTCTCAACAGCATTGAGATGGAGATGCGACGTCGTGGAAGCGTTCAAGGATGTAAGGCTATAAAACAGGAGTTTGAAAATGAAAAGACCACTTGAGATGGCACATGATTTTTTGGCTGAGGTAGTGACTCAGGATGATATCGTAGTGGATGCGACTATGGGAAATGGTCATGACACGCTTTTTTTAGCCAAACTAGCCAAGAAAGTCTATGCCTTTGATATTCAGGAGCAAGCCTTGGAAAAGACCCAAGAGCGTTTGAACCAAGCTGGAATGACAAATGCCCAGTTAATCTTGCAAGGCCATGAGACACTGGACCAGTTTGTGACAGAAGCCAAGGCAGGTATCTTTAATCTGGGCTATTTGCCGTCAGCTGATAAGTCTGTCATTACCAGACCTCAGACAACGATTGAAGCATTAGAAAAGCTGTGTGGTTTACTTGTCAAAGGGGGACGGATTGCTATTATGATCTACTATGGTCATGAAGGAGGCGACCTTGAGAAAGATGCTGTCTTGGAGTTTGTTAGTCAGTTGAACCAACAAGAGTATACAGCTACCATTTACAGAACCCTGAACCAAGTTAATAACCCGCCATTTTTAGTAATGATTGAAAAATTAGAGAGATATAGACATGGATAAACAATACCTACATGAAAAGCTGGATGCCATGCGTCAGAATTTTGTTGAATCAACCCACCACGAACGAGCAGTGGGTGTGTTAGACCAAGCGCATATGAGCAAAAAAATGCTTAAAATCAAGAAAAAATTAGTTGCTCTTGAAATGGAACGGTGCCAGAGAAAAATTGAGCACAAAGACTGTTCCAAGATTGATCAAAAAATCAAAGAGCAGAAGGAGATTTTTGAATCTTGTTGTAAAAAAGATTAAGGAGGACGTGCGTGGAATTACTGATTTACCTCATCCTATTTTTACTGGTCTTGATTGTCTCAAGTACAACCAATAAGCTCCTGCCCTTTTTGCCTCTTCCTTTGGTGCAAATTCTTTTGGGAATCGTGATTGGTCTCTTTTTACCCAATACTGATTTTCATCTCAATACAGAGTTGTTTTTGGCCCTGGTTATCGGGCCCTTGCTTTTCCGAGAGTCGGAAGAAGCGGATATTACGGCTATTTTAAAACACTGGAGAATCATTGTTTATCTCATATTTCCAGTGATTTTCATCTCGACCCTGAGTTTGGGGGGCTTGGCCTATCTTCTTTGGCTCAGTCTTCCCTTGGCGGCTTGTTTGGCTGTTGGGGCGGCCCTTGGACCTACGGACTTGGTTGCCTTTGCCTCTCTTTCGGAGCGGTTTAGCTTTCCTAAGCGCGTGTCCAATATCCTTAAGGGTGAAGGACTCTTGAATGATGCATCTGGTTTGGTGGCTTTTCAGGTAGCTTTGACAGCTTGGACAACTGGAGCATTTTCCCTTGGGCAAGCGAGTAGTTCGCTCATCTTTTCAATCCTAGGCGGTTTTTTGATTGGCTTTTTAACAGCCATGACCAACCGTTTCCTCCATAGTTTCTTACTTAGTGTACGAGCAACGGATATTGCTAGTGAGCTCCTTCTGGAATTGAGTTTGCCTCTGGTGACCTTCTTCCTAGCAGAAGAAGTCCATGTTTCAGGGATTATTGCCGTTGTGGTTGCTGGGATTTTAAAGGCAAGCCGATTTAAGAAAATCACGCTCCTCGAAGCCCAAGTGGATACGGTGATCGAGACGGTCTGGCATACAGTGAACTTTATGCTCAACGGTTCTGTCTTTGTGATTTTAGGGATGGAGTTGGAAATGATAGCAGAGCCTATCTTGACCAATCCAATCTATAATCCCTTACTGTTATTGGTATCTCTTATAGCCCTTACCTTTGTCCTCTTTGCTATTCGTTTTGTCATGATTTATGGCTATTATGCCTATAGGACTAGACGTCTCAAGAAAAAGCTAAATAAGTATATGAAGGACATGCTTCTCTTGACCTTCTCAGGTGTCAAGGGAACGGTGTCGATTGCTACGATTCTTCTGATACCAAGTAATCTAGAGCAGGAGTATCCTCTCTTGCTTTTCCTCGTTGCAGGTGTGACGCTTGTCAGCTTTTTAACAGGTCTCTTGGTCTTGCCTCATCTTTCTGATGAACAGGAAGAAAGCAAGGACTATCTCATGCATATCGCTATTTTGAATGAAGTAACGCTAGAGTTGGAAAAAGAGTTGGAAGACACTAGAAATAAACTTCCCCTCTATGCGGCTATTGACAATTACCATGGACGTATTGAAAATCTCATTCTGAGTCAAGAAAATAAGGGCGCTCAAGAAGACTGGGAGGCCTTGAAACTTCTTATCCTCAGTATTGAAAGTGATGGTCTGGAACAAGCCTATGAAGAAGGCAAGATGAGTGAGCGTGCTTATCGAGTTTACCAACGTTATTTGAAAAACATGGAACAAGGTATCAATCGCAACTTTGCCTCGAGATTGACCTATTACTTCCTTGTTTCCTTGCGAATTTTACGTTTTCTCCTTCACGAAGTCTTTACCTTTGGCAAGACCTTCCGCAGTTGGAAAAATGAAGAATCTAAGAAACTCAGAGCCCTTGACTATGACCAAATTGCAGAGCTCTATCTAGAAAATACAGAGATGATTATCGAAAGTTTGGAGAACCTAAAAGGAGTTTATAAGAGTTCCTTGATTAGCTTCATGCAGGATTCTCGTCTCCGTGAAACAGCTATCATCACCAGTGGTGCCTTTGTCGAACGGGTTATCAATCGTGTCAAACCCAACAATATCGATGAAATGCTGAGAGGTTATTATCTGGAGCGTAAATTGATTTTCGAATATGAAGAGAAACGATTGATTACGACCAAGTATGCCAAGAAGTTACGGCAAAATGTAAATAACTTAGAGAACTATTCTCTAAAGGAAGCTGCCAATACCCTGCCTTATGATATGATGGAATTGGTAAGAAGAAATTAGTTAATACTCTTCGAAAATCTCTTCAAACCACGTCAGCTCTATCTGCAACCTCAAAACAGTGTTTTGAGCAACCTGCGGCTAGCTTCCTAGTTTGCTCTTTGATTTTCATTGAGTATAAGATTGTAAGTGAAGGAGTGTGACATGACGAAGTGGTGGAAAGAGCTGATAGACAGGCCTTTAGTAAAAGCTTTTTTGCATTATTATCAAGCCTCAGATAGTGAGTTGACCAGTGTCGCAGTAGCCTACTATTGGTTGATTTCGATTTTTCCCCTGCTTTTGGTGGTGGTCAATATCCTCCCTTATTTTCAGATTCCAGTTTCCAATTTTTTAAAGGTTGTCAATGAATTTTTGCCAGAAACCATGTATGATGTGGTCGCAAAAATTATTACAGAAGTACTGACGCAACCTTCAACGGGTTTGTTGAGTTTTGCAGTTTTGTCAGCCCTATGGACCTTTTCCAAATCCATGAATTTCCTTTTCCAAATCCATGAATTTCCTTTTCCAAATCCATGAATTTCCTGCAGAAAGCTTTTAATAAAGCATACGGAGTTGCAAAAAATCGTGGAATGATTTCCCATCAGCTCATGAGTTTGTTTGTCAGTTTTGGTTTGCAGATTCTCTTTGCTTTAGCCCTCTTTCTCAGTGTATTTGGTCGCATGATTCTCAACCTTATCAAGAGCTACTGGAAATCGGATAGTCCCCTATTTGATTACCTGCAAGATCTAACAGGCCCCTTGGTCTATGCCTTGATTTTCGCTATCTTGGTCATGCTTTATTATTTCCTGCCCAATGTTAAGATACGACGCATTCGACATGTATTGCCAGGTAGCACCTTTGTCTTGTTGACTCTGGTCTTACTGCTCAATATTTTTTCAGTCTATGTCAACAACTATGTTAATCACCTCGTGGACGTCCGTTTCTTCAGTTCCATCGTCGTGGTGGTTATGATGTTCTGGTTTATTCTCATCGCTAAGATTTTGATTGTCGGAGCGGTGATTAATGCTAGTGTTCAGAGCTTGAGAGCAGACTAATTCTTTATCCATAACAAAACGCATAGTATCAAGGTTTAATGCCTGATAATATGCGTTTTTTGATTATGAAAATTAATAGATAAACATGGCATCACCAAAACTAAAGAAGCGGTAGTGTTCTTGGATGGCATGGTGATAAGCGTCTAAGACTAATGCACGGCCTGCAAAAGCAGAAACCAACATGACCAGAGTTGATTTTGGCAGGTGGAAGTTGGTTGAGAAGGCATCGACAACCTTCCATTGGTATCCAGGTTTGATAAAGATATTAGTCCAGCCTGAATCTGCTTGGATCTGCCCATTAAATTTGGAACCGATAGTCTCCAGTGTGCGGATAGAAGTGGTTCCGACAGCGATGACACGACCACCATTTTCCTTAACCGAACGAAGGGTGGCAGCTGCTTCCTCAGAAAGTTGATAGAATTCTGAGTGCATTTCGTGTTCATCCAGATTGTCCACAGAAACGGGTCTAAAGGTTCCGAGTCCGACATGGAGAGTCAGATAGACCAGATGGACACCCTTGGCTTGGATTTCTGCCAGTAGTTCTTTGGTGAAGTGAAGACCAGCAGTCGGTGCAGCAGCAGAGCCACTTTCTTTAGCGTAGACCGTTTGATAACGTTCACGGTCATCCAATTTTTCATGGATATAAGGTGGTAGTGGCATTTCACCCAGACTTTCCAAGACTTCTAGGAAAATTCCTTGGTATTCAAAGCGGACAATACGGCCCCCGTGGGTCAATTCTTCCGTAACGACAGCGCTGAGGCGACCATCACCAAAGCTGACACGAG
>CAUTUU010000024.1:0-25686 GCA_963541545.1 uncultured bacterium | reverse complement strand
TCACAAGAAAAAGCCTAGATAACTAGACTTTTTTAGCTTATTCTACCGTTACTGACTTAGCAAGGTTACGTGGTTTATCCACATCAAGCCCACGGTGTAGAGTTGCAAAGTAAGCGACCAATTGCGTTGGCACGACCATTGAGATTGGTGAGAGGTATGGATGTACAGTCGTAAGGACGATATCATCGGTCTCTTTAGCAACATTTTCTTCTGCGATAGTGAGAACCTTGGCACCACGAGCTGCGACCTCTTGGATATTTCCACGAGTGTGGTTGGCAAGAACTGGGTCAGACAAGAGGGCCAAGACAGGAGTTCCTTCTTCAATCAAGGCAATGGTTCCATGCTTAAGTTCTCCTGCCGCAAAGCCTTCACACTGGATGTAAGAAATCTCTTTAAGTTTGAGGCTTGCTTCCATAGCTACGTAGTAATCTTGACCACGTCCGATGTAAAAGGCATTGCGAGTTGTTTCAAGAAGCTCACGAACCTTGGCTTCAATGGTTTCTTTCTCTGAAAGAGTTGATTCGATAGACTGAGCTACGATTGACAATTCATGAACCAGATCAAAGTCTTGCGCTTTGACATTGCCATTTGCTTCTCCGACTGCTTTTGCAAGGAAGGCAAGGGCTGCAATTTGCGCTGTATAGGCCTTAGTTGATGCCACGGCAATTTCAGGACCTGCGTGAAGAAGCATAGTATGGTTAGCTTCACGAGAAAGAGTTGAACCTGGGACATTTGTCACTGTCAAGCTTGGGATTCCCATTTCATTAGCCTTAACCAAAACCTGACGGCTATCCGCTGTTTCACCAGACTGGCTGATAAAGATGAAAAGTGGTTTCTTGCTGAGAAGTGGCATACCATAGCCCCACTCAGATGAAATTCCAAGTTCAACTGGTGTATCTGTCAACTCTTCCAGCATCTTCTTAGAAGCAAATCCTGCATGGTAAGATGTTCCAGCTGCAAGGATATAGATGCGGTCTGCATCTTGAACAGCCTTGATGATAGCAGGGTCAACCACTACTTGACCAGCTTCATCTGTGTAAGCTTGGATGAGTTTACGCATAACAGTTGGTTGCTCATCAATTTCCTTAAGCATATAGTAAGGATAAGTTCCCTTACCGATATCTGACAAGTCAAGTTCCGCAGTATAGCTAGCACGTTCACGACTGTTGCCATCATAGTCTTGAACTTCCACGCTATCAGCCTTGACGATTACCAACTCTTGGTCATGAATTTCCATGTATTGGTTAGTCTCACGAATCATAGCCATGGCGTCTGAGCAGACCATGTTGTAGCCATCTCCAAGACCAATCAAGAGTGGTGATTTGTTTTTCGCCACGTAGATGACATCTGGATTTTCAGAGTCGACCAAAGCGAAGGCATAAGAACCACGGATGATGTGAAGAGCTTTTTTGAAGGCTTCAAGAACTGAGAGACCTTCTTCTTCCGCAAATTTTCCAATCAAGTGAACAGCGATTTCTGTATCTGTTTGCCCCTTGAAGCGGTGACCTGCAAGGTATTCTTCCTTGATTTCAAGATAGTTCTCAATCACACCATTGTGCACCAAGACAAAACGTTCAGTCTCAGAGCGGTGTGGGTGAGCATTGTCTTCCGTTGGTTTCCCGTGAGTTGCCCAACGAGTATGTCCGATACCAGTTGTTCCCTCAACACCAGCTGTCTTAGCAGATAATTCTGCGATACGACCAACAGCCTTCACCAAATGATTTTCAGCACCACCTAGGACAAAAATCCCCGCAGAATCATAACCACGGTATTCGAGCTTTTCAAGCCCTTGAATCAAAATATCAGTTGCATTTGTGTTTCCAACAACACCAACAATTCCACACATAGTATATACGACACAGGCAAGCTGTGCTTTCTCCTTAAAATTGGTATAGTCTAATTCTTCTTTTATAGAATCAGCAAAAACAGTATATACTTGTTTTTTTCACTTGTCAATAGTAAAAATTGGTATAGTTCAAATTTATGCTCCATGAAAATCAAAGAGCAAACTAGTAAGCTAGCCGCAGGCTGCTCAAAAGACTGTTTTGTGATTGTAGATAAGACTGACGAAGTCAGTCACATATATACGGTAAGGCGACGCCGACGAGGTTTGAAGAGATTTTCGAAGAGTATTAATGATCCGCACCCTCTAAATCGTATGTAAAATAAAACCCAACCAAAATTTATTTTAGCTGGGTTTATTTGATATTCTTTACAATCTCATTAAATGAAGATATAATTTTTCCTTGCTTATCTTTGGGTAATTTTATTAAGTTTTCAAAAAGTACTTCAGAAGAATCTTCTCGATCTGATTCAAATGATTGTAGATTGAAGAACTCCTCGACCGTTAGATTTAGGGCTTTGATTACGGATTCAAGAGTTTTTATCTTAAAATCATACTTCATGTTTTCTATATTTTGAATCGCTTTAACACCTAACCCAGCTATTTCAGATAATTTTTCCTGACTTAAACCTTGGTCTTTTCTGCATTCACGTATTCGAAATGCGATATGCTTTTGTAATTTATTATATTCCATACTATGTACCATTTTACTATCTATTTTCTTGAAAAATAAGTATAATAAACTATCCAAAAACGAGAAAAGTATGGTAGAATAGTACTATATTGAATAAAATGCATAGGGCATTATACAAAGGAGTTTATAGATGTCAAAAACTACGGAAAATAGTCATGGTACTGCTAAAAAATTGTATACGGGTGCGGTTATTTCTGCCATCGCAGCCACTGGTCTTGTCGGAACAATCGGAACTGCTCAAGCAGATACAGTGGAGCTTCCATTACCTACAACTGCTCAAACCGAACCAGCTTTGGTAGAGAAAGAAGCGCCTAAGAAAACTGAAGTGAAAGTTCCTACTAATGAAGTCACAAAAGGTCAAGTTGACGAGGCCAAGGACAAACTTGATAAATCTACCCACGCAGTAGAAGAAGCACAAGCTAAGAAAGACCAAGCGAAGACTGAAAAAGACAAAGCTCATACTGAAAAGGATAATGCTCAGTCAGGAGTAGATAAGGCACAAGAAATCAAGGATAAAGCTACAAAAGAAAACATTGAAAAGCAAAAACAAGAAGTTGCTAGTGCTGAAAATGGTAAATCTGATGCAGAAAAGCAAGAGAAAAATGCTAAAAATGACCTTGCTAAAGCAAAAGAAGTTGTCGCAGACCAAGAAAACGTAGTTAAGAAGTCTGAGGACAAAGTAGCAAGTGTTGAAAAAGAAGTTAAGGACGCACAGACTAACGTAGATAATGCACAAGCTATCCTTGACGGTACAGGCCAAGCGAAAGTTGTCGAAGAAAAGGAAAAAGCTGAGACTGCTAAAAAACAAGCACAGGAACAGGTGACGAGTGCCGAGAAGGTCTTGGAACTAGCTAAGTCAGACGACAAGAATCGTGCAGATGCAATTTCAAGCGTCCAAAACGAGTTGGCAGAAGCTACTAAGGTAGTAGCAAGCACTCAAACTGCTTTGACAAACGCAACAAATAAAGCAAGTCAGACACAAACTGCTCTTGACCAAGCACAGAACACATTTACCTTAGCTGAAGGTCGCTATAAATCAATTAACACTTTCCAAGTTACTGATGACTATGTTAACGCTTTGAAATCCTATGTAAATAATCCTTATAACATTTTGAATGAACGTGCTAAGTGGAAAGAACATAGAGAGAAAGTAGAGTCTATCTTAAAGTCGGTTAACCAAGAAAATTTGAATTTGAATAAATTCAAAGGAAATTCCAATGATAAAGCTATCAGTGTTGATGCTAATAACTTGACAACCGAACAAATGACAGAACTTTCTCTATTTGCGAGTGATCTACTTAACCAAATCCGTGAGCGTTTTGGAACACCTAAGACTGTTGTAACAAAAGGCATGGTTCAAGTTGCTGACGAAGTGACTGATGGTTACGTAGCTGATGATTGGGGATTCGGTAAAGGTCACGATAGCAAAGCAGTAAATAACGTGGCTCGTAAGTATGGATTGCCTGCTTATGAAGATGATACTCAACAATACCTTGAAAATCTCAATAGTAGCAATAATGGTGATAAAATTCATACAATGGACGATGCTAAAAGATGGATTTATCAAAGTCTTAATTCCTTTCTATTTAATGGCTGGGAGTGGTTACATGCTCAAAGTATTACGGGATTGATTAGTAAAGGTGCAAGCAAAGATTATTTTGCATTGGGACTATCTAGTAATACTGGACGTACAAGCGCACACTTCTTATCAGTTTCTGATAATCGAGTTACTGGAAACAAGTTGGACAAGACTGAAGTACCTAACAATAATACATCAGAAAGCATTGTAAAAGCCTATAATGCTGCAAATTCTGCCTTATTAAATGCTCAGACTGAAAACTCTCAGGCACAGCGTGAGAAGACAAGTGCTTCGATTGCAAATATCAGAGCTAAAGGTGAGCAGGAAACAATTCAAAAACGATTGAATGCTCTTGAAGAAACACCTTTGAAAACGCCGACTGCTCAAAGCAATCTTGAAAAGGCACAAGACACCCTTGCTAATGCTAACAAGCGCTTAGAAAATGCTGAGAAAGCACTAGCTGATCTAACTGCTGATGTGAAAATAAAACAAGAAAATCTTACCAATGCTAAGAATGTCCTTGCTCAAAAAGAACGTAACCTTACTAATACTAAGACAAACTTAGTAACTGAACAAGATAAATTGGCTGAACTCAAAGCATTAGTACAGACTGCTGAAAATAATCTTGAACTTGCTAAAGAAAAAGTAGCACAAGCTACTAAGACACTTGAAAAAGCTAAATCTGACCTTGAATCCTTGCTTAACGCAGAGCCTAACCTTGCTAAAGCTAAGAAAGTCCTTTCTGAAAAAGAAACTACTCTTAAAGAGAAAGTAACTGCTTTGAAAGAGGCACAAACTATCCTTGACAAGTTGTTGAAAGAACAGAAACTCGACCAAGAGGCTTATGACAAACTCTTTGCCTTGTATAGCGCACAAGTAGAAGCTAAACGTAAAGAACTTGAAAAAGCAGGTTACAAACCAGTTCCAGTTGTAGACGCTAAAGGAAATGTGGTTGATTACAAAGCAGAGAAAGTAACTGTAGGAACTAAAGACGATAAAACATATCAAGCTCCTGCACAGGCTACAAATGCAAAAGCAGAATCTAAGAAACAACTTCCAAATACAGGAATAAAAGAATCGAATCTCTTCGCATTGCTTGGAGCAAGTCTTGGCCTTCTCGCTTTGGTAGGGAAACGAAAATTTAGATAAAACGAAAGAGAGCGGTGGCTCTCTTTTCTAATGAATAGAAACAAATTAGTATATATGTAAAAATTTTATATAAGGGAAACTTTTGATATTCTGGTTCGATTTTATCTTATTTTCAATGAAAGTGATTGAAATTAATTGAAATTTTAATTTTTAAAAACTTATGAAAACGTTGATTTTAAAGCATTTTGAAATTATAGTCAATTGAAACAAGAACAAGACAAAAGAGCCTCGAAAAAAGTATTGCAACTTGGTAATACCTTTTTGATATGAGCCCATGTTTTCTCAATAGGATTGTACTCAGGTGAGTAGGGAGGAAGTGGTAAAAGTTTATGCCCAAATTCTTCACATAAGAGCTCTAGCTTACCCATTCTATGGAATCTTGCATTATCCATAATAATAACTGATGGTGTACTCAATGTTGGTAAGAGAAACTTCTGAAACCAAGCTTCAAAAAAGTCGCTCGTCATCGTCTCTTCGTAAGTCATTGGAGCGATTAACTCACCATTTGTTAGCCCTGCAACCAAAGAAATCCTCTGATATCTTCTTCCAGATACTTTACCTCTTATTAACTGATTAACTGACCTTTTAATGAGCGACCATATTCTCGATAAAAATAAGTATCGAATCCTGTTTCATCAATATAAACAGGTGCTAAGTGCTTTAAACTATTAAAATTTTTCAGAAATAAGGCTACTTTTTTTGGATCTTGCTCATAGTAGGTGTGGTTCTTTTTTTTCGAGTGTATCCCATAGCTTTGAGAGCATAGTGAATGGTAGTTGGGTGACATCCGAATTCAGCAGCTATTTCAGTCAAATAAGCGTCTGGATTGTCAGTAAGATAGTTTTTAAGTCTATCTCTATCAACTTTTCTTGGTTTTGTTCCTTTTACTTGATGGTTTAGCTCTCCTGTTTTCTCTTTTAGCTTTAACCAGCCATAAATGGTATTACGTGAGATTTGGAAAACGTGTGATGTTTCTGTTATACTACCTGTTCGCTCACAATAGTCGAGAACTTTTTTACGAAAATCTATTGAATATGCCATAAGAAGGTTATACCACATTATGTACTATTTTTGGTTCATTTTACTATATCATAAAGTCAGCTAATAAGAAATGAAGGGAAGTAATACTCTTCGAAAATCTCTTCAAACCACGTCAGCGTCGCCTTACCGTACTCAAGTACAGCTTATGGCTAGCTTCCTAGTTTGCTTTTTGATTTTCATTGAGTATAAGTCAAGTAATCACTTTGAAGTTTCAAGGTTTAATTTTAAGTTTTCTTTAAGGAAACTATATTATTCTGAAGAACTCTAAAATTTCACAGCCATTTATTAGTAATGACTAAAGAATTCCTGGTCATTACTAGAAATGGGCTAGTTTCTTTGAATAATAGAACTGCTTAATCCTTCTATTCTAGAACGGGAGGGCCGGTATTTCTTTCATGATAGGACTAGATTGTGGTATAATAGAGAGAATAAGTTTTTTTAGTAAGACAAAGGAGAAAATAGATGATTTATGCAGGAATTCTTGCCGGTGGAACTGGCACACGCATGGGAATCAGTAACTTGCCAAAACAATTTTTAGAGCTAGGTGATCGACCTATTTTGATTCATACAATTGAAAAATTTGTCTTGGAACCAAGCATTGAAAAAATTGTGGTTGGTGTTCATGGAGACTGGGTTTCTCATGCAGAAGATCTTGTAGATAAATATCTTCCTCTTCATAAGGAACGTATCATCATTACAAAGGGTGGTGCTGACCGCAATACAAGTATTGAGAAAATCATTGAAGCTATTGATGCTTATCGTCCGCTTACGCCAGAGGACATCGTTGTTACCCACGATTCTGTTCGTCCATTTATTACGCTTCGCATGATTCAGGACAATATCAAACTTTGTCAAGATCATGACGCAGTGGACACAGTAGTAGAAGCAGTTGATACTATCGTTGAAAGTACCAATGGTCAATTCATTACAGATATTCCAAATCGTGCTCACCTTTATCAAGGACAAACACCTCAAACATTCCGTTGCAAGGACTTCATGGACCTTTATGGATCTCTTTCTGATGAAGAGAAAGAAATCTTGACAGATGCATGTAAAATCTTTGTCATTAAAGGAAAAGATGTGGCCTTGGCCAAGGGTGAATATTCAAATCTGAAGATCACAACAGTGACCGATTTGAAGATTGCAAAAAGTATGATTGAGAAAGACTAGTGAAATGATTAATCAAATTTATCAACTAACTAAGCCTAAGTTTATCAATGTCAAATATCAGGAAGAGGCTATTGACCAAGAGAATCATATCCTCATCCGTCCTAATTATATGGCGGTCTGTCATGCGGATCAGCGTTACTACCAAGGGAAACGTGATCCAAAGATTTTGAATAAAAAGCTTCCAATGGCAATGATTCACGAGTCATGTGGAACCGTTATTTCTGACCCGACAGGAACCTACGAGGTTGGTCAAAAAGTTGTCATGATTCCCAATCAGCCTCCTATGCAGAGTGATGAAGAATTCTATGAGAACTACATGACAGGGACCCATTTCTTGTCTAGTGGCTTTGATGGCTTTATGAGAGAGTTTGTTTCTCTCCCTAAAGATCGTGTGGTAGCTTATGATGCTATTGAAGATACGGTTGCAGCGATTACAGAGTTCGTCAGTGTCGGCATGCATGCTATGAATCGTCTATTGACCCTTGCTCATAGCAAGAGAGACCGAATCGCCGTTATCGGAGATGGAAGTTTAGCATTTGTGGTTGCTAATATTATCAACTATACTTTGCCAGAAGCAGAGATTGTGGTTATTGGTCGTCATTGGGAAAAGTTGGAACTTTTCTCATTCGCCAAAGAATGCTATATCACTGATAATATTCCTGAAGATTTGGCCTTTGACCATGCTTTTGAGTGTTGTGGTGGTGATGGAACTGGACCGGCTATTAATGACTTGATTCGCTACATTCGTCCTCAGGGAACGATCCTTATGATGGGAGTTAGCGAGTATAAAGTTAATATCAATACACGCGATGCCTTAGAAAAAGGATTGCTTTTGGTTGGTTCCTCTCGTTCTGGTCGCATTGATTTTGAAAATGCAATCCAAATGATGGAAGTCAAGAAATTTGCCAATCGTCTTAAAAATATCCTTTATCTAGAAGAACCTGTAAGAGAAATAAAAGATATTCACCGTGTCTTTGCGACTGACTTAAACACAGCCTTTAAAACCGTGTTTAAGTGGGAAGTATAAGAACTGGAGGTTAATTGTGGAGAAAATCATTAAAGAGAAAATTTCTTCCCTACTTAGTGAAGAAGGTGAAGTCCTCAGTGTTGAACAACTGGGTGGGATGACCAATCAAAACTATTTGACCATAACAACAAATAAGCAATACATTGTTAAATTTTTTGGTAAAGGGACAGAAAAACTGATCAATCGTCAAGATGAAAAGTACAATCTTGAACTACTAAAGGATTTAGACTTAGATGTAAAAAATTATCTTTTTGATATTGAAGCTGGTATCAAAGTTAATGAGTATATCGAATCTGCAATTACGCTTGATTCAACGTCTATCAAGACCAAATTTGATAAAATTGCTCCAATTTTACAAACTATCCATGCATCTGGCAAGGAATTACGAGGAGAATTTGCTCCTTTTGAAGAAATCAAAAAATACGAATCCTTGATTGAAGAAAAAATTCCTTATGCCAACTATGAAGCTGTTCGAGAAGAAGTCTTCTCCTTAGAGAAAAGACTGGCTGAATTAGGTGTTGACAGAAAATCTTGCCATATCGATTTGGTGCCTGAAAACTTTATCGAATCACCTCAAGGACGACTTTATCTGATTGATTGGGAATATTCATCCATGAACGATCCAATGTGGGATTTGGCTGCCCTCTTTTTAGAATCTGAATTCACTCGTCAAGAGGAAGAAGACTTCTTGTCTCACTATGAGAGTGAGCAAACACCTGTCTCTCGTGAAAAGATTGCCATTTATAAAATTTTACAAGATGCTATTTGGAGTCTATGGACAGTCTACAAAGAAGAGCAAGGTGCAGATTTTGGTGACTATGGTGTAAATCGTTATCAAAGAGCTGTTAAAGGTTTGTCCTATTATGGAGGTTCAGATGAAAAATAAAAATGGAGTTTCCTTCGGTCTACTCTCAGGTGTTTTCTGGGGCTTAGGTCTAACGGTTAGTGCTTATATCTTTTCGATTTTTACAGATTTGTCGCCCTTTGTGGTGGCCGCTGCTCATGATTTCTTGAGTATCTTTATCTTACTAGCTTTTCTTTTGGTAAAAGAAGGAAAAGTGCGTCTCTCAATTTTCTTAAATATTCGCAATGTGAGTGTTATCATTGGAGCCTTGTTAGCAGGTCCTATCGGTATGCAGGCCAATCTTTATGCAGTTAAGTATATCGGAAGTTCCTTGGCTTCATCGGTGTCTGCTATCTACCCTGCAGTTTCAGTTTTATTGGCTTTCTTCTTTTTGAAGCACAAGATTTCGAAAAATACCGTGTTTGGGATTGTCTTGATTATTGGAGGGATTATTGCTCAGACCTATAAGGTTGAACAGGTTAATTCTTTCTATATTGGGATTCTCTGTGCTTTAGTTTGTGCTATTGCATGGGGAAGTGAGAGTGTTCTTAGCTCTTTTGCTATGGAAAGTGAACTGAGTGAAATCGAAGCCCTCTTGATTCGTCAAGTGACTTCATTCTTGTCCTATCTTGTAATTGTGCTCTTCTCTCATCAGTCATTTGTAGAAGTGGCCAATGGACAATTGCTAGGTCTTATGATTGTCTTTGCAGCCTTTGATATGATTTCCTACTTGGCTTATTATATCGCTATCAATCGCTTGCAACCAGCCAAGGCTACAGGATTGAACGTGAGTTATGTAGTTTGGACAGTCTTATTTGCAGTTGTTTTCTTGGGTGCACCGCTAGATATGCTGACAATTATTACGTCACTTGTCGTCATTGCTGGAGTTTATATTATTATTAAAGAATAAAGGAGATTCGTGTGAAAGCCATTATCTTAGCAGCGGGATTGGGAACTCGCTTGCGTCCTATGACTGAAAACACCCCTAAGGCCTTGGTTCAGGTTAATCAAAAACCTTTGATTGAATACCAAATTGAGTTTCTTAAAGAAAAAGGGATCAATGACATCATCATCATCGTTGGTTACCTTAAAGAACAATTCGATTACTTAAAAGAAAAATACGGTGTTCGCCTCGTTTTCAATGATAAATACGCTGACTACAATAACTTTTACTCTCTCTATCTTGTAAAAGAAGAATTGGCTAACAGCTATGTTATTGATGCTGACAATTATCTCTTTAAAAATATGTTCCGCAATGATTTGACACGTTCGACTTATTTTAGTGTTTATCGTGAAGATTGTACCAACGAATGGTTCTTGGTCTATGGAGATGACTACAAGGTTCAAGACATTATTGTTGATAGCAAGGCAGGTCGCATCCTTAGTGGTGTATCCTTCTGGGATGCTCCAACTGCAGAAAAGATTGTCAGCTTTATCGACAAGGCTTATGCAAGTGGTGAATTTGTTGATCTCTATTGGGATAATATGGTTAAGGATAATATCAAAGAACTAGATGTCTATGTTGAAGAATTAGAAGGCAATAGCATCTATGAAATCGATAGTGTCCAAGACTATCATAAATTAGAAGAAATTCTTAAAAACGAAAATTAAAAATTCCAACATCTGACTGAAATAGTCGGATGTTTTTTGATTTTTTTACGAATAAATAGATGAGTAGAAAAAGAAATGGAGCTATTTATGAAAATCACAAACTATGAAATCTATAAGTTAAAAAAATCAGGTTTGACCAATCAACAGATTTTAAAAGTTTTAGAATACGGTGAAAATGTTGATCAAGAACTGTTGTTAGGCGATATTGCAGATATATCAGGTTGCCGAAATCCAGCTGTTTTTATGGAACGTTATTTTCAGATAGACGATGCGCATTTGGAGAAAGAATTTCAAAAATTTCCATCTTTCTCTATTTTAGACGACTGTTACCCTTGGGATTTGAGTGAAATATACGATGCACCTGTGCTTTTATTTTACAAGGGAAATCTGGATCTCTTGAAATTTCCAAAAGTAGCGGTTGTGGGCAGTCGTGCTTGTAGTAAACAGGGAGCGAAGTCAGTTGAAAAAGTCATTCAAGGCTTGGAAAATGAACTGGTTATCGTCAGTGGATTAGCTAAGGGCATTGACACAGCAGCTCATATGGCAGCTCTTCAGAATGGTGGAAAAACCATTGCAGTGATTGGAACAGGGTTGGATGTGTTTTATCCTAAAGCCAATAAACGCTTGCAAGACTACATCGGAAATGACCATCTGGTTCTCAGTGAGTATGGACCTGGCGAACAACCTCTGAGATTTCATTTTCCTGCCCGTAATCGCATTATTGCTGGACTTTGTCGTGGTGTGATTGTAGCAGAGGCTAAGATGCGCTCAGGTAGTCTCATTACCTGTGAGCGGGCAATGGAAGAAGGGCGCGATGTCTTTGCTATTCCAGGTAGCATTTTAGATGGATTATCAGACGGTTGCCATCATTTAATCCAAGAAGGAGCAAAATTGGTCACCAGCGGGCAGGATGTTCTTGCAGAATTTGAATTTTAATACTCTTCGAAAATCAAATTCAAACCACGTCAGCTTCCATCTGCAACCTCAAAACAGTGTTTTGAGCAACCTGCGGTTAGCTTCCTGGTTTGCTCTTTGATTTTCATTGAGTATAAGAAGAAAGTCCGCTTACTAGACAAACTTTTCTTCTATATATAGGAGCTAAGTCTTGACAGTTATGGCAAAATGGTTTACACTTTATAAAGTTTATTACTTTGAAAAGGTGTGATACTGTGGCTACGGCAACAAAAAAGAAAAAATCAACAGTTAAAAAAAATCTAGTCATCGTGGAGTCGCCTGCTAAGGCGAAAACGATTGAAAAATATCTAGGCAGAAACTACAAGGTTTTAGCCAGTGTCGGGCATATCCGTGATTTGAAGAAATCCAGTATGTCCGTTGATATTGAAAATAATTATGAACCGCAATATATCAATATCCGAGGAAAAGGTCCTCTCATCAATGACTTGAAAAAAGAAGCTAAAAAAGCTAATAAAGTCTTTCTGGCGAGTGACCCGGATCGTGAAGGAGAAGCGATTTCTTGGCATTTGGCTCATATTCTCAACTTGGATGAAAATGATGCCAACCGTGTGGTCTTCAATGAAATTACCAAGGATGCGGTCAAAAATGCTTTTAAAGAACCACGCAAGATTGATATGGACTTGGTTGATGCTCAACAGGCTCGTCGTGTCTTGGATCGCTTGGTAGGGTATTCGATTTCGCCTATTTTGTGGAAGAAGGTCAAGAAGGGCTTATCAGCAGGGCGCGTACAGTCCATTGCCCTTAAACTCATCATTGACCGTGAGAATGAAATCAACGCCTTCCAGCCAGAGGAATACTGGACAATTGATGCTGTCTTTAAAAAGGGAACCAAGCAATTCCAGGCTTCCTTCTATGGAGTAGATGGCAAAAAGATGAAACTGACTAGCAATGACGAGGTTAAGGAAGTCTTGTCTCGTCTGACTAGCAAAGACTTTTCAGTGGATCAGGTGGATAAGAAAGAGCGTAAACGCAATGCTCCTTTACCTTATACCACTTCATCTATGCAGATGGATGCGGCTAATAAAATCAATTTCCGTACTCGAAAGACCATGATGGTTGCCCAACAGCTCTATGAAGGGATTAATATTGGTTCTGGGGTGCAAGGTTTGATTACCTATATGCGTACTGATTCGACCCGTATCAGTCCTGTAGCGCAAAATGAAGCGGCAAGTTTCATTACGGATCGTTTTGGTAGCAAGTATTCTAAGCATGGTAGCAAGGTCAAAAATGCTTCTGGAGCTCAGGATGCCCACGAGGCTATTCGCCCGTCTAGTGTCTTTAATACACCTGAAAGTATTGCTAAGTATCTGGACAAGGATCAGCTCAAGCTTTATACCCTTATTTGGAATCGTTTTGTAGCGAGTCAGATGACAGCTGCTGTCTTTGATACTATGGCTGTTAAATTGTCTCAAAATGGGGTTCAATTTGCTGCCAATGGTAGTCAGGTTAAGTTTGATGGTTATCTTGCCATTTATAATGATTCTGACAAGAATAAGATGTTACCAGACATGACTGTTGGAGATGTGGTCAAACAGGTCAATAGCAAACCAGAGCAACATTTCACCCAACCGCCTGCTCGCTATTCTGAAGCGACACTGATTAAGACCTTGGAGGAAAATGGGGTTGGACGTCCGTCAACCTACGCACCTACCATTGAAACTATTCAGAAACGTTATTATGTTCGCCTTGCAGCCAAACGATTTGAACCGACAGAGTTGGGAGAAATTGTTAACAAGCTTATCGTTGAATATTTCCCAGATATTGTAAACGTGACCTTCACAGCTGAAATGGAAGGCAAGCTGGATGATGTCGAAGTCGGAAAAGAGCAGTGGCAACGTGTCATTGATGCCTTTTACAAACCATTCTCCAAAGAAGTTGCCAAAGCTGAAGAAGAAATGGAAAAAATCCAAATCAAGGATGAACCAGCTGGATTTGACTGTGAAGTGTGTGGCAGTCCAATGGTCATTAAACTTGGTCGATTTGGTAAGTTCTACGCTTGCAGCAATTTCCCAGATTGCCGTCATACCCAAGCGATTGTGAAAGAGATTGGTGTTGAGTGTCCAAGTTGTCATCAGGGACAAATCATTGAACGTAAAACCAAACGTAACCGACTTTTCTATGGTTGCAATCGCTATCCAGAATGTGAATTTACTTCATGGGACAAGCCTGTTGGTCGTGACTGTCCAAAATGTGGCAACTTCCTCATGGAGAAAAAAGTCCGTGGTGGTGGCAAGCAGGTTGTTTGTGGCAAGGGTGACTACGAGGAAGAAAAGATTAAATAAGAGGAGAGTCCTGAAAGTGAATTTCAGGCTCTTTTTGGTTGAAGCTTGACAAAATTCATCATTGTATGCGAAACTAGAAGAAGATTATTTTAATTAGGAGTAGTTATGCGTATTATTTATCTTATTATTGGTTTTTTATCACTGGCCTTGGCTATTGTTGGGGTTGTTTTGCCCTTGTTGCCGACAACGCCTTTCCTTTTGCTGTCTATCGCTTGTTTCTCTAGAAGTTCCAAGCGATTCGAAGATTGGCTTTACCATACCAAGCTCTATCAAGCATATGTAGCTGATTTTCGCGAGACTAAGTCTATTGCGCGTGAACGTAAGAAAAAAATCATCGTATCCATCTACATCTTGATGGGGATTTCCATTTATTTTGCTCCTCTACTACCAGTCAAAATCGGTCTGGGAGCTTTGACCATCTTTATCACCTATTATCTCTTTAAGGTCATTCCAGACAAAGAATAGGTAAAATTTGTTACTATTTCCCTTGATAAAATTGAAAGCATATTCACAACAATATGATATAATAAATTCAAAGTAATACTCAAGGAGAATCAAATGATTTACGAATTTTGTGCTGAAAATGTGACCTTGCTTGAAAAAGCGATGCAGGCTGGAGCTCGTCGAATCGAACTTTGTGACAATCTAGCAGTAGGAGGAACAACACCTAGCTATGGAGTGACTAAGGCAGCGGTTGAACTGGCAGCTAACTACGATACGACCATTATGACCATGATTCGTCCTCGTGGTGGTGACTTTGTCTATAATGATCTTGAAATAGCTATCATGCTAGAAGACATTCGTTTGACTGCTCAAGCTGGAAGTCAAGGAGTTGTATTTGGTGCTTTAACTGCTGATAAGAAGTTGGATAAAGCTAATCTGGAGAAGCTAATTGCTGCATCAAAAGGAATGGAAATTATCTTCCACATGGCCTTTGATGAATTGAGTGACGAAGACCAGTTGGAAGCTATTGACTGGCTCAGTCAAGCTGGTGTCACCCGTATCCTGACTCGTGCTGGTGTGTCTGGGGATTCCTTAGAAAGACGTTTTGCTCACTATCACAGAATTTTGGAACATGCTAAAGGTAAGATTGAAATTCTACCAGGTGGGGGGATTGACCTTGACAACCGTCAAACCTTTATTGACCGGCTGGGTGTGACACAATTGCATGGAACCAAGGTTGTCTTTTAAAAAATAGAAAGGAACTGCTAGCTTTTGGTAGCAGTTTTCACTTATGTTTGAAATTTTTAAATCCTATCAGTTTAATCAAGAAAAGGCTCATGATTATGGTTTTGTAGAAAATGCGGGAGTGTGGACCTATAGTTGCCAGATTTTGCAAGGTGACTTTGTCCTGACTGTGTCCATCACTGCTGATAATGTGAGTTTTCAAGTCCTTGACCAGGAAACGGGCGATCTCTATCCTCAAGTTCATATGGAAAGCATGAGGGGAAGTTTTGTAGGAAGTGTCCGTGAGGCTTGTTTGGAGATTCTTTACCAAATTCGGAAGGCTTGTTTTGAGGTACAGGATTTTATCTGTCCTCAGACTAAGCGTATCATGGTTCAGGTTCAGGAAAAGTATGGAAATCAGTTGGAGTATCTGTGGGAGAAATCTCCTGATACGGCAGTCTTAAGACATGAAGGCAATAAAAAGTGGTATGCCGTCTTGATGAAAATCTCTTGGGATAAGCTGGAAAAGGGCAGAGAAGGACAAGTGGAAGCAGTTAACCTCAAACATGACCAAGTAGCTGATTTACTTTCAGAAAAGGGCATTTATCCAGCTTTTCATATGAACAAACGTTACTGGATTAGTGTGGCGCTTGATGATACTTTATCAGATGAAGAAGTACTGGAATTGATAGAAAAAAGTTGGAACTTAACCTCTAAAAAATGAAACATTTTAATGATTTTCAATAACTTTCAATTAGCTAAATATTCTATACTGAAGAAATTTTCAGAAAATATTGGATTTTTTCTTGACAAGTGCTTTTGCCTATGCTAAAATACTAAACAAGATATCAAACGAAGGAGAAAGTCAAACATGAAAACAGCTAAGTTTAATCAATTTGCTTTGTTGTTGAGGTACTCGGGCTAGTGCAAAAAGCATTAGTCCTGTTTGGCTTACCAAGCGGGAGTAAATCAACATCTCGCTTGGACTTCTAAGCGAGATGTTTTTTTAAAAACCACATTTGGAAAAGGGGAAATCTTATGAGAACAGTTGAATTTCTAGATACCAGCCTTCGGGATGGAGAACAGACACCGGGCGTTAATTTTTCAATCAAGGAAAAAATTGCCATTGCAAGGCAGCTGGAGAAATGGGGTATTTCAGCCATCGAGGCTGGTTTTCCAGCGGCTAGTCCAGACTCATTTACGGCAGTGCAGGAGATTGCTAAGGTTTTGAAGAAAACAGCGGTGACTGGTTTGGCCCGCTCCGTTAAGTCTGATATTGATGCTTGTTACGAGGCCCTCAAGGACGCCAAGTATCCACAAGTTCACGTCTTTATCGCTACCAGTCCGATTCACCGCAAGTATAAGCTAAATAAGAGCAAGAAAGAGATTTTGGAAGCTATTAAGGAGCATGTTTCTTATGCCCGTTCTAAGTTTGAAGTGGTCGAATTCTCTCCTGAGGATGCGACCCGAACAGAGTTGGATTTCCTCTTGCAAGTTGTTCAAACTGCGGTCGATGCTGGTGCGTCTTATATCAATATCCCTGACACGGTTGGATTCACCACGCCAGAAGAGTACGGAGCTATCTTCAAATACTTGATTGAGAATATTAAGACAGATCGTCAGATAATCTATTCGCCTCACTGTCACGATGATCTCGGAATGGCAGTGGCAAATAGCCTTGCTGCTGTCAAGAATGGTGCAGGGCGTGTCGAAGGAACTATCAACGGTATTGGTGAGCGAGCTGGAAATGCTGCTTTGGAAGAAATTGCAGTGGCCCTCAATATTCGTCAAGATTACTACCAAGCAGAAACTAGTATTGTCCTAAATGAGACTATCAATACGTCAGAAATGGTTTCTCGCTTCTCTGGTATTCCAGTTCCTAAAAACAAGGCTGTCGTTGGTGGCAATGCCTTCTCTCACGAATCTGGTATTCACCAAGATGGAGTCCTTAAAAATCCTCTCACTTATGAGATCATCACACCTGAATTGGTCGGTGTTAAGAGTAATAGTCTTCCGCTTGGAAAATTGTCTGGTCGCCATGCCTTTGTTGAGAAACTAAGAGAATTGGCCCTAGACTTTACAGAAGAGGATATCAAACCACTCTTTGCTAAGTTCAAGGCACTGGCAGATAAGAAACAAGAAATCACAGATGCAGATATTCGAGCTCTGGTAGCTGGAACCATGGTTGAAAATCCAGAAGGCTTCCATTTTGATGATTTACAACTTCAAACTCATGCAGATAATGATATTGAAGCGCTTGTTAGCCTAGCCAATATGGATGGTGAGAAAGTCGAATTTAATGCGACAGGGCAAGGTTCCGTTGAAGCAATCTTTAACGCTATCGATAAGTTCTTTAACCAATCCGTCCGCTTGGTGTCCTATACTATTGACGCTGTGACAGATGGAATTGATGCCCAGGCTCGGGTCTTGGTTACTGTTGAAAACAGAGATACAGAAACCATCTTTAATGCAGCAGGTCTTGATTTCGATGTGCTGAAGGCTTCGGCTATTGCCTATATCAATGCTAATACCTTTGTTCAAAAAGAGAATGCTGGTGAGATGGGACGCAGTGTTTCCTATCGCGATATGCCTAGTGTGTAAAGGAGAATGCTATGACAAAGAAAATAGTAGCTCTAGCAGGGGACGGAATCGGTCCAGAAATCATGGAGGCTGGTTTAGAGGTTTTGGAGGCTCTAGCTGAAAAAACAGGTTTTGACTATGAGATTGATAGAAGACCCTTCGGAGGTGCAGGTATTGATGCTGCAGGGCATCCTTTACCTGATGAAACTCTCAAGGCATGTAGAGAAGCGGATGCCATTCTCTTAGCGGCTATAGGTAGTCCTCAGTATGATGGAGCAGCGGTTCGCCCTGAACAAGGCTTGCTGGCTCTTCGTAAGGAACTCAATCTTTACGCTAATATTCGCCCTGTAAAAATCTTTGATAGTCTCAAGCATTTGTCACCACTCAAACCAGAACGAATTGCTGGTGTAGATTTTGTAGTTGTGCGTGAGTTGACAGGTGGTATCTACTTTGGGGACCATATCCTTGAAGAGCGAAAAGCGCGTGATATCAACGACTATAGCTATGAGGAAGTAGAACGGATTATTCGCAAGGCCTTTGAAACCGCAAGAAGTCGGAGAAAAATCGTTACCAGTATCGATAAGCAAAATGTTCTAGCGACCTCAAAACTCTGGCGGAAAGTGGCTGAGGAAGTCGCGCAGGATTTCTCAGATGTAACCTTGGAACACCAGCTGGTAGACTCAGCTGCCATGCTTATGATTACCAATCCTGCTAAGTTCGATGTCATCGTGACGGAGAATCTTTTTGGAGATATCTTATCTGATGAATCAAGCGTTCTATCTGGCACACTTGGAGTTATGCCATCAGCCAGTCATTCTGAAAAGGGTCCAAGTCTCTATGAGCCTATTCACGGTTCAGCACCAGATATAGCAGGTCAAGGAATTGCCAATCCTATTTCCATGATTTTATCAGTTTCCATGATGTTGAGAGATAGCTTTGGATGTTATGAAGATGCGGAGTGTATCGAGCATGCTGTTGAGGCAAGTTTGGCGGCTGGTATTTTAACGAGAGATATAGGAGGTCAGGCTTCGACCAAGGAAATGACGGAAGCTATTATTGCAAGGTTATGAAGTTAGACGAAAAAATTACTCTAGTTCTCTTGATTTGGAATGTCATGATTTTCATCATTTATGGCATTGACAAATCCAAGGCGAGGAGAAGAGCTTGGCGCATCCCAGAGAAAATCTTACTCATTTTAGCCTTTACTTGTGGTGGTTTTGGTGCCTGGTTGGCAGGAATCACCTTTCACCACAAGACTAGAAAATGGTATTTTAAAACAGTTTGGTTTCTCGGGATGGTGACCACACTAGGAGCCTTATATTTTATTTGGAGGTAATGGATGGCAGGAAAATCGATTTTTGATAAATTATGGGACCGTCATGTCATCACGGGAGAAGAGGGGCAGCCCCAACTCATGTATGTGGATCAGCACTATATTCATGAAGTGACCAGTCCCCAAGCTTTTCAAGGATTACGAGATGCAGGTCGCAGATTGAGACGGCCAGACTTGACATTTGGAACCTTTGACCACAATGTCCCGACTGTCAATATCTACGATATTCGAGATGTGATTTCTAAGGCTCAAATTGATAAGCTTGCTGAAAATGTTGAGGAGTTTGGGATTGAACATGCTGCTCACGGTTCTGAAAAACAAGGGATCGTACACATGGTTGGTCCAGAAACAGGACGAACCCAACCAGGGAAATTCATCGTCTGTGGAGATAGCCACACAGCTACTCACGGAGCATTCGGAGCAATCGCCTTTGGAATTGGGACCAGCGAGGTCGAGCATGTCTTTGCTACCCAGACCCTCTGGCAGGTCAAACCTAAGAAAATGTTGGTAGAATTCACTGGTGTCCCTCAAAAAGGAGTTTATTCCAAGGATTTCATTTTAGCCTTGATTGCTAAGTACGGCGTTGCCTGTGGTGTTGGATATGTGGTGGAATATAGAGGACAGGCAATTGATGCACTGAGCATGGAAGAGCGAATGACTATCTGCAATATGTCCATCGAGTTTGGATCCAAGATGGGAATCATGAATCCAGATCAGATTACCTATGATTATCTCAAGGGACGCGAGTGTGTTCCAGAGAATTTCGAAGAGGCTGTGGCTGATTGGAACACAATTGTCAGTGATGATGACGCTGTTTACGATAAGGTTATCCAGATGGATGTCTCAGACTTGGCTCCTATGGTGACCTGGGGAACCAATCCTGCTATGGGAGTTGACTTTGACAGTAGTTTCCCAGAAATTAAGGATATGAATGATGAACGAGCCTACAATTACATGGACTTGGAGCCTGGTCAAAAGCCAGCTGATATTGAACTAGGCTATATCTTTATCGGGTCTTGTACCAATGCTCGTCTCAGCGATTTACAGCTGGCCGCGCGATTTGTCAAAGGGAAGAAAATAGCTCCTAACTTAACGGCTATCGTAGTTCCAGGCTCTCGTCCTGTCAAACGAGCTGCGGAGAAATTGGGCTTGGATAAAGTTTTCCTAGATGCTGGCTTTGAGTGGAGAGACCCAGGTTGCTCAATGTGCCTAGGGATGAATCCTGACAAGGTCCCTGATGGGGTCCACTGTGCTTCAACCAGTAACCGGAACTTTGAAGACAGACAAGGCTTTGGTGCTAAGACCCATCTCTGCAGTCCAGCTATGGCAGCTGCGGCGGCTATCGCAGGGCGCTTCGTAGATGTTCGGCAAATGCCAGAGGCCCAGTAAGGAGAGGATATGGAGAAATTTACAGTTTACACGGGAACGACCGTTCCTCTCATGAATGATAACATCGACACCGACCAAATACTCCCCAAGCAGTTTCTCAAGTTGATTGATAAAAAAGGCTTTGGTAAGTACCTTATGTATGCTTGGCGTTATCTGGATGACAAGTATACTGAGGATCCTGACTTTGTCTTTAACCGACCTGAATACCGCAAGGCTAGTATTCTCATCTCAGGAGATAACTTTGGGGCAGGGTCTTCGAGAGAACACGCTGCTTGGGCTCTAGCGGACTACGGTTTTAAGGTCGTGATTGCAGGGTCTTTCGGTGATATTCATTACAATAATGAACTCAATAATGGCATGTTGCCTATTGTTCAGCCCAGAGAGGTTAGAGAGAAACTAGCCCAGCTAAAACCAAGTGACCAGGTAACTGTGGACTTGGAACAACAAAAAATCATCTCACCAGTTGGAGAATTTACTTTCGAAATCGATAGCGAATGGAAACACAAGCTTTTAAATGGTTTGGATGATATCGGTATCACTTTGCAGTATGAAGATTTGATTGCTGCCTATGAAAAACAAAGACCAGCCTATTGGCAGGATTAGAAGAAAAATAGAAAAGGAAATATAGAACTATGACAAAACACATTCAATGGAACGGAACACTTTCACAAGAAGGCTATGACATTTTAAAAGGTGAGGGTGGATGTATCGTTTGCCCTACCAAAGTTGGTTACATTATTATGACTAGCGATAAGGCTGGTCTTGAGCGCAAGTTCGCAGCCAAAGAACGTAATCGTAACAAGCCAGGTGTTGTACTTTGTGGTAGCATGGACGAGCTTCGAGCTTTAGCACAACTTAACCCAGAAATTGAAGCCTTCTACCAAAAACATTGGGACGAAGACATTCTCCTTGGTTGTATCCTTCCATGGAAATCAGAAGCCTTTGAGAAACTCAAAGCTTATGGGGATGGCCGTGAAGAACTGATGACTGACGTGCGTGGTACTAGCTGTTTCGTTATCAAATTCGGGAAAGCTGGGGAACAATTAGCTGCCAAACTTTGGGAAGAAGGTAAGATGGTCTACGCCTCATCTGCAAACCCATCTGGAAAAGGAAACCGTGGTAAAGTAGAAGGTATCGGAGAACGCATCGAAGGAGCAGTGGACCTTGTCATCGAAGCAGACGACTATGTGGCATCAATCCAGCCTGACAAAACGATTGAAACACGCTACGAGCAAGGTGTGATGGTCTCTATGGTTGATAAAGACGGTAAACTCATCCCAGAACAAGGAGGAGCTCGCTCAACTTCACCAGCACCAGTTGTAATCCGAAAAGGGCTTGACATTGATAAGATTATGATGCATCTGTCAGATACCTTTAACTCATGGGACTACCGTCAGGGTGAGTATTATTAAGATAAAAAGAGTCTAGTGTTATGAGGTAATAAAGCTCTCTACACTAGGCTTTTTCTTTAGAAATTCTTTTCTTTTTCTATAGGATATGGTATGCTATTTATAAAATATATGTTAATAAGTAATGCTAATATTTAAACATCATTAGTAAAAGGAGTTAGATTGATGAATAAAAGAAAAGTTAGTTTAGAAGATTTTTATAAATGGTACAGTCTGAATAAAGAAGAGTTATTAAATAAGGCAACTGCTGGTGAAAAGTTTAATGATAAATTAAAAGAAGAGTTTCTCCAGGAATGGCCTTTGGATAGGATTTTAACAATGTCAATTGATGAATATGTAATAGGAAAGGGACAGCAAAATAAGTCTTTGTGCTACGCTCTTGAGAAGGGAAAATACAAAAATCTATTTCTTGGAATTTCTGGTGGCTCAGCTTCAAAATTTGGTATTTATTGGAATAAAAAAACAAACAAATATAAAGATCAAGCTAATAATGAGATTTCAGAGTTGGATCAACGATTTTCAAAATTAAAATCAGATTTGTATGAAATTATCAAAGAAGGTATTCGTTTTAACTTTGAAAATCCTATTTTTGATATGAAAAGATCAACAAATGAATTTATTGGTCGTTCTGCTATGGTGACAAAATTACTTTGTATCTATTCTGAGGGAAATCCTTTCTTTGGTGTAAATATTAATAGTCAGAAAGAATTTTGGAGCCACTTTGTTTCTCAGACAAATCATGGTGGACCTTATCTGCAAAATCATAAAATAATTGAACTGGTGTCCAAAACTTATCCTGAGTTGGAGCCATCGAAATTAGGAACTATGCTTTTTGAGTATTCTAAGCTTTTTATGGAAAATAAGGAAGACAATAGTACAATGGATTCATCAAACAATTTTCGTCATCAATTAACTCAATCTCTATTAAAGTCTCCAAACCTTATCCTCCGAGGTGCGCCAGGTACGGGAAAGACTTACCTTGCTAAAGAAATTGCTATGGAGTTAACAAATGGTAATGAAGATCAAATTGGATTTGTACAGTTTCACCCATCTTATGACTATACGGATTTTGTAGAGGGATTGAGACCAGTATCTAATGGAGATGGTACCATTGAGTTTAAACTAGTAGATGGTATCTTTAAGAAGTTTTGTCAGAAAGCTAGAGACGCTAAGAAAACTGGAGGCCAAGATAATTTTGATGAAGCTTGGACTAAACTAACGGATGCTATCAATGAGAAACAGGGACAATATTTGTTTCCTCGTAGTTCAGTTCCAGCTAGTTTAAATAGCCAAGGGAATGTGAAGTTTGATTCTCCTGTTGCTACCAAAGAAAAAGTGTATCTTTTGTACAAGGGTGAGAAGACTAAGTTAAAGTACGAAACTTATCAAAAAATCGTTTTAGATCACATGAAAGAAAGTTATGGCTTATCTGATTATGTGTCTCCAACAGAGATCAACACAGACAAGAATTTCGTCTTCATCATTGATGAAATCAACCGTGGTGAGATTTCTAAGATTTTTGGAGAACTCTTTTTCTCTATTGACCCTGGCTATCGTGGTGAAAAGGGAAGTGTTTCTACCCAATATGCAAATTTACACGAAACTGACGAAAAGTTTTATATCCCCGAAAATGTTTACATCATCGGAACTATGAATGATATTGATCGTTCAGTGGACACCTTTGATTTTGCTATGCGTCGTCGTTTCCGTTTTGTTGAAGTTACTGCCGAGAGTCAAGTTGGTATGCTAGACGATGTTCTCGGTGATGAAGCAAAAGAAGCGAAAAAACGTTTAAGAAACTTAAATGCTGCTATCGAAAATGTTCAGGAGCTAAACAGTCATTATCATATTGGACCAAGTTATTTCCTTAAGTTGCAGGATGTAGATTTTGACTATGAATTACTCTGGTCTGATTATCTCAAACCACTTTTGGAAGATTATGTACGTGGTTCTTATGAAGAAGTTGAAATTCTTGAAACATTGAAAAAAACATTCGATTTGACAAAGAATGAGCAAAAAGATCAGGCAGTAGCTGATGATAATGAAGGCGATGAAAACAATGATGCGGATTACTGATAATCAACACAAGATTGTTAAAGAAAAATTTGTTGAAGGATATCCTAAACTAAGCAATCTTCTTTTAGACAGAACCTTGGAAAGTCTATCTCAAGATGAACGTGTTTTCATTTTTCCAAATGATTTGAAGAATTCTCTTGACTTAGAGAAGGACCAAAAAATCTTTGAAACAGTTAATCAGAAAATCAAGACAGGAAATGTAATTGGTTTTCTAGGCTATGGTCAGGAAAGATTAACGATTTCCTCTCGCTTTTCTAATGAGAGTAATGACCATTTTTTGCATTATCTTTTACAAAAGGTTCTTCATATCAATCTCACTAGTTTAGATGTTGCCTTGTCTCGTGAAGAGAGGCTTTATCAACTTTTGATGTATCTCTTCCCCAAGTATCTACAAGCTGCAATTCGAAAAGGTCTTTATAAGGAATACCATAGATTTTCTCATAACGACAGTAATGTTAAGGGAGTGATTGATGTAAGAAACCATCTCAAGAAAAATCTTCCTTTCACAGGAAATATTGCCTACACAACGAGAGAATTTACCTATGATAATCCACTCATGCAGTTGGTTCGTCACACTATTGAATACATTAAGAATCAGAAAAGCATTGGTCAAGGGGTACTAGATAATCTCTTAACTAGTCGTGAAAACGTAGCTGAAATCGTGCGTGTAACGCCCTCTTATAAACTAGCTGATCGTGCTAAGATTATTCGGGGAAATCAATCTAAACCTATACGTCATGCATACTTTCACGAGTACAGAAAGTTACAAGAACTTTGTCTGATGATTCTAACCCAAGAAAAGCACGGTTTAGGATATCAAGATCCAAAAATTCATGGTATTCTTTTCGATGTTGCCTGGCTTTGGGAAGAGTATGTTTACACCTTGTTGCCAAAAGATTTCATCCATCCACGAAATAAAGAAAAACTAGGTGGTATTTCGGTATTTTCTGTTGGAAAACGGAAAGTATATCCAGATTTTTATCAAGAAGAGCTTAAAATAGTATTAGATGCTAAGTATAAAAAACTGGAATTGACTGAAAAAGGAATCAGCCGTGAGGACTTGTTCCAACTGATTTCCTATTCTTATATTTTAAAAGCTGAGAAGGCTGGTATTGTTTTTCCGAGCGAGGACAAAGTTGTTGATAATGAGATAGGAAAGCTAGCAGGGTACGGAGCCTTATTAAAGAAATGGTCTATCCAAATTCCTCAGAACTCTTCATCCTATCGTGAATTTTGTGAAATGATGGAAAACTCTGAAGAAACTTTTAAAAGGAATATTGCTAACGAAGTGGAGAGAAGATAATCTCTCCTCTTTCTTTTTTAACACAAGTAAAAACCGAACAATATATTTTAATTTATAAAATTATTTGACAAAAACTGTACTTTAGTTTATAATAAATTAAGGAAACGTCGGAAAAGGCGTAGTGATGCGAGAGCATAGGTAGGTCATTACAAAAGAAATGAGACATCGATATGTTAAATGAATTTCCAATTTTTGATTACGAAGATATTCAATT
>CAUTUU010000023.1:0-26017 GCA_963541545.1 uncultured bacterium | reverse complement strand
TATCAGATTAACTTCCACTTGGATTAGTGGTGGAAGTTAGTTTGGGAATTTACCAGTATTCTCTACTCACTTTTTGAAAAAGCTGCAAGTCCAATAACTGACAACAAGAGAGAAATGCCAGAAATACTTAGAATAATGGAAATCATGTTATTATCACCAGTGGCTGGTAATTGTTTTCCTTCTTTATTGACTGTAGCTAAAAGCACTTGTTGACCATTTCCAGCTAGTGTTTTATTCTCATCCTTAGCTTCTATATTGGAATGAAGTATTGCAATTGATGTTGCTTTCTCGATTTTATCATTGCTAATTGAAGGCTTGATAGTTGAGACTTGTCTATTGAGACTTACTAATTTAACAGGTTGCACTTGAGAAACTGGTTTAGTTGGAATAACTGGCTTAACTGGTGCAACTGCTTTAGTTGGATCAACCGACTTAACTGGTGCAACTGCTTTAGTTAGATCAACCGGCTTAACTGGTGCAACTGTTTTAGTTAGATCAACCGGCTTAACTGGTGCAACTGTTTTGGTTGGAATCTCTACTTTATTAGCCTTAAGTTTTACAGCCGTCTCTTTTAGAGCATTGATTACTTCATTAATTTCTTCTTGACTAGCTTCTGCATTTTCCAAAAGTAGCTTAGCTTTGTTGAAAATAAGATTATATGCATCTTTCTCCTCTTTGCTAGCTGTCAAAAATCTTGGATCTTTGTCTTGGAACTTCACTTCATCCTCGATAACATTTTTTAGGCTCATGAAATCTGTTTCTTTCCCATTCAGCTGTTCTTGTGCTTGCAAGAAAGTGGACAATAGACGGTCAATTTCATCTTGAGTTATCAAGTCTTTTGTAATTAATAAGGCCAAAAGTTTAAATTCACGATCATATTGACCTTTGCGTTCTTGATTAGAATTTATATATTTACCTTTTTTCACTGTCTCAGCATATGCTTTAATGGCATTCTTCAATGATGTAATATCAGATTCCTTACCATCCAATGTTTGCATAGCAGACTCTAAAGCCTTAACAATTTGGTCAATTTTATCTTGGTTAAGTTTACTTCCCAATGCTCGTTGTGCATCTTTGACACTTTGATCAAAAATCTCTTTTAACTTCTGTTTTGTATTATAATATCTTGGAGTTTTAACTACTTCCATTTGTTTATTTAAAGCTGCAATCAGAGCTAACTTAGAAACAACTGAAAGTGACAAAACATTATTTTGACCAAACAGAACTTTAAATGGTTGAAGATTATCAAGTAATTCATAACCGTTTGATAGATTTACAAGAACTTTATATTCACCAGTAACTACTTTCTTACCATAAGAATGTTTACCATATGTTTCAGCTGGCAATACTTGACTCTGACCATCTTCACCTACTAAAGTAATCGTTGTAGTTCCAGGAACAGCTTGATTAAAGCTAACCGTTACTGGAGCATATTTCATTTTGTTAGCCAAGAAGGTAATAGTTTGAAAACTATTTTCTTTCGTTAAATCAAATTCCTTAGATAGGGCACTCACAAATTTCAACTCTGTACGGTCATAGCTAAAAATTTCTGCAACATAATGCCCAAATTTCAAGAAATTAATATCTTTTGACTTATCAACAGTTACATATTGACCTTCGCTATTTTTAATGCGATAAACATAAGTTGTATCAATCTCATCCTTGGTTTTATTGTTTAGTATAGCAATTTTTACACGACCACTATTTTCTTCACCTACAAGATCTTTGAGAGATATAAAATCTACATTTCCCGCAAAGTCTTCTACATAATAGAAGATTTTCGATTTATCAACATTCTTAGGAAGTGTATAACTACCATCTTCATTTTGTTTGATAATTTGATACTGTTCAATTTCTGAATCTGTCGCCTCTCTATTTTCAGAAGGACGAATATAAAAGACTTTTTCTAGAAGAATTCCGCCATTTCCTACATCCTGAGGTTTACGAGCTATAAATTGTTCTTGATCTTCTTGAGAACGAATATATCCCGAAGTAATCAGAGGTTTTTGTGTATCAATTTGAATTTTAAATATTGTGTATTGTTCCTCAGATCCAGGGACATCTGGCTTATAACTAATAACATAGTCATAAACTCCATCTGAGACTCGATTTCCATTAGAATCCTGTCCTCCCCAAGCTGTTTTATCTACAATGTAACTTCTTGGATTTCTAGTATCGCCATCAAAATAATTTTTTACAAGGTCTGTTGGACGACTTTGCCAAATAGGCTGACTATGCGTTGTATCTGAAGAATCATAAACAGTCGCACGAAGATTTACCAAGTTTCTATAGACAAGAGTTTTAAATTGAACAGAATCTTTATTGCCATCCTCATTTGGCGAGATAGCAAGGCGGATGTTCCCCTTTTCATCTAATTGAAGATGGTATTTTCCTTCAGCATCTTGTTTCACTCCGAGTACAGTCACTCGATTTCCTTGACGCTCTGCTTTTAAAACATTTACATCATTTTCAGAACTTGTTAAATAAGTTGCATCGTCTGAAGGTGAAATTCCTGGATTATCTTTATCAATTTCAGAGTAAAATCCACTGTTTCCTTCCTTAATCAATTGATAAATTGGTTTTTCAATTGCAGGTAGATTTTGGAATTCTCCCTTAAATCCCATAAATGGTAAACCAATAACAGAACCATCATCTGCAGGATTAACAAATCTAACAAATCCTTCTAGAAAATATCCATTTGGCATTATTTTGCTAAGTTCTTCAGTAAACTTACTTGTATCTACACTAACTGTTACCGTCTTCGTACTATGAGCTTTCACAGTTACTTCAGGCCAAACTGTTTCAGTTAGTTTTCGTGGACGAAGAGTGAATTTCCCTTCAGCAATTTCGTCCGTATTTGTATTTACAATCATCTTCAATGTTTGGTCTTTATCCGAAATATTATGAATTGTAACTTCAAAGGTAAATTTATCACCAACATTGCCAAGAGTAACACTTGGATAGTTATTTGCACCTGTTACAAATAAATCTGTGCTTGTTGCCGCCATCGTGTCAACTACGCCCGCACCTTGCTGACGTGGAGAAGTATAGGCTCCAGTTTGTTTATTAAAATGTGGTTTTGCAGTAGACATAATTAAAGCTTTTACAATCTCTGAAATTTGACTAGCTGATAATTCAGGATGTTTTTTCGCTAAATATTCTTTGACTAATGCTGCGACACCAGCTACATGAGGGGCCGCCATACTTGTTCCACTGATACTTCCATAACTATTGTCGTTAAATGATGAATAAATATTTCCACCAGGTGCAGTAACATCTGGTTTCAATTGTCCATCAGTTGTAACTCCCCAACTTGAAAAATCTGATAATTGGTCTGCAACGTCTGATTTACGATTATCCATCTTGTGATTAAAGACAATTTTATACTGACCAGACTTAAGAATTTCACCATAATGTTTTGAAATAAAGACAGATGGGATTTTCTTAGCATCACCTGTAACAGACATACTAACATTTGCACCTTCAACGTTGTTATAAATTAAAACTCCAGCTGCACCGTGTTTAAGAGCATTTTTAATCTTATCAGAAAAATGAATTTTACCACGTTGAATCAGTGCTAACTTGCCTCTTACATCAATATTAGCAAAATCTTCTTCACGACCAATACCCGCTGCTACATATTCGTATTCTTTCCCTTTTTCAAAATCTTTTTCTGTTTCAGGTCTATTAAAATCAAACTTACCATAATCAAGGGTAGCGTCATTTTCTAAACCTTTTACTTCAAAAACTTCAGTAGTTAGAATTTTATTATTAATCGAAGCAACAGAAATTGAATCTTCTACTGTAGAGGGATTTCCGACGAGACCATAATCAGGATTTGTTGCCAATGGTTGTGAAAAACCTCTACCGAAAGTATTACTATTACCAGCAGCAATAACAACAGATACTCCTTTAGCTCGTGCTCTTTTTACTGCATCAATGATATCTGAACCTGCATCTACCGTTGAACCCGCACCTGCACCCAAACTCATATTAATAACATCTGCACCTAGTGCAACTGCATCATCAATAGCTTTTACATAGAGGGCAGATGCTGTAGTTTTATCTCTGTCTGAAAAAACTCTCATAAACATAATTTGAGCTTCTGGCGCCACCCCATAAACCTTCTCAGAATTTGGGGCTTTATTAACAGGATTTCCAGCTACAATCCCAGTAACATGCATTCCATGAGACTCTTTTTCAGCCTCTTTTATATTATCAGTTCCATCAAAGTAATCATAAGCATATACTACTTTATCACTGTACCATTTCCCATAGTCAATACCAGCGGCCTTTTTAGCTTTTTCGATATCATCCTGATTTTTAAATTTCGCCTTTGACGGATCAGAAATACGCAAAACCTCATGATTCAAATCAAGCCCTGAATCTATAACAGCGACTACAGTTCCTTGTCCTTTATGTCCTGCTTCCCAGGTTTTTGGGACAGTAATAATTTCATTACTGGAGATACTGTTTGGCTTTTCTTTATGTCCACCTTGAGATAACGACTGTGATTGGATGCTTTCTGAAGAAGAATTACTTTTCACTGCTGATTCTTCCTTCTTCTCTTCACTTTTTATAGCAGTCGTTTCTTTCTGTGTCGTTACATTCTTGTCTGACTTATTATCTCTATATTCTATAGAATCATCTTGTTTTAATGACTCTGTCACTTCTGTTTTTTCCTTCGAAGAAGAATTTAGAGCATTCTTGTCAGCCGTGACTGGCGGTGCGAGCTTATTTGAATCATCTAATTTATTAGTCATTACAGCATGTGTAACTTGATTGGATGCTTCAAATTTTCCCTCATCGGCACTAACCTGTGCGAAAGCAAATCCGAATGCAAAGACCGTTAGCAGAAAAATCGTTGCTACTTGGTACTTTTTATGACAAAAATCTTTGCAATCTCCCATAAAATCACTCCTTTTTATTTAAATTAAAAGTATTATATCCTAAATTATCTGAAAATTCTATCAAAAAAATATTTTGTAACAAAATTGTAATATTAATCATATCATGTGATTTATACTCAATAAAAATCAAAGAGCAAACTAGGAAGCTAGCCGCAGGCTGTACTTGAGTACGGTAAGGCGACGCTGACGTGGTTTGAATTTGATTTTCGAAGAGTATTAAACATAAAAAAATTAGCCTTGAGTGATACAAGACTAAATTTCTTTATTGAAAAAATACTTACTATGGAATTGGTCATTCAGCAAAAATCTTATTGATCACGGTCGTAGTAAAGCTGGTGAGCTTTAAGACGAGAATCTAACAAATCTGGTACGGTTACAAAGTCATAACCTTGCCCTTTCAAATAGTCAATAACCTTCGGTAAAGCATGTACAGTCTCAGCATGAATATCATGCATGAGAATAATAGAACCATTCTTGACTTGACGCTGAATTTCTGTCAAAATAGCTACTTCATTTTTACTCTTCCAATCAAGACTATCCACATTCCACATAATAAAGCTCAAATCGAGACTATTGCGAATGTCGTCTGTAATGGCCCCATAAGGCGGACGCATGAGTTTGGAACTAGAACCCAGCACTTTAGTTAGCGCATCCTCTGTATCAGTAATTTGTTTTTTGGCTTCATCAAGCGAAAGTTTTGAAAGAACTGGATGGCTCCAACTATGGTTTCCAATGACATGGCCATCTGCTTTCATGCGTTTCAAAATCTCTTCATTGCCAGAAACATTCTTACCTAAAACAAAGAAAGTCGCCTTAATACCATACTTAGAAAGAGTATCTAATGCTTGATTTGTCGTTGTAGGATTTGGTCCATCATCAAAAGTCAAGGCCACTACTTTACGATTTTTCTTTTCATAATAAGCCTTATATAGCTCTGCATCCTTATCTAATAAATAAGAGGACTGAATAACTTCAAAAAAACTAGACACTGGCAAGGCAATCTCATCTAGATTTTCAACTGCCTGACTTGGATATAGGATAATTTGACTATCCTTGTAATCAAAGTTCCATGCAGACAAGACTTGGTCAGACAAGCCTTTCACAAGCTGATCAATCTTTTCTTGTTCTAATTTCTTATCCTGTAAGAAAGAGGTGATTTCTTTTAACAGCTTCTCTTTAGCCTTACTAGCATCTAAAAATAGTTGATCAAGGGTAAAAGATTTACCATCTTCTGTCAAATGCACTTTCGCTAGACTAGTTTTTTCAGTCTCTTCAACTTTTGACGAAGTTAAATCATAGACTTGTTTCATCACACTTCGGTTGACAATCCCTTTTAAAGTCGAATCCTGTTTCTCCGTATAATAAAAAACCAGATTTTCCTTGTCTTCCAGATTTTCCTTAATATCCTGTGTCATGATTTCTTTTACAGATGAAATCACTTGCTCCCCTTGGAGAGGATAATAGGCAATCACTTCGGCTTGCCCTTTACGAAAATGATCCTTCTGATTTCCCTCACTCAATTGATCATCTTTCTCTTTTTTGAGCGTTTCAATTTTTTGCTCAAAACTTTGTTTCGTATAGACTTTGTAACCAATCATCGCCCCAAGGACACAAATGCTAACTGAAAAGATAGCTACTAGGGCTATTAAACTCATTCTTATCTTATCGTGATTCTCACGTTTTGCTCTACTTATATCCATAAGACCATCATATCAAATTCAAGCTATAATTTCAATGATTAACGGAGATTATAATATATCGAAAAAAGAGGGACTTCCCTCTTTCTTCAATTCATTTATTTGACAGCTTCTTTCAAGACATCAACCTTGTCCAAACGTTCCCATGGAAGGTCAATATCTGTACGTCCCATGTGTCCATAAGCCGCTGTTTGACGGTAGATTGGACGTTTGAGGTCCAACATTTGGATAATTCCTGCAGGACGAAGGTCAAAGATTTGACGAGCCGCTTTTTCAAGCTTGCTTTCAGCTACTGTTCCTGTACCGAAAGTATCGATACGAACAGAGACAGGTTGCGCAACACCGATTGCGTAAGCCAATTGCACTTCCGCTTTCTTAGCAAGACCTGCTGCAACGATATTTTTGGCAATATAGCGAGCCGCATATGACGCAGAACGGTCTACCTTAGTCGCATCCTTCCCAGAGAAGGCACCGCCACCATGACGAGAGTAGCCACCATAGGTATCCACGATAATCTTACGACCAGTCAAACCTGAGTCTCCTTGAGGTCCACCGATGACAAAGCGACCAGTTGGATTGATGAAGAATTTTGTTTGCTCATCCAAGTAAGAAGACGGAATAACTTCCTTGATAACCTTTGTAATCACATCTTGATGGATTTGTTCATTGCTAACTTCTGGATCATGCTGAGTAGAAATAACAACTGTATCTACACGCACTGGACGGTCATTTTCATCGTACTCAACTGTAACTTGTGATTTAGCATCTGGACGAAGATAACTGATTTCACCAGACTTACGAAGTTCTGCCAGACGACGAACCAATTTATGACTGAGTGAAATTGGCAAAGGCATGAGCTCTTCTGTTTCATCAACCGCAAATCCAAACATGAGACCTTGGTCTCCAGCACCAATCAAGTCCAGTGGATCTTGATCTGCATTTCCACGGACCTCCAAGGCCTCGTTAACCCCTTGAGCGATATCTGGTGACTGCTCAACAAGTGACGGATGAACTCCCACCGTCTCAGCAGAAAAACCATACTCTGTATTGGTATAACCAATCTCCGCAATGGTATCACGCACCACACGGTTAATATCCACATAGGCATTTGTAGAAATTTCACCAAAAACGTGGACGGAACCAGTATAGACAGCTGTCTCAGCAGCAACGTGCGCCTCTGGATCCTTGGCTAAAATAGCATCCAAAATCGCATCTGAAATTTGGTCTGCAATCTTATCTGGATGCCCCTCAGATACAGATTCAGACGTGAATAATTTACGTTCTGACATAAAAATGTCCCCCCTTAAAAATAGTGTTATAGAGTTACAAAGTACTGATAGAGATCCCTATCATCTACGAGTTGCGACTCGAAATAAAAACTAGAAATTTCTACCATCTTATCGGGACTATATAACTTTATCATTATACCATTTTTTAGTGCAATTTGCAGTCTTTAATGTAGTGTTTCTGTTTAGATAGTTCGTTCTCATAAATAAAAAAAAATTGGAGCTCAGTACTCCAACTTTTTCTATTAAAATGTTTGGCGTTTTGCTTTACGCTCTGCACGACCGCGAGCACGATTTTCAGCACGCTTGGTCTTACGGCGTTTTTCATCAACCGCCCATTGAATCTTCTTCTTATAACCTGGTTTGACTTTTTTCTTTTTCTTTTTAACCAAACCAATCATTTCAATATCAAGCTTATCTTGTTTTTTCTCACGGTTGGCACGACGATCACGGTCATAGGTATCTTGAAATTCTCCATCTTTTACCATCTTCGGAGTAAACTTGATTCCTAATTTCTCCAACTCACGGATATCCGAGTCATCGCTTGGTTGGTAAAGGGTAATGGCTGTACCTGGTAGGCCATTTCGTCCGGTACGACCAACACGGTGCACGAAGAAGGATAAGTCTTGAGGAATGGCATCATTGATGACATGACTAACACCTTCAATATCAATTCCACGCGCTGCCAAATCTGTTGCGACAATATACTCAAAATCCAGATTTTTCACCTGATTCATGATTCGCTTGCGCTCACGAGGGGCAATATCTCCATGGATTTTTGCTACCTTCAAGCCTTGAGCAGTCAGATATGAATGCAATTCATCAGCACGCGTTTTAGTATTAACAAAAATCATTGCCAAATAAGGCTGCATCAGCTGAGTCAACTGATAAATTTGAGCATTCTTGTCACGTCCCTTAGTAGAAATCAACCAATTATCAATAGTGTCAGAAATAACCGTTTTGGTCTTGATTTTCTCCATAACAGGATTTGATAAGTATTTTTTCAAGAATGGTTGCAGTTTTTGTGGAATAGTCGCTGAGAAGACCATGAATTGCAGGTCTTTTGGAAGGCTACCAGCAATCTTATCAACAGTTTCTAAGAATCCCATATCCAAGGTCATGTCTGCCTCATCGACCACAAAGGTCGTGGCCTTGTGAATAGCTAGGTCACCAGACTTAACCAAGTCATAGATACGACCTGGCGTTCCGATAACAATATGAGGCTGGTTACTTGCCAATTTTTCAATCTGGCGAGCCTTATCTGTCCCTCCCACATAATTAACCACACGAACTTCCACTTCTGAGTGGGAAGCAATCTGACGGGCTGCTTGGTAAATTTGAGTAGCTAATTCACGGCTCGGTGCAGTAATGACTGCTTGAACACTATCGCTGGCTTCATCTAATTGCTGGAAAATCGGTAGTAAGAAAGTGTGAGTCTTACCTGAACCTGTTTTTGATTCACCGACTAGGTCACGACCTGCCAAAACAATAGGAATCAACTTATCTTGCACCTCTGTTGGAGTTGTAAATTTCAACTCCTCCAAGGCTTCTCTAATATAGTTTTTAAATTGAAATTTCGTAAATGACATAATATCCTCGATTCTATCTATCCTATCAATTATACCACATTTTATTCCATTTCAGTAGTCTCACTTATTTAGGCTATTTCCAATACCTTTTCTAGTCAGAAAAAAGGGCTGGAACTTCGCGATTCCAACCTCTTTTCAATCTTTATTTCCAGTTTAAAAGAGCATTCAAGCCATAGTGATCACTCACTTGTGGACTCTTATTGCCATCAAATACGACATGTAAATTTTCTACCGCTAGCTCTTTGGTAGTAAAAACATAATCGATTCGAAGGGGTTCAGTATTCCCTTTCCAGCCATCAATTTCTGGTGGAACGGTATAGCTACCGCTTTTCTCTTGAGCAACTTCAAAAGCGTCTTGTAAGCCTAATGGACTAGCTAAAATAGCTTGGTATCCTTCCTGTCCAGCTGGGTTGTTAAAATCTCCAGCAAGCAAAAGCGGCTTGTTCAATTCTTTCAAGACAGCCTCAAATCGTGCCCATTCTTCTTGGAAACCTTTATCCCACCAAGAAAGGTGGACACTGGCAACTGCAAGTTCCTGACCATCAACTACAGTTTCAGCTAGGGCGACACGGCGAGTATGATAATCCGTTGGATCATCCACATCTGAAACTAAAATTTCTCTGGCTTCAATCGGTGTTTTAGACAAGATAGCCACACCTTCATGGTAACGGTCATAACCGATATGGTTATAGGCCCAAGTCCAGTAGTAATCTTTCCCTTGCTCTGACAACTTTTCAACCAAAAGTCTAACATAGTGGTCTTGGTGAATAGGCTCTGCTGCTGGCAAAGCTTGATAAAGGTCATTAACCTCCACCTCTGGCGAAGTGATTTCCTGATTGATTTCTTGAAAACAAATCAAATCATAGTCCTTTTCAAGAATATCCTCAAGCAAAATCTGGAATTTTTCCTCAGCTTCTTTTTCCATCCAGCTATGAGTATTGAGTGTTAAAAATTTCATGCTTTTCTCCTAAAACAAGAGGTTGGAAAACAGCTTCCAACCTCAAGTATATTACAATTCTACTTTAGCAACTGCTGTTTTAGCTGCAAGAGAACCTGTTTTTTCTAATTTAACTGATTTAATAGCTTCAGCATTTGTGAAGACAACTACTGTTGAAGTTTCACGACCTGCTGCACGGATAGCATCCAAGTCAGCTGTGACAAGAAGATCACCTGCTGCAACTTTTTGTCCTTCAGCTACATGAACTGTAAATGGTTTTCCTTCAAGACTCACTGTGTCCAAACCAATGTGAACAAGTACTTCAAGACCTGCTTCAGTCACAAGACCAAGAGCATGTTTTGTAGGGAAGATGCTTGATACAGTACCTGAAACTGGAGATACAATGTTTCCATTTGCAGGTTCTACTGCAAATCCGTCACCCATCATTTTTTGAGCAAATACTGGATCTTTTACTTGTTCCAAAGCAACAACTTGACCGTCTGCTACTGAGTAAACTTCCTCAGTAAGACCTTTGAAGTGAACAGTGTTTTGTTGTGCTTCAGTCATTTGACTTGGAAGAGTTTCAGGAATGATTTCACCTGAATCAAGGATATCTTGGATATCAGATTTCAATACGTCAGCTTTTGGACCGTAGATAGCTTGAACTCCTTGTCCTTTCATGACAAGACCCATAGCTCCTTCAGCTTTCCATTGTTCTGCATCACCGACTCTATCTGCATCCTTAACAGTAACACGGAGACGAGTCATACATGCATCAACATCAACGATGTTTGCGCGTCCACCAAGAAGGTTGATAATGTTTACAGCTTGAGAACCTGCTGCAACTTTCACTTCGCTGCTAGCTTCTTCTGAACCTTCAGCAGTTTCATAGTTTCCGTTACGCCCTGGAGTTGCGTAGTTGAATTTTTGAATCATGAAGTTTGCAATAAAGTACATGATTACGGCAAAGAGAACAGTTACCCAAACAAAGTTAACGATATCCATACCGATACCAGCACTAATTGCAATAGGTGTACGAGTCAAGAACTCGATTGAACCAAATGAGTGCATACGTAGGTTCACGACGTCAGCCATAGCGAAGGCCGCACCTTGAACAAGTGAGTAAACAAGATACATAGGTGTTGCGATGAACATGAACATGTATTCGATTGGTTCAGTAACCCCTGTCAAGAATGTTGCAAGAGCTGTCGCAATCATCATACCTTTGTATTTGTGTTTCTTGTCAGCATCAACATTACGGTAGATAGCCACAATCACACCCATCAAGATACCGAATGAACCGATCATTTGTCCAACTTTGAAACGAGCTGGATGTACTGTATCTAACAAGTGTTGGTATTGACTTGCATCAGTACCTTTAAGGTTAACAAGGTCTGTTACCCATGCAAGCCATAGTGGGTCTTGACCAAATACTTGGCTACCTTTTGCTGCACCAGTTAAGACTTCATAAGTACCACCAAGAGCTGTGTAGTTCATTGGGATAGTCAACATGTGGTGAAGACCAAATGGCAAGAGCAAACGTTCCAATGTACCATACAAGAATGGTGCAAGGATTGGAGCAGTTTCTTGTGAGTTAGCAATCCAGATACCAAAGCTATTGATACCTGTTTGCACTACTGGCCAGAAAGCTGAAAGTACAATTGCAGCAATTACTGAACGAAGAATAACTACAAACGGTACAAAACGTTTTCCGTTAAAGAATGAAAGTGCATCAGGAAGCTTACGGAAGTTGTAGTATTTATTGTAAGCAGTTGCTCCAATAAAACCAGAAATAATCCCTACGAAGACACCCATGTTAAGTGCTGGGGCTTCCATTACACTAATGAAGTAATCAGCAACTTTGATTGATCCACCAAAGAGTGTTGTTACCATAGCTTCTGGATTTTTCAACATATCTCCTGATACGCCAAAGATTGTACCAGTGATACGATTGATTAGGATAAAGGCAAGACCTGCCGCAAACGCACCACCAGCGCGTTCCTTAGCCCAGCTTCCTCCAATAGCGAGGGCGAACAAGATATGAAGGTTAACGATAACTCCCCAACCGATTTGCTCTAGTACACCACCAGTAATAACGAGTGGAGCAAAGTTAGGGTTAATCATCACAAGCGACTTACCGATTGAAATCATCAAACCAGCAGCCGGCATAACGGCGATAACCACCATCAAAGCCTTACCGAATTTTTGCCAAAATTCGAAAGACAAGACATTTTTGAATGTATCTTTCATCATTCAAATCTCCTTTATTTTTATTTAGGCAAACGTTTTACGAAAACGTTTGCACTTAACTATGTATTAATTATACCACTTTAATTTTTTTTGTAAAGGCTTTTATAAAAAAAAGTATACTTTTTCTAAAATTTTTCTAGCAAAAAAGGAGATATTAAAATCTCCTCAAATATACTTATATTTATTTTAGATTTTCAAGAAACGTCTCATTGAAATTCCTGATCCCAGTGAACCAATAAAAATTCCAATAACAAACAATAAGGCAATCATCAGTGGACTGAATACCTCTGGTGAAATCATTGAAAGGTTTTGACCAACTAATGACTTATTAACCGATTGGTAAACCATTTGATAAACAACAAATACTAAAACTGATGGAAGGGTTGCGCCAAATAATCCGATGAAAGCACCCTCAAGTAGGAATGGTCCTCGGATATAGCTATTCTTAGCACCAACCAAGCGCATAATTTGAATTTCTCGACTGCGGGAAATAATTGTAATACGAATGGTATTAGAAATCAAGAAAACTGCTATGAAAATCAAGAGGCCTGCAATCACTAATCCCCAGACACGAATAAATGAGGCTAACTTAAACAAACGTTCTGTATTGGCACCACCATCTTGAACTTCTGATACACCTTCAATTTTCTTAGCCTCTTCCGCTACTGTCTTTACATCACTTGGTGTGTTAGTATCTACTATATATGCATCATAGAGAGGATTAGCATCACCTTCAAAGATTTTCCAGTTGTCCCCCATTGTCTCAGTTAATTTTTCATATTGTTCTTCTTTACTTGAAAAGGTAACACTCTTAACTGTAGACATACCCTTCAAGGAATTATATACCTTGTGGTAGTCATTATTTGTAACAGTTTGACCTTCTTTTTCAATAGTTTCACTATTATCGGCTACGTCCTTACGAATGTATACCATTACTCGGACATTATTTTCAATATCTGTAGCTAGTTTCGCTGTATTGAAAATAACAGAGGCAAATATTGCAACCAAGGTCAAAGTAATCATAACTGAACTGACAGCAGCCACTGTCATCCAGCCATTTCGCTTCAAACTTTTTAATGATTCAAATAAATGACGAAAAAATCTACTAATCATCGTATCCATATTCTCCTTTAGCTTCGTCACGAACGACACGGCCATTTTCAATGGCAATGACACGGTGGCGCAAGGTATTTACAATCTGACTGTTGTGGGTAGCCATCAAGACAGTTGTACCTTGGAGATTGATGCGTTCCAACAAATTCATAATTTCCCATGAATTATCTGGATCCAAGTTCCCTGTTGGTTCGTCCGCAATCAATACTTTGGGATTGTTTACAATAGCACGCGCAATTGCAATACGCTGTTGCTCTCCACCTGAGAGCTCATTTGGGAAAGAACGAACCTTGTGCTTCAACCCAACCAAGTCCAAAACTTCCATCACCCGTTTTTTGATATTACGGCGATTTTCCCCGATTACTTCCATAGCGTAAGCAATATTTTCATAGACCGTTTTCTTTGGCAACAATTTATAATCCTGAAAGACAACCCCAACACTTCGACGTAGAAGCGGAACATCTTTCTTTTTAATCTTAACCAAATTAAAGCCAGCAACTGATAGGCTTCCTTTATCGATTTTTACTTCACGATATAGAGAACGAATAAAGGTTGACTTCCCTGCTCCTGAAGGTCCTACGATGTAGGCAAATTCCCCTGGTTGAACGCTGACCGAAACACCGCGTAGGGCAGTCGTTCCGTTGTCGTATTTTTTGACAACATCTCTCATTTCAATGATTGACATGTGAGTTCCTTTCTATCTTAGCTAATTCGCCACTTGAGATAGGCATCGATAAAACCATCTAGGTCCCCATCCATAACCTTATCTACCTGCGCAACTTCAAAGCTAGTTCGGTGATCTTTTACCATAGTATAAGGCGTAAAAACATATGAACGGATTTGGCTTCCCCATGTGATTTCTTTTTTCTCACCCTTGAGGGAATCAACTTCCGCAGCTTTCTTCTCTTGCTCCATTTGATAGAGCTTAGCCTGCAACATTTTCATGGCACGATCTCTATTTCCATACTGGGTACGATCGACCGTTGACTGGACTACAGTCCCAGTTGGAATGTGTGTTAAACGTACACCTGTTGAAACCTTATTGACGTTTTGTCCACCAGCTCCACCTGAACGGAAGGTGTCCATCTTGATGTCATCTTCACGGATTTCCACTTCAATGGTATCATCCAATTCTGGCATTACTTCTACAGATGTGAAAGAGGTATGGCGACGTTTGGCAGAATCAAATGGCGAGATTCGCACCAGACGGTGCACACCCATTTCCGACTTGAGAAGACCATAAGCATTAGGTCCTTCAAATGATAAAGTTACCGACTTAATACCAGCCTCATCACCTGCTTGGTAATCCAAAACTTCTACTTTAAAGCCTCTAGCATTACCATATCGAGTGTACATACGCAGTAACATATCTCCCCAGTCCTGAGCCTCTGTACCACCAGATCCTGGATGGATTTCCAAGATGGCATTATTATGGTCATAAGGTTCTGATAAGAGAAGAGTCATCTCGTAACTGTTCATCATCTTATCGAGTTCTGATAACTGTTCAACCAGCTCCTCATGCACTGACTCGTCTTCAGCCAAAAAGTCTAATAAAATTTCAACTTCATCCTGCAACTCTTCCATTTTATGGAAGGTATTGTAGGTATTTTTTAATTCATTTAATTCTTGCGACGTTTTTTGGGCTGCGATATTATCGTTCCAAAAATCAGGTTCTGTCATCTTGTTTTCCAAGATGGCAATCTCTTCCTCTAAACCTTCGAGGTCAAAGAGACCCCCTGAAAGAAGCTAATTTTTCACGATTTGCGTCAATTTTTTGACGAATTTCTGAAATGTCCATAAATACTCCTTTTTTATATCGTTTTATTATACCATAATCTCTTATTTCTTTCCATCTTTTGCTCTACTCCCCTTTTCATGAAAAAAGAAGCCTTGCGGCTTCCTTCTTACAAAATTTTAGCAGAAGTACGACTGATCTCTTCTACTTGAATATTTTCAGCTTCAAATTTTTGCTTTAAGGCGGTTAAATCAACTGAACCATCAATTTGAACTTCGATAATCACCTTACCATCTTTACGCGGAATATTTACTGTATGGGAGATATTCAAATTTTCTTCAACGATTAGAGAAACAATCTTACCAAGAACTCCGACTTCATCTTCTGTAACGAAGCGCACACGAATTCCTTCTTCACCATAACCAGCAATTTCAAGAAAGGCTTGGAAAACGTCACGGTCAGTAATAACTCCGTATACTTGATGGTTATCTACGACAGGAAGAATCCCAATCTTGTTTTTCAACATCAAATAAGTTGCATCCTCTAGGCTCGCATAGCCTGAAACAGTGACAACATCGCGAATCATAACATCTTTCACTTTTGTCTTATTTAGAAGATAATTCATCTCATAGATAGAAAGACTTGTTGCTTTTGATGGACTTGCTTGGGCAATGGTTCCCTCAGTCACCAAACCAACCAATTGATCATTTTCGATAACAGGCAAGCGGTGTAATCCTTGCTCTCTCATCAAATCTGCTGCATGAGATACTGTTGTATCTGGACTAATATAAACTACCTTGCGGGTCATAAAATCTTTAACTGCCATGAGACTTCTCCTTTTCTATTCTTATCCCTATTATACAATCTTTTTGTAAATCTATCAAACGCTTACATTTCTTTTTCAAAATTCAGAAAAGTATGAATAAGCTAGCAAAAAGAGCTCTAAAATCGAGCTCCGTGAATGAAGGTAAGAAACGTTTCATTCGATTTTTTCAATTATTAGAAATTCATCTTTCAGTGTAGATGTAGATTTGTTTGCAATCTAAATATGCCGACTAAAACAATCCACTGGATTGTTTTAGCCACCTAGATATGCTTTTCTAACTTCTTCTGATGAAGCGAGTTCTTTTCCTGTTCCTGATAGAACGATTTTTCCTGTTTCCAGTACATAGCCTCGGTCAGAGATTGCGAGTGCCTTGTTAGCGTTTTGTTCAATCAAGAGGACGGTTGTTCCTTGCTTCTGAATATCTTGAATGATATCAAAAATCTCTTGGATAAAGATTGGGGCAAGTCCCATTGATGGTTCATCTAAAAGAAGAAGTTTTGGTGTTGACATAAGAGCGCGTCCCATGGCAAGCATTTGTTGTTCCCCCCCTGAAAGAGTGGCTGCGTCCTGGTTCTTGCGTTCTTCAAGACGTGGGAAGCGTGAGAAAACTTTCTTCAAGTTAGCTTGATTTTCTTCACGATTTTTCTTTAAGAAAGCTCCCATTTCTAGATTTTCCATAACAGTCAAGCCAGGGAAGACGTGGCTTCCTTCTTCGGCATTTTGAAATCGGAAATATTTTATGGCTATAAGAAGACGTTTACGTCTCTTAAGCAATTAGAACAAGCTATTGTAGACTACATTGATTACTACAATAATAAACGAATTAATGTAAAACTAAAAAGACTTAGTCCTGTGCAATACAGAACTAAATCCTTTCAATAATTATTTTTCCAACTTTTGGGGGTAGTACACAACGTTCTCTCTTAAACTTAAATCTTAACGGAATCTTTATCCTTGAGCATATAGCGTTTTAAACGAGTTAAGCTAGCTAACCAGTACAATAGACCTCCAAAAATTGCAGTGAAGCCACTACCAGTTGTGAGCAGGAACATAGGACTCTGGATGTGCTTTGTTACAGGGTTATAAACAAATAGTACCGCAACTAACAAGGAAATGATTACACAAGATAATCCTACCAGATTAAAGCCATTTGTAAACTCATAAGCTTTATGTCCCTCAAGGAAATAGGCTGAACGCAAATCGACTTTTCGTTTTCTCAAGATAAAGTAGTCGACAACGATCATTCCGATAATGGGTCCTTGAATATAAGCGGCTAGTGAGATGAAGGAACCGAAGTACTCTTCCACTCCTCCCCAAATTGTAAGTAGGCTCACGTATACCATGGCAATCCAAACCATTAGTTTATAGCTTACTTTGGGCATCCCACTTTTTACAATCATACAGTTCACGTATGATCCTGTCCCTTGGGTTCCAATATTGGCAAAGGCTACTAGTAGTAAACTTAAAAGGGCAAAGGCAGGTTTGCTTAGAGTTAATAGCATGGTTGTTGGATCACTTTCATAAACACCTGTTTTGACAAACATGGCTAGAGCCATAACTCCACCTGTCGCAGCAAAGAATGGAGCAACAACCCCATATGACAAGGCTGTAGCCCAATAGCCACTGCGTTCTGATTTTGCCAAACGTGGTAAGACAAAGGCTTGTGTAGACCAAGAAAAGGCTACGGCCACATTTCCTTCCCCTGACATCATAAAACGTTCAATCGGTGTCAAATTTTCTTGGATGGCAGGTTGGACATTCATAATATCCCTAATCGGAACCGCAACAAAACAGATTCCAACAATGATTAGCCCAACAAATAACAAGGCAACCACCAGAAAGCGATTAGTACCTTTAATCACATCTGGGCCCCCAAGAGCAATCAGCGTTCCAAGGAGAACACAGAGGGTGCCTAGAATCGGTGCCCATACTCCCTTGTCTAAACCAAGCCCAAAATTATTTGCCAAATGAATCATGGAGCTGGCAAAAAGATTAGCGGTAACGGCGTACCAACCAAAATTCGCCAGACTAATCACGGTTGATAGAATGGCCACCCCTTTTTTACCTAGAACGGCTCTCAACCAAATCCATAAATCAATTCCATATTTAACTGCAAACAAGATTGGGAGACATTCAATAAAGACCCAGATAATGTTAAAACTAAAAATATTAATCAACATTTGATTAAAGGTCAAATATTGAGCCACATAGGCTCCTTGGGTATAACACCAAGTTGCGATGGCAAAACCACTTGTCGACAGAAAGAGATCCCAGAAAGAATACTGACGATCCTTGTTGGTCATGGGAACGATTCCCGTTATGGTCTCCTGTTGAATGAAGTCATTCATCTTGGACATTTTATTGAATACCTCCTGTCATGGCTAAGACAATCAGAATAAGGTTAATTAGAACTAAGCCAATGACTATAATAAAATCACTTTTTAGAAATGGCTGAGCAAACACATAGTTTGGTGATTCCATTTCTTCTAGCCTTCTTTTCGTTTCATTTGCTATTAATTCTTCAATTTCTGATGTCGGTTTCATCTCAATTCTCCTCTAAGTATAAATCTAACGCAAGTTTTCCATACTGCTTGGTATAACGATACCAGATATAAAGAAATTCACCTACTGGTTTTCCAACGCTTTCTTGGAACAGGGCCCACAAGAACCAATAATATGAAGTCACTGATACATAGGCAAAATAGTGACGTTTAGTTTTCTTGTCTGGAACTTCTTGTAGATAGATTTCAAGTACCTTTTCAGCTTCTTCCACTGTATAATTTGAACATCCAATAAAGGTCCCTAAATCTCCCGCTGGATCTCCCATACCAGAATATTCCCAATCAATCAAGCTCATTTCGCCAGCTTCATTCAACAAGAAATTTGGGCTATAAGAATCTCCATGGCAGAGAACCTTTTTCGCTTGATATTCTTGTAAAAGCTTCTCGAGAACTGAGACATTCTGATCCAACTCTTCAAGCCCATCAAATTCAAAACGATTGCTAGCCTTTAATTTTTGTCTAAAATCATCAATTCCCTCAAATTGATCAAAAGAATGATCCGTTTTTTCTCCAGATTGGTGCAAGCGTCTCAAGAGCTCCATTGCTTTTGCTACATCATCCCAATTATCATAATCTAGTTGCTTGGCGTTAGGAATAAATTCTGAAATTTTCCAGCCCTCATCCTTGTTCATAGCAACAAAAGTACGGTCAATCTTCAATTTTGTAGCAATTTCCATGGAAGCTGCCTCGCTAGCACGATCGATATAACTCTCCGTTCCTCTACCTGGATGACGGTAAACATATTTCTTTCCTAGGCAGTCAAATGAAAACGAAGTGTTGGTTAGACCGTCTTTTAGGGGTTTAATATTGACAATATCTGAAGCTATACATCCTAATGTCTTACAGATGTTATCAATGATTTCCGAATTAGTATTCACCAAATAGTGTTCATCAAACTGACGCAACTCATCTAGTGAATCAAACTCCTTAACAATGTCTGCCGAATAATGCCGAGCTTCCAAAGGAAGTTCCTTGACATGACGACTATAATAATCTTCCCAGAGCTGTTCGCGATATGGTTCATGCTTAAATTCAGTTTCTAAAATATCTACGAATTTTTCACTAAATGCACGATCAAAATAAACATGCCCTACCATAGCCCAAGTATTCGTCCCACCGATTTGAATATCGATAATCGTGTGATTTGAATCTTCCTTAGAGCAGTATTCGTCTGTATCTCCTTCTGCAAATATAGTCGAATAATAACCCCTGTAAATGTATCGTTCAAACGGATTTTCTACAAAATAATTATCCGATGAACAGATATAAGTGTTGGAAAGTTGATCTCTGACTAGCATGAGAGAAGAACAGTTATTGTATTTGTAGTAATCATTATTCACAACGATTTTAACGCCAAACTTTTCTGCCAGATAGAACATTTTTTCTTGCAGATAGCCTACGATAACTGTAATATCTTCTATTCCTGCTTCTTGCAATTGCTTGATTTCTCTCTCAATCAAACGCTCACCTTTGACTTGAAGCAATCCTTTAGGTAGATCATAAGACAAAGGAGCAAAGCGGCTACTCATACCTGCAGCCATGATAATGGCATTCTTCACCTGATACGGAGCTAAAGCCTCCTCACCTAAGTCAGTTAAGTGATTTTCCTCACTGATCCACTTCTCTTCTTTACATTCCTTGAGAAGATTATTTACTGTCCCCAAAGCGATATCTAGCTGTTCAGCCAATTGTCTCTGAGTAAAATTTTCATCTTTGTGAGTCAACAAAAAATGTAAAAGTTTAAATTGTTTTTCTGATAGCATATCCTCAACCTCTTTTGTTCAATGTTTTTATCTATTCGATTATACAATGAACATTTACTTTTGTCAAGTTAGATTCTATATTAAGAAAACAGGGAACTATAATATTTGTAGTGGGTAAATTCCCTATAGATATTATGAAGCCTATTTTGTTGTAGAAAAAAGTCCCATAAGATCTATAATGAAAAGCGACCAAACCATCATTAGAAAGAATCATATGGAACAATTAAATTAACAGGGATATCCACAAGGAAATCATCGCTAAACTGGTTTATGATGCTCTATCTCGTCCTGATTGCGCTAGCCAAATGAAGAAATATGATTTTCAAAAATTGTCTAAAATTCCTTACCTTGAAACAATTGGTATCCCCAATAGAACCCCTTCTTAGAAAAACTGTTTCAAGTGCTATCATTGCTCGAAAATGACCCTCTCCAAAACTTCTCTCATCAATAAAAATTGAGCAAAAGTTGATTGAAAAGACTTCTATGACTGATATTGCACATCAGCTGTCCAGTTCAACTTCAACTGTCATTCGAAAACTCAATGACTTTCACTTTAAGCATGATTTTTCTCGTCTTCCTGAGATTATGTCTTGGGACGAGTATGCCTTTACTAAGGGAAAGATGAGTTTCATTGCACAAGATTTTGATAATCTCAACATCATCACTGTTCTTGAAGGCAGAACACAGGCTATCATCCGAAATCACTTTCTGCGCTACGAGCGAGCTGTTCGTTGTCAGGTGAAAATCATTACGATGGATATGTTTAGCCCTTACTATACCTTAGCTAAACAGCTTTTTCCATGTGCTAAAATCGTTCTAGATCGATTTCACATTGTACAACACTTAAGCCGTGCTATGAGTCGTGTTCGTGTCCAAATCATGAATCAATTTGAGCGAAAATCTCATGAATACAAGGCCATCAAGCGTTACTGGAAACTTATCCAGCAGGATAGTCGTAAACTCAGTCATAAGCGATTTTATCGCCCTACTTTTCGCATGCACTTAACGAATAAAGAGATTCTAGACAAGCTTTTGAGCTATTCAGAAGACTTGAAACACCACTATAATCTCTATCAGCTCTTGCTTTTTCACTTCCAGAATAAAGAGCCTGACAAATTTTTCGGACTTATTGTAGACAATCTTAAACAGGTTCATCCTCTTTTTCAGACTGTCTTTAAAACCTTTCTAAAGGATAAAGAGAAGATTGTCAACGCCCTTCAACTACCCTATTCCAACGCCAAATTGGAAGCGACCAATAATCTCGTTAAACTTATCAAACGAAATGCCTTTGGATTTCGGAACTTTGAAAACTTCAAAAAACGGATTTTTATCGCTCTGAACATCAAAAAAGAAAGGACGAAATGTGTCCTTTCTAGATCTTAGCTTTTCTTCAAACCACTACAGTTGACAATGAGCTCTAAAATCGAGCTCTGTGAATGAAGGATAGACAGCTTCATTCTGTTTTGTTTCAATGATTAGGAGCTAACCTTCCAGTGCAGATGAGAATTGCTTCGCAATCTCTATCTGCCGACTAAAAAGGTCCCCAGGACTATTAATGAGGATTACTTCGTAATCTTCATCGGCCGACTAAAACAATCCACTGGATTGTTTTAGCCACCTAGATATGCTTTTCTGACTTCTTCTGATGAGGCGAGTTCTTTTCCTGTTCCTGAAAGTACGATTTTTCCTGTTTCCAGTACATAACCTCGGTCAGAGATTGCGAGTGCCTTATTGGCATTTTGTTCAATCAAGAGGACTGTTGTTCCTTGCTTCTGGATATCTTGAATGATATCAAAAATCTCTTGGATAAAGATTGGGGCAAGTCCCATTGATGGTTCATCTAAAAGAAGAAGTTTTGGTGTTGACATAAGAGCGCGTCCCATGGCAAGCATTTGTTGTTCCCCCCCTGAAAGAGTGGCTGCGTCCTGGTTCTTGCGTTCTTCAAGACGTGGGAAGCGTGAGAAAACTTTCTTCAAGTTAGCTTGATTTTCTTCACGATTTTTCTTTAAGAAAGCTCCCATTTCTAGATTTTCCATAACAGTCAAACCAGGGAAGACGTGGCGTCCTTCTGGTACTTGTGAAAGACCACCTGCCACGATTTTCTGAGCTGGCATTTTTTGGATTTCTTGACCTAAAAATTCAATCTTTCCTGAACTTGGTCGAACCAATCCAGACAAGGTACGAAGAATGGTTGTTTTACCAGCACCATTGGCACCGATAAGGGAAACAACTTCTCCTTCATTAACTTCAAAGCTTACATCACGGACTGCTTGGATCATGCCGTAATGCACAGAAAGATTATCAACTTTTAACATAGACATTAGGCTTCACCTCCTAGATAAGCTTCGATAACGCGTTTATTGGTCTTAATTTCGTCTGGAGTTCCCTGAGCAATCAAGCGACCGTATTCAAGTACATAGATACGTTCTGTTACTTCCATGACCAGATTCATATCATGTTCAATCAGCATGATTGTAATCTTAAATTCATCTTTGATACGACGAATTAACTCAGTCAATTCTGCTGTTTCCTGCGGGTTCATACCTGCGGCTGGTTCATCCAAAAAGAGAATTTTAGGTTCCGTAGCGAGGGCACGAACAATTTCCAAACGACGTTGTTGTCCGTAGGCAAGGTTTTTAGCCAGAGTTTCTGCATCACCATCTAAATCAAAGATTTTCAGCAATTCCAAAGCTTTAGCCTTTAATTCTTTTTCACTCTTATAAAAAGCTGGTAGGCGTAAGAAACTAGCAAAAACATGTTGTTTGTGATGGTTTCCAAAGGCAATCAAAACATTGTCCAAAACGGTTAAATCTTTAAAGAGACGGATATTTTGGAAAGTACGTCCAAGTCCCAAAGAAGCAATCTTATAAGGTGACTTCCCATTTAAAAGGTGACCATCAAGGGTAACAGTTCCCTCACTTGGTTCATAAACACCCGTCAAGAGGTTGAAAAGAGTGGTTTTCCCAGCTCCGTTTGGACCGATTAGTCCAACCAATTCCCCTTCGTTCAATTCAAGAGTCACATCTCCAACAGCTGTTAGACCACCAAAATGTTTGGTTAACTGTTTTACTTCAAGTAATGCCATTAGTTTTGTTCCTCCTTCTTAGATTTTTTAAAGAAACGTGATAGGCTCAATTCCCATGTTCCAAGGAGTCCACCTGGTCTGAAAATCATTACCAATACCAAGGCCAAAGCGTAAATAATCATACGCACACTAGCAACGTCTTGGAGAAGCATATTCAAAATCCCCAGAACAATAGCTGAAACGATTGCACCTGTAATGGAACCAAGACCACCAAATACAACAATGATCAAAACGTTGATTGAGTTAATGAAAGTGTAATCTTTCGGTACAACTGAACCGATAAATCCTGCCTGAAGTGACCCTGCAATACTTGCAGTAATAGCACCAAAGACAAAGGCGATGATTTTAATTTTAGTCGTATTAACCCCAACTGACTCAGCAGCGATTTCATCCTCACGAACAGAGAGAGTTGAACGACCAATTGGACTACGCAAGAAGTTCAAGGTTGCAATGGTTGTAATTACGACAAAGAAGTATACCATTGGCCAAGTTGTAAAGTTTGGAATTCCCAAGATACCTGCCGCACCATTTGTAAGGCTTCCACCATTGATGATAAAGATACGGATAATTTCAGAAACACCTAGAGTCGCTACCGCAAGATAGTCTCCCTTTAAACGCAAGGTTGGAATTCCGACAAGTAAGGCAACTGCTCCTGAAAGCAAAGCCCCTACCAGCATAGCTCCAAAGAAGGCACCGTAGGTTGGTGATTTAGAACCAATAATCGCTGCCGCATAGGCACCAATCGCCATGAAACCAGCATGTCCAAGTGAAAATTGTCCTGAAAAACCAACGATTAAGTTGAGACCAACAGCCAGAATAATATTAATTCCAATTTGTTGTAAAATCTGTACATAGAATAGGTTAAGTACTCCGACTGAAACCAGTACACTAATCAAGCCATAGCCAGCTAACAAAAGGAGTAACCATAGAATATTAACTTTTAAATTTTCTTTCATCGTTTACACCTTCTCTTTCACATTCTTACCAAGGATACCTGCTGGACGGACAATCAAGATCAACAACAAGATTCCATAAACAATGGCATCACGGAAATCTGACATTCCAAAAGCTGTCGCAAAGGTTTCCAATAGACCAATTACAAAGCCACCAAGTGCCGCACCAGGAATAATTCCGATACCACCAAGTACTGCGGCAACGAAAGACTTAAGACCTGGAGTAACCCCCATCAAAGGCTCAAGAGAGTTATAATAAAGGGCAATCAGAACACCAGCCGCACCCGCAAGAGCTGAACCTAAAGCAAAGGTAAAGCTGATAGTACGGTTTACATTGATCCCCATCAATTGTGCCGCATCGCTATCTACGGATACTGCACGCATGGCTTTCCCCATCTTAGTCTTTTGAACAATGACTTGTAACAAAATCATCAAAATCAAGGAAATCGCCAAAATCATTAACTGTACATTCGTTAAGCTAATTGGTCCCAAATCATAGCGAACTGTTTGAATCGCTTGAGGGAAGGCACGAGTATTAGCACCAACCAGATAGACCATCCCATACTCCAATAGGAAAGAAACCCCAATAGCTGTAATCAAAACAGCAATACGAGTAGAGTGGCGCAAAGGTCGGTAAGCAAGGAACTCAATCACGACACCAAGAATGGCTGTCGCTAGCATAGCTACAATAAGCGCTACAAAGAAATTCATTTGGAAAGAATTAATCAAGAAATAACCGATAAAGGCTCCCATCATATAAATATCACCGTGGGCGAAATTGATGAGCTTGATAATTCCGTAAACCATGGTATATCCTAGGGCTAATAGCGCGTATACACTACCTAGAATCAAACCATTTACTAGTTGTTGGAGCATAAGATTCACTCTTTCTATTTATAATTTCGAGGGTTTCCCCTCACTTTTTGATAGGTTCTTAAACATCGAAACAGGGAGTGAGTCAGAGGCTCATTCCCTATTTCAACATTTTTCTATTATGGTTTTACAACTTCTGCTGCTTCAACCTTACCATTGTTCATGGTCATCATGTAAGCAGTTTTGACTGTGTTGTGGTCTGCATCGAAGCTTGTTTGACCAGTTACACCTTCAAAGTTTTTTGTTTTAGCAAGGTTATCCTTGATTTCCCCAGAGTTTTTAGCACCTTTTGCTGCGTTTACTACAAGGTGAACTGAGTCATAAGCCAAGGCTGCAAATGTTGAAGGCTCTTCGTTGTACTTAGCACGGTAAGCATCGAGGAAGGCTTTTGCTTTAGCTGAAACTTCTACAGTAGTTGAGAAGCCTGAGATAAAGTAGA
>CAUTUU010000022.1:0-26532 GCA_963541545.1 uncultured bacterium | reverse complement strand
ATCACACTAACTTCCACTTGGATTAGCGGTGGAAGTTAGTTTGGGAATTTACCTTAGTTTTATCCGTCCTATTTGAATTTTCTCTTGAAAACCAGTATAATGGTAGAATGCTATGTGACTAGAAAGGAAGTTGAATGAAGCAATCTATTTCAAATCTCAAGTTAGCTGAGCGTGGGGCCATTATCAGTATTTCGACCTATCTGCTCTTATCTGCAGTGAAATTGGCTACTGGGCATCTTCTTCATTCATCCAGTTTGGTGGCTGATGGTTTTAACAACGTGTCGGACATCATTGGAAATGTAGCTCTTTTGATAGGGATTCGAATGGCACGCCAGCCTGCAGACCGTGACCACCGTTTTGGTCACTGGAAGATTGAGGATTTGGCAAGCTTAATTACTTCCATCATCATGTTCTATGTCGGTTTCGATGTGCTAAGGGACACTATTCAAAAGATTCTCAGTCGGGAAGAAACGGTCATTGATCCTCTGGGTGCAACTCTGGGAATCATTTCTGCAGCGATTATGTTTGTGGTCTATCTCTACAATACTCGCCTCAGCAAGAAATCCAACTCCAAAGCACTGAAGGCCGCTGCTAAGGACAATCTTTCCGATGCTGTTACTTCACTTGGAACTACCATCGCCATCCTGGCTAGCAGTTTCAATTATCCGATTGTGGATAAACTGGTCGCTATCATCATCACTTTCTTTATCTTGAAGACTGCCTATGATATCTTCATCGAGTCTTCCTTTAGCCTTTCAGATGGTTTCGACGACCGTCTGCTTGAGGACTATCAAAAGGCTATCATGGAAATTCCCAAAATCAGCAAGGTTAAGTCCCAAAGAGGGCGCACCTACGGTAGCAATATTTACCTTGATATTACGCTAGAAATGAACCCTGACTTGTCTGTTTTTGAAAGTCACGAGATTGCGGATCAGGTAGAGTCTATGCTGGAAGAGCGTTTTGGAGTCTTTGATACCGATGTCCATATCGAGCCAGCACCTATACCTGAGGATGAGATTTTAGACAATGTCTATAAAAAATTGCTCATGCGTGAACAATTGATTGATCAAGGAAATCAACTGGAAGAACTCTTGGCTGATGATTTTGTCTATATTCGTCAAGATGGAGAGCAGATGGATAAAGAGGCCTATAAAGCCGCAAAAGAGTTGAATTCTGCTATCAAGGATATTCAAATCACTTCCATCAGTCAAAAGACCAAACTCATCTGCTATGAGTTAGATGGTATCGTCCATACCAGTATCTGGCGTCGCCATGAAACTTGGCAAAATATCTTTCATCAAGAAACCAAAAAAGAATAGAGAAATCCTGTCCATGAGACGGGATTTTTCTATTCTTCTAGCTATCAAATTCACTTAGATACTCATAGCGTTCGTATTTTTCAAGGAGTGCTTCATTCTTCTCATCTAGTTCTTTTTGAAGAGTAGCTAGCTTACCAAAATCAGAGCCGTTAGCCTGCATCTCTTCTTCAATAGCAGCGATACGGTTTTCCAAGGATTCAATATCGCCTTCAATGTTTGCCCACTCCTGCTTTTCTTGGTAGGTCATGCGTTTCTTGTCTTCTCGAACCTTGACCACTTTTTCCTTTTCAGCCTTTTGCACTTGATTGGCCATCTCTGTTTCAAATGCTTTTTCATCAAGATAGTCCGTGTAATGACCAAAGAAAGGACGAATCTTGCCATCCTCAAAAGCGAGAATTTTGGTCGCTACCTTATCCAAGAAATAGCGGTCGTGGCTAACTGTCAAGACAGGTCCTGCAAAGCCTTGCAAGAAATTCTCCAATACTGTCAAGGTCGCAATATCTAGATCATTTGTCGGTTCGTCCAAGAGAAGAACATTTGGTTTTTCCAAGAGCAATTTAAGGAGATAAAGTCGTTTTTTCTCTCCCCCAGACAATTTCTCAATCAAGGTTCCATGAGTCAAACGCGGGAAAAGGAACTGCTCCAGCAACTCAGCGATGGAAGTCGTAGAACCACCGCTGGTCTTGACCTCCTCTGCCACTTCCTGCAGGTAATTGATAACTCGCTTGCTCTCATCCAATCCCTCAATTTGTTGAGAGAAATAGGCGATGCGAACTGTTTCCCCAATCACAACTTGTCCTGCTGTCGGCTCAAGACTTCCTGCAATCAAGTTAAGCAGGGTTGATTTTCCAACACCGTTGTCTCCAACAATTCCGATACGGTCTTTGGCCTGTACCAAGAGATTAAAATCTTGCAAAATAGGCTTGTTTTCATAGGCAAAGGAGACATTCTGAAACTCAATGACCTTCTTCCCTATCCGACTGGTTTCAAAGTTCATGGTTAAGTCTGTCTCAGCAGCACCACCTGAAACTTCTTTCTTCAAGTCATGGAAACGATTGATACGAGCCTGTTGCTTGGTCGCACGCGCCTGCGGTTGTCTACGCATCCAGGCCAATTCTTGCTTATAAAGCTGTTCCTTTTTGTGGAGAAGAGCCGCATCACGCTCGTCCTGTTCCGCCTTAAGGCGAACATAGTCCTGATAATTCCCTTGATACTCTGTCAAGCCTGCGCGATCCAATTCGAAAATCCGTGTTGACAAGGCGTCTAGGAAATAACGGTCGTGGGTAATAAAAAGGACGGTTTTCTTAGAATTTTTCAAAAAGAGGGTCAGCCACTCGATGGTTGCAATGTCTAGATGGTTGGTCGGCTCATCCAGTAGCAAGAGGTCGTGGTTGCCAAGTAAGACTTGCGCTAACTGGACCCGTCTTCTCAGACCACCTGACAATTCCCAAACAGGAGTTGATAAGTCCTGAATACCCAGCTTACTAAGAACCGTCTTGACCTGACTCTCAATTTCCCAAGCTTGGAGAGAGTCCATTTCAGCCATGACCCGTTCCAAACGAGCCTGCTTGTCCTCACTGTAGTTGAGCATGATCAACTCATACTCACGAATGAGCTGGATTTCCTTAAGGTCGCTGGATAGAACCGTATCCAAGACCGTCTTGCTATCATCAAAATCAGGATCCTGGGTCAAGTAACCAATTTGATAATCATTCTTAGCTGAAAAGGGACTGACATCCCCATCAAAGCCAGAAACACCAGAAAGGACATCTAAAAGGGTAGTCTTGCCAGTCCCATTGACACCAATTAAACCGATTCTGTCTAGGTCATGGATAATAAAGGAAATATCCTTAAAAACGGTCTTGTCACCGACGGATTTACTTAGTTTTTCAACGATAAAATCACTCATTTTTTCTCCCTCAGGTAAGCATGGATTGCTTGACGGTCATTTTCCAATTCTCCATCGACAATGGCATATTCAATCTCTGTTAAAATCTCTCCCAAGTCTGGACCTGGTTGATAGCCATATTCCTTGATCAAAATACCACCGTTGATTTGGATTTCTTTCTTATCATGAATGGCCAGACTCTGATAGGTTTCTGTGATGACTTGTGGGTTGACTGGTTTCCCTTGAGCCTGACGAAGATTTTCAGCCTGTAAAAGCAAAGCTAAGTCAAAGCGGTAACAATCGCGCTTGCTCAGTTCTCCCTTTTCACGCAAAGCCAAAATAGTCAGTAAATCCTGCACCTGCTTGGTAAACTGTCGTGAAGTCTTCCAAGCTTTCAAAAATGGCTGCGCATTTTCAATCTCCAAAGCCCACAGTAGAGCCGCCCAGGCTTGTTCAGAAGATTCAAAAGTGAAATCAGTCTCCAAATCAAACAGTCTGTTGAGCTTGTTCTGGCTAGATGCCATATCAGGGAGATAGTCATAAGCTTGACTCTCAATCATGGAAGCCAAGCCCCTTCTCCAAAATGGAGCCAGCAAGAGTTTATCAAACTCAACGAAGGTACGCTCTACAGAAATTTTCTCCAAAAGTGGCGTCAAGGTCTTCATCGCTTTAAATGTTTCTGGCTCAAGTTCAAAGCCAAGGCTGGCCTGAAAACGGAAACCACGCATAATCCGCAAAGCATCTTCATTGAAACGTTCACTAGCCACTCCAACTGCTCGCAAGACTTGGTTTTCCAAATCCTCTAAACCATGAAACAAGTCAATGATTTCTCCTGTCTCATCCAAGGCAAAGGCGTTGACTGTAAAATCACGGCGCTTGAGGTCTTCTTCTAGCGAACGAACAAAGGAAACCGCACTGGGTCTGCGATAGTCCACATAGACATCCTCCGTCCGAAAGGTGGTTACCTCATACTCCTCATCCCCATCTAAAACCAAGACGGTTCCATGCTCGATTCCAATATCGGCTGTTCGCGGAAAAATCTGCTTGGTCTCTTCTGGATAAGAAGAAGTCGCAATATCTACATCGTGGATGGGACGATTGAGGAGGGCATCTCGAACAGAGCCCCCAACAAAATAAGCTTCAAAGCCTGCTTCTTTAATTTTTTCTAATACTGGTAAAGCCTTCTGAAATTCAGAAGGCATTTGCGTTAATCTCATAATAAGTGTTCTAATCCATAGACAAGCTCATGACGCTTGACAACTTCTTTAATTCCCAAATTCACCCCTGTCATGAAGGAGCTGCGATCATAGGAGTCATGACGGAGGGTCAATCCTTCTCCCTGATTGCCAAAGATGACTTCCTGATGGGCTACCAAGCCTGGCAAACGAACTGAGTGGATCCGCATGCCATCAAAGTCAGCACCACGGGCACCTGCAATCAATTCTTCCTCATCAGGCGCACCTTGCTGGATAGACTCTCGAACTTCCGCCATCAACTCAGCTGTTTTAATAGCTGTTCCACTCGGAGCATCTTTTTTCTTGTCATGATGGAGCTCGATAATCTCCACATTTGGGAAATATTTAGCAGCCTGCGTCGCAAATTGCATGAGCAAGACAGCACCCAAGGCAAAGTTAGGGGCAATCAAACCACCCAAATCTTGGGCACGTGAAAAATCTTTTAGCTCTGCAATTTCTTCACTAGTAAAGCCAGTCGTTCCAACTACTGGAGCAAAGCCATTTTCAAGAGCAAAGCGTGTATTTTCGTAGGCAACGGCTGGTGTAGTAAAATCCACCCAGACATCCGCTTCAAAACCAGCCAAGTCAGCCTTATCATTGAAGACAGGAATCCCTTGCCATTCTGACTCAGACTCAAAAGGATCCAAAACTGCGACCAAGTCCAAGTCTGGATCAGCCAAGACCATCTGACAAGCAGCTTGGCCCATCTTTCCCTTAAAACCGGCAATAATTACTCGAATACTCATCTCTACTCCTGTCTAAGATACAAAGCCTGTAAGAACACAAAGTGAAAATAGGAGTTCTGATCAAGGAGTGTCTACTCCTTGGAAAATCTATCTTTTTCACACAGGGTTCCAGACGTGTCCAATTATCAAGATTCAAAGGACCTTAGCTGCCCATGAAAAATAGGGATTGGGCTGACTCTCCACGAAAGGCAAGACAGACGTCTTTTTTCAAGAGGAAGCTAGTCCGTGTTCAATTTCTAAGATACAAAGCCTTCTTAATTAGTCTAGAAGTGCTAACTAAATCACTGGAATATAACCCAGAGCAATACTTCCTGCTCCTAGGTGTGTCCCAATGACACTGCCAAATGTAGCAAGTGAAATATCCGTACCCACTCCAGATTCAAGCAAGTGTTGACGCAATTCTTCAGCCTTTTCAGGAGCATTTCCGTGAATGACAATGACCCGATATTGGCCTGAAGCTGTTGTTTCCTTGATAATCTCAATTAAGCGCTTGGTTGCTTTCTTTTCAGTACGAACTTTTTCGTAAACTTCAATCACACCTTGGTCGTTGAAATAAAGGATTGGCTTAATACTGAGCAAATTGCCCAAAATAGCAGCCCCATTTGAAAGGCGCCCACCTTTGACCAAGTGGTCTAAGTCATCCACCATGATAAAAGCAGATGTGTGACTGATTTGAATAGCTAGCTTATCCTGAATAATGGCAAAATCATCGCCCTGGTCTCGCCAGTTAAAGACACTTTCAACCATGATCCCCAGCGGAGCGCTTGTAATCAAAGTGTCTGGGAAAGCAATGGTCAAGCCTTCATAGTCATCCACCATATACTGGATATTTTGGTAAAAACCTGAAATTCCAGAAGATAGGAAAAGCCCTAAGGCATGTGTATAGCCTTGTTCTTTGAGCGAAGTTAAGATTTCATCTAACTTGGCAATGCTTGGTTGGCTGGTCTTAGGCAATTCAGAAGCCTGAGCCATTTTTTGGTAAAATTCCTCAGCAGTCAGATTGATACCTTCGACATACTCCTCACCATCAATATTGACAGGAATATCCAAGACAAACAAATCTTCTCTTTGTAAGGTCTCTGCACTGAGATAGGCAGAGGAATCTGTAATAACAGCTAGTTTCATATTAGAACTCCAAATTGATTCCTGGTAAGTCTAATGCAATTTCAGTTACTTCGTAAGTCAAACGGTTAAGCATGTTCAAACATGGACGGGCCAAAGTTTCAACTTCCTCTTGATTAAACTCACTTGGTTCATTTACAATACGACCTTCCACATGGTTAACTTGGGAAATCGTTCCACTGATAACAAATTTGTCAAAGACAATCATAAAACTTAAGACAACCACTAAAGATGTCACTTGATTTTCTTGGTCATGTTGGAGTAATTGAAAGTTCACATCCACCTTAGTTTCAGGAGCTCCATTTTCATTTTCCCATTCAAAATTACGTGCATCAAAATGATACTGACTAACAAATTCTTGTTCACGTTTAAGATTCATGTCTCTCTCCCTCGGCTACAATATTATAAGCTATTGTACCATAAATTTTTATTTTCATCTAGTTTTCTAGGATTTAGTCAATCCCGATTTCAGCTCGAACTACATCAGCGATGGTATCAACATAGTAGTCTACTTCTTCTGTTGTAGGCGCTTCTGCCATAACGCGCAAAAGGGGCTCTGTTCCACTTGGGCGAACAAGGATACGGCCATTACCTGCCATTTCAGCTTCCATCTTCTCGATAATAGCCTTGATAGCTGGTACCTCCATAGCCTTTTCCTTCATGGCATTTTCCACTCGGATATTGACTAATTTTTGTGGATAGATGGTTACTTCTGCGGCTAACTCTGATAAGCTCTTACCAGTTTCCTTCATGATTTTAGTCAATTGGACAGCGGATAATTGACCATCACCTGTTGTATTGTAGTCCATCAAGATAACGTGACCAGACTGTTCACCACCAAGGTTGTAGCCTGATTTTCGCATTTCTTCAACAACGTAACGATCGCCAACTGCAGTGACTGCCTTGTTAATGCCTTCACGGTCTAAGGCCTTGTGGAAACCAAGGTTAGACATCACAGTTGTTACAATTGTATTTTGGGCCAATTGTCCTTTTTCAGAAAGGTATTTCCCGATGATGTACATGATCTTGTCACCATCAACGATGTCGCCATTCTCATCAACCGCAATCAAACGGTCACTGTCTCCGTCAAAGGCCAAACCGATAGCTGCACCGCTTTCTTTGACCACTTCTTGAAGGGCTTCTGGGTGTGTTGAACCAACATTAAGGTTGATGTTAAGACCGTCTGGTGTTTCTCCGATAACCGTCAATTGAGCACCGAGATCAGCGAAAATCTGACGGGCACTTGTAGATGCTGCACCATTGGCTGTGTCCAAGGCAACCTTCATTCCTTCAAGAGGAGTTCCAGTTGAAACAAGGTAGCCTTCATACTTACGCAAGCCTTCTGGATAATCTACCAAGGTTCCCAAGCCTTCTGCACTTGGACGAGGAAGAGTGTCTTCCGCAGCATCTAGCAAGGCTTCAATTTCTGCTTCTTTTTCATCATCTAGTTTGAAGCCATCCCCACCAAAGAACTTAATCCCATTATCAAGAGCTGGGTTATGGCTAGCAGAAATCATGACACCGGCACTTGCTCCCTCTGTTTTGACCAAGTAAGCTACTGCTGGTGTTGCCAGAACGCCTAGTTTGTATACGTGAATCCCTACTGAAAGGAGACCTGCCACCAAGGCAGATTCTAGCATTTCTCCTGAAATACGTGTATCGCGTCCTACAAAGACTTTCGGTGCTTCCGTTTCATGTTGACTGAGAACATATCCTCCAAAACGTCCTAGCTTAAAAGCCAATTCTGGCGTTAATTCTACGTTAGCTTCTCCACGGACTCCATCAGTCCCAAAATATTTACCCATTTTTATAAAATCCTTTTCCTATTTTTTAATTCGTTTTTGAACTATTTGATTTCGTTGACGAAGATGTCTCCGACGAACTGCTTGTACTTGAACTTGGTGCTACTGGTTTTGTAGTGACCTTCATTGTCGTATCAAACGGAGTGATGACTACTGGTAAGACAACCCCATTGCGGTCGATTGCCTGCAAAGGTACTGAACCACTATAATTACCTGTAATCCGTTCGCTGGTTGGTAAAAGTGCAATAACTTTGTCAATCTTAGCTAATGTTTCCTGGTCAGTTGTGACCGAAACGCGTTCATTTGAAACGGTTACACTATCAAGCTGTAACTTCGGATCAATCTGACTTTGGTCAACTTGTGGCACAACAAGCATCCCATCTCTCTTAACCTTCTTCCCAACTTTCACTGTGATCTTTTGGGGTGTTGCCACAGCGGTTAATCCACTTGGAAGATTTTCAATAGTCAAGGGAACTTCAATCGTTCCAACACTAGCATCTGTCAAATCCGCTGTGACCTTAAATTTACGAGTGCTTTCCTGCATTTCACTGGCCAAGGTCACCCTATTGGCTCCAGTTAATATAACCGATACCTCTGATGCAAATCCGCTAATAAAATACTGCTCATTATCATAATGAATATCGATAGGAACATTCGTTATCGTATTGGTGTAGGTTTCCGATTTGACCTGCCTTACAGTATTATTATTTTGAAAATTGGTCGATGTTGCATAGATAAATAAGACACAAGCAAAAAAGAGAGATGAAATGATATATAGACTATTTCTTCTCATATTTCCAACCTCCTAGCAAACGGTCCTTGAAACTGACTTTTTCTTCAACAGCTGGCAAAAGAATTGCTCGTAGCTCCGCTTCAAATTCTTCAATCGTCAAGTCATGCTTGAAAATCCCATTATAGGTAATAGAAATACCACCTGTTTCCTCTGAGACGATGAAGGTCAAGGCATCGGATACTTCTGACAAGCCGATAGCCGCCCGGTGTCTGGTCCCAAATTCCTTGGAAATTCCTGTGCTCTCTGTCAAGGGCAGATAGGCAGAAGTCACCGCAATCCGATTTTCTCTGATAATCACAGCACCATCATGTAGAGGAGTGTTGGGAATAAAAATATTAATGAGGAGTTCTGCCGAAATCTTGGCATCCAAGAAAATCCCTGTCGCGATGTATTCTTGTAAGGTCCGAACCCGTTGAATGGCAACCAGAGCACCAATCTTACGAGGACTCATGTATTCAACTGACTTGACAAAGGCACGAATCATTTGCTCTTCTGCACTTATTTGAGTGGTAGAAAAGAAATCTGTCGCCCTTCCCAAGCGTTCCAAACCAGTTCGAATCTCTGGAGAGAAGATAACAACCGCAGCAATAACCCCATAGGTGATAATCTGATTAATCAGCCAAGAAATCGTTGTCAAACCAAGGATATTGGCCACAACCTGTGCTAACACAAAGATCAAGACTCCCCGTACCAAAATCATAATCTTGGTACCAGCTATCGCTTTTGTAAAACGATATAAAATATAGGCCACAATCAAAATATCAAACAGATTGATGGCAATACTCCAAGGACTAGAAAACAAGCTAGTCCAATATTGCAGGTTGGATAATTGTTGAAAGTTCATCTGCTGTCTCCTCTCTGTCCAAACACGTTCCTTTCTATTATACCATTTTTCTGACATTTTTTTCCCTATCCTACTTCATTTTAAATTAAAGAAAAAATATGATAAAATAAACTGACTAGAAAAAACAAAGGAGAAACCATGTCTCAACTCTATGATATTACCATTGTAGGTGGTGGTCCAGTCGGTCTTTTTGCGGCCTTCTATGCCCACCTACGCCAAGCCAAGGTCCAAATCATCGATTCTCTTCCCCAACTAGGTGGACAACCTGCTATTCTCTATCCTGAAAAGGAAATCCTAGACGTTCCAGGTTTCCCAAACCTGACTGGAGAAGAGTTGACCAACCGCTTGATTGAACAGCTAAACGGCTTTGATACCCCTATTCATCTCAATGAAACAGTTCTTGAGATTGAAAAACAAGATCAAGGCTTTGCCATTACAACTTCTAAAGGAAGTCACCTGTCTAAAACAGTTATCATTGCTATGGGTGGCGGTGCCTTCAAACCACGTCCGCTGGAACTTGAAGGTGTTGAGGGCTATGAAAATATCCACTACCACGTTTCCAACATTCAGCAATATACTGGTAAGAAAGTGACGATTCTTGGTGGAGGAGACTCAGCTGTGGATTGGGCTTTGGCTTTTGAAAAAATCGCACCAACTACCCTTGTTCACCGCAGAGATAATTTCCGTGCCTTGGAACACAGTGTCCAAGCCTTGCAAGAATCGTCTGTAACCATCAAAACACCATTCGTCCCAAGCCAACTCCTTGGAGATGGAACAACGCTTGATAAACTTGAAATCACAAAAGTTAAATCCGATGAAACCGAAACGATTGACCTAGATCACCTCTTTGTCAACTATGGTTTCAAATCTTCTGTTGGTAACCTCAAAAACTGGGGTCTGGACCTCAACCGCCACAAGATTATCGTCAACAGCAAACAGGAATCCAGCCAAGCAGGTATCTATGCTATCGGTGACTGCTGCTACTATGACGGAAAAATTGACCTGATTGCGACAGGACTGGGCGAAGCTCCAACTGCTGTAAACAATGCTATTAATTACATTGACCCTGAGCAAAAAGTACAACCAAAACACTCAACCAGTTTATAAAAAAGAACCACGAGTCACATAGGATTCGTGGTTTTATAGTTCATCAGCTATCTTGTTGATTTTTCTAAGTCTGTGGTTGACACCACTTTTAGTTAGAGGGGTGCTGAGGCTATCTGCTAACTGCTGGATAGAGTAGTCTGGGTGCTGAATCCGCAACTGCGCTACCTCCTGCAAATCCACTGGCAGATTTTCTAAGCCCATGATATCTTTGATTTTACTAATATTGTTGATAGTCTTCATGCTGGCAGAAACTGTCCGAGCGATATTAGCTGTCTCGGCATTATTGGCCCGATTGAGATCATTACGAGTTTCTCTCAAAATCTTAACCCGCTCAAAATCATCACGCGCCTGCATGGCTCCGATGACAATCAAAAAGTCCATAATGTCTTCGGCACGCTGGAGGTAGGTTACAGCCCCTTTCTTACGCTCAAGCACCTTGGCATCCAGTAAAAATTGCTGGAGAAGGGAGGCAAGCCCTTGCGCGTGATCCAGATAGACCGAACTGATCTCCAACTGGTACTTACCTGATTCAGGGTCACGAATGCTTCCATTTGCCAAGAAAGCACCACAAAGATAGGCACGGCCTGCTTCCTCGTCTGATAAAATTGCCTCATCAATACCTGTTTCCAGGCCAAAGAAGGAGTCAGCCAAGTGCAAATCACTCAGTAAGTCCTGCACCTTTTCATCTGTAAAAACAGTATAGACCCGATTCTTGCGAAGATTACTTCTTTGGTGGTGGCGGATTTCCGATTTGATTTCATAGAAATGGAGAAAGGACTCATAAAGGTGACGAGCCAGTTTGGCATTTTCTGTCACGACTGACAAGGTCAAGCCCGAAGTCGAGAGACCGATGCTACCAGACATCTTGATAATGGCAGATAATTCATGTCGGCTCAGATGGTGTTGGCCCAGGATTTCTTCTTTTACTGCTACTGTGAAACTCATTTTCTCACCTGTATAATCCGCATCAACTCGTCCACAATCAAATTACCATCGTGGAAGGCTCCTCCATTTTCCAGACGAAGGAAGTTGGATGAAATCACACGCGGAACCTGCTCACTAAGACCAGCAAAATCATGGTCTACCTGCACCAAGTATTCATCAAAACGGTTGGAATTCATGTATTCTTGTGGCACTTTTTCGATATTCACCAAGACAGTATCGATAAAAGGTCGTCCAAGGTGACGATGCAAGACTTCCACGTGATCGCTATCTGTAAAGTGTTCCGTTTCCCCACGTTGGGTCATGATATTGCAGACATAGGCGATTTCTGCCTTGGTTTCCAAAAGCGCCTGCCCGATTTCTTTAATCACGATATTAGGTAAAATCGAGGTAAAGAGGGAACCAGGTCCTAGGACAATCATGTCACTTTCAAGAATGGTCTGCACCACTCGACGACTAGCCAGAGGTGTATCATCGTTGAGGGTATTGGTCACATAGACATGGTCAATCATGCCTGGATGGTCTGCAATATGGCTCTCTCCAGCCACTTCTGTCCCATCCTGAAAGACTGCATGCAGGGTCAACGGATGGTCACTGGAAGGATAAATCTTCCCAGTTGTATGAAAAAATTTGCTCAGCAACTGCATGGCATTATAGGTCGAGCCCTGCATTTCTGACAGACCTGCAATGATGAGATTGCCCAATGGATGACCAGCAAAGGCTCCAGCATCCTCAGAGAAGCGATACTGAAAGACTTTCTCATAAAACTTAGGCATATCCGACATGGCCACAAGAACATTACGAAGATCACCTGGCGGTGTCAATTGTTGCATATTTTTTCGGAGTTCACCTGATGAACCACCATCATCTGCCACCGTTACGATAGCAGCGATTTCCACATCTTTTTCACGCAGACTTTTAAGAATGACGGGGATCCCAGTCCCTCCACCAATCACCGTTATCTTTGGTTTTCTCATGAACGGTTTACCGTTTCCTTTCTTCTGTCTTTGTCACGATGCCCTTCATTGACAGGCCAATTCTTGGATAAATCCTGCGCCAAGCGTTTAGCAAAGGCCACACTACGGTGTTGTCCGCCCGTACAACCCATGGCAATGGTCAAAACAGACTTCCCTTCCTTTTGGTAACTTGGTAAAATCGGCTCAATCAAGGCCAATAAATGTTGATAAAAGTCTTCTGACTCAGGATGGTTCATGACATAATCATAAACAGGTTCATCTACACCCGTTTGATTACGCAGTTCTGGTAGGTAGTAGGGATTTGGCAAGAATCGGACATCAAAGACTAAATCTGCATCAATCGGGATTCCATATTTAAAGCCAAAAGACATGACCTCTATACGGAAAGACTGGGCTTGCTCTTGGTCTGAAAACTGCTCTGCAAGGGTTTTACGCAGCTCACGAGGAGTGAGTTCAGTCGTATCCACCACATTTTGGCTCATATTTTTTAAAGGTGCCAAGAGCTCACGCTCTAGCTTGATTCCATCTAAAATCCGTCCGTCTGCTGCTAGCGGGTGACTTCGTCTGGTTTCCTTGTAGCGCGCCACCAATTCCTTATCTGCTGCGTCCAAAAAGAGAATTTTGAAGTCCAGTTCTTCCTTGTTTTCCAACTCATCCAAAACAGCTTGAATCTCTGAAAAGAAAGAACGGCTACGCATATCCACTACCAAGGCCAACTTATGATCGTCTTCCTTTGTTTCCACCAACTGTAAAAATTTAGGCAAGAGGGCTGGTGGCATATTATCAATAGTGAAATATCCCAAGTCCTCGAAGGACTGAATGGCAACTGTTTTTCCTGCACCACTCATCCCTGTCACAATCACCAAGTGAAGTTGTTTCTTTGTCATCTATCTCTCCTTATATCAAAAGAAGTTTGGCAAAACCAAACTTCAACTAGCTTATCCAATCTCTGCGATGACTTCAATTTCGACTTTTACATCACGAGGAAGACGAGCTACCTCCACAGCTGAACGAGCTGGAAATTCCTCTTTAAAGGCCGTTTGGTAAACCTCATTAAAAGGAACAAAGTCGTTCATATCGCTCAAGAAGCAAGTTGTTTTAACCACATGGTCAAAATCTGTTCCTGCTTCTGCCAAAATAGCACCAATGTTTTTCAAGACTTGTTCTGTCTGTTCTTGGATAGTCTCTCCAACGATTTCCCCAGTTTCAGGAGAGAGAGGAACTTGACCGCTAGCAAATAAAAGATTGCCAACGATTTTACCTTGAACATAAGGTCCGATAGCTTTTGGAGCTTTATCTGTATGAATTGTTTTTGCCATTTTCTTTACCTCACAATTTTTCTAAGATTGCATCCCAAGCTTGGTCCATCCCTGCCTTACTGACAGATGAAAAGAGGATAAAATCATCGCTTGGATCAAAGTTTAATTTCTTTTTAATAGCTGATTCATGCTTGTTCCATTTCCCACGCGGAATCTTGTCTGCCTTTGTCGCCACAATGATGACAGGAATTTCGTAATATTTAAGAAATTCGTACATCTGTACATCATCAGCCGTCGGATCATGGCGAAGGTCAACTAAACTGACTACTGCACGGAGATTTTCCCGAGTCGTTAGGTACTCCTCAATCATGCGCCCCCACTTTTCACGTTCCTTTTTGGAAACGCGGGCATAGCCATAGCCAGGCACATCCACAAAACGCATCTTGTCGTCGATATTAAAGAAGTTGAGAAGCTGGGTTTTTCCAGGTTTCCCTGATGTACGAGCGAGATTCTTACGGTTCAACATAGTGTTGATGAAGCTAGATTTACCAACATTTGAACGCCCTGCTAGGGCAATCTCTGGCAGTTCATCCTGCGGATAGTGGGATTTATTAGCTGCACTGAGCAAGATTTCAGCATTGTGTGTATTAAGTTCCATAGTCACCTCTAGGCTGTTTCTAGGATTGGTTTATCCGTTCCATCGACAGCTTCTTTAGTGATGCGGACCAATTTCACATTTTCCTGACTCGGCACTTCAAACATAACATCTAGCATGGTTTCTTCGATGATGGAGCGAAGACCACGCGCCCCTGTCTTCCGTTCGATGGCTTTATTGGCAATCTCCTGGAGGGCTTCATCGTCAAATTCCAACTCGACATCGTCATAAGAAAGCAAGGTCTGGTATTGTTTAACCAAGGCATTTCTTGGCTCTTTCAAAATGCGAACCAAGTCGTCTACGGTCAACTGCTCAAGAGCTGCAAAGACAGGCAAGCGTCCAATCAACTCAGGGATAATCCCAAATTTTTGAATGTCTTCAGCGATGATTTCTTGCATGTAGGAGCTGTTTTCGTCAATCGCTTTGTTGTTTTGACCAAATCCAATAACTTTCTCCCCCAGACGTTGTTTGACAATTTCTTCAATACCATCAAAGGCACCACCCACGATGAAGAGGATATTTTTAGTATCCACTTGAATCATCTCTTGTTGTGGATGTTTACGTCCACCTTGAGGCGGTACGCTAGCTACGGTTCCCTCGATAATCTTGAGAAGGGCTTGTTGTACCCCTTCACCAGAAACATCGCGTGTGATAGACACGTTCTCGCTCTTCTTGGCAATCTTGTCAATTTCATCCACGTAGATAATGCCACGCTCTGCGCGCTCAATGTTAAAGTCAGCAGCCTGCAAAAGTTTGAGGAGAATATTTTCCACGTCCTCACCCACATAACCAGCCTCAGTAAGAGCAGTCGCATCTGCAATTGCAAAAGGCACATTCAAGCTCTTAGCCAAGGTCTGAGCAAGGAAAGTTTTCCCTGAACCAGTTGGGCCAATCATCAGGATGTTTGACTTCTGCAAGTCCACATCCTCTGACTCTTCACGCGTATCGTGGAAATTGATGCGTTTGTAGTGGTTGTATACAGCTACTGCCAAGGCACGTTTGGCACGATCTTGGCCGATTACATAGTGGTTCAAGATATGGAGGAGTTCGATTGGTTTTGGAACTTCAGACAAGTCTGCCAAGACTTCCTCAGCCAATTCCTCCCGAATGATTTCCTGGGCCAACTCCACACATTCATTACAGATAAAGGCATTGTTCCCTGCGATTATTTTTTGTACTTCTTCTTGGCTTTTGCCACAAAATGAGCAATAAACCATCATATCATTTTTCCTAGTTGTAGGCATGATTTCCTTCCGTTCTATTCTATACTGTCATTCTATCTAAAATAAGGTCATGTAAAAGGCATGGACACTATTGACCAAATTGGTAAAGGCATTTAACCAGAGCAGGACAGAAAGTCCATAGCGCTTTTTACGAAAAGCCTGTGCTCCTGCAAGCAAGCAGACCAAGCACAGCATGGCTGTGAAAAAACCAAATATACTACGTTCCATTAGACTTCCTTTCTCTTACGGTATTGGATGGTAAAATCATAAAGATTTTTCTCATCTTTGGTATAAGATTTGCTTGAAACCATCTCAAAAAGAGACAAGTCAAACTCCTCAGGGAAATAGGTATCTCCCTCCACCCGAGCATAAATTTGAGTCACAATCACTTCGTCAAGGTAGGGTTCAAAAGCCTGAAAAATTTGCTTCCCACCGAGAATATAAAGATTCTTGTCTTGACCCTGATACCAGTCCAAGACAGACTGGACATCATGAAAGATAGTAACTCCGTCTAGATTTTCTTCCGAATTACGTGTCAAAATCAAGGTCTCCCGTTTTGGAAGCAGACGACGTCCCATTCCATCAAAGGTCACACGCCCCATCAAGATAGCATGATTCAGAGTTGTTTCTTTAAAGTGTTGCAATTCTGCTGGTAAATGCCAAGGCAGACGATTGTCCTTACCAATCACACCCTCTTCATCCTGGGCCCAAATAGCTATGATTTTCTTAGTTATGCTTCCATCATTTTTACTCATGGTACTATTTTATCAAAAAACTCAAAAAAAGACTGGTTTGGAATAGCTTATAAAATAGAAAAAATCTGTAAGAAATTTCCTACAGATTTATCTATGTTGCCTTATTTCTTACAAACCAGGTGCTTGTCCAAGTTCTGCCGCAAGCATCCAGATTGTTTTATCTGTTTCAGTTTTAGCGTCTGAGAAGATACCGTTTGTTACATCGTCACCTTCTTCATCAGTAACATCCAAACCTTTTTGGAAAAGTTCTGACAAGTAACGGTAGATAGCAAGGACACGTTCCAAGCTTTCTTCAACATTGCGGTATTCACCAGCTTCTTCTTCGATTTCACTGTTTTGAAGGAACTCTGTCAAAGTTGAGAATGGGCTTCCCCCAAGTGTGATCAAACGCTCACTGATTTCATCCAATTGACCATCAAGAGCTTCCATGTACTCATCCATTTTTGGATGCCATACAAGGAAACCACGACCACGCATGTACCAGTGTACTTGGTGCAAAGCAACGTGAGCTACGTACAAATCAGCAACAGCTTGGTTCAAGACTTCCTTTGTTTTTGCCAATGCTACTGGTGCTGCTTTTGTCAATGATGTTACGTCTTTTACTGCTTCTTTTTTCAATTCTACCATTTTATTTTACCTCATTCATTATTATTTGTAACCACTTCTTAATGATTACTACCTTAGTATACTACTAAGGAAAACCAATAGCAAGCCAAATGACTCACATGAGAAAAGTTGCAATAGACTGATAATTTAAGAATTTGAATAAAAAGAGTATACACTCTTTTCCAAATTTTATACCTTATACTAAAAAAACTAGGAAACTAGCCACAGGCTGCTCAAAACACTATTTTGAGGTTGCAGACAGAGCTGACGTGGTTTGAAGAAATTTTCGAAGAGTATTATATCTTAATACCAGACACTGACGTCAACACGACCACGAATTCCTTTTAGGTATTCAGACGAAGTATATTGCCATCCTTTTTCTCCTGAATAGTGAGGATTTGTCCAATCAAGCGCATCCGTATAGGCTGCAACCCAGTTGACATGTTGCAGAATATCAGGGTGATTCAAACGAGTTTGCAAGAGTTGACGATAACTATAAACTTTCACATTTTGATAACCAGCCTGCTTCATTGTTTCCGTATACTTATTGATGATCTTGACCCAGATTCCAGTATCACTTGGTACTCTCTTGGTTTTATTGACATACTCCCAGTTCTCAACATCATAGTAGATAGGATAAGACAAGTTCATATTATATTTTTTCAAGAGTTCAATAGTCTGATTGGCATCATTCTCAGCATCGGTCTCGTTTTCAGCATAACAACCGTCTGACTTAATATAAAACCAAGCCTTATAGCAGTTATCAAAAATCCACTCACTCTTTTCTTTGGAACCATCAGCCTTTACATAATAATCTCCCTCCCAGTGGGCAGAAGCAGCGGTCTTTACACCTGCACTCGTTTGAGTTTTATTAGAAGACTGATTTTGCTCTGAACTACTTGAAACTGTCCTTGTATCCTGCAAAGTTTTTGCTACTTCAGTTTCATTTGCAGCTACCTAGCTAGTTGCCAATCCTAGTAAGCAGATACTTGCTAATCCAATTTTTCCAATCTTTGTTTTCAATCTTTCCTCTCCTATAAAAAATGGAACAGACATCTGAATGCTGTTCCACCTAGCTTTTGCTACTTACTAATTATTTTACAAAGTCAAGCAATGCCAAGAAGCTTTCAGCTTCAAGTGACGCACCACCAACAAGGGCACCGTCAACGTCTGGGCAAGCCATGTATGAAGCAACGTTTTCAGGTTTAACAGAACCACCGTATTGAACACGAACTTTGTCTGCCACTTCTTGACCAAAGTCAGCAGCTACAACGTCACGAACAACTTTACACATTTTTTGTGCGTCGTCTTGTGAAGCTGATTTACCAGTACCGATAGCCCAGATTGGCTCGTAAGCGATAACTGATGAAGCTACTTGTTCTGCAGTCAATCCAGCAAGAGCAGCTGAAACTTGAGCACCTACGAATTCTGCTGCTTTACCAGCTTCGTAAGTTTCAAGACTTTCACCACAACAGATGATTGGAAGCATACCGTTCGCAAAGATTGCTTTTGCTTTTTTGTTAATGTCTTCATCAGTTTCATGGAAGTAGTCACGACGTTCTGAGTGACCGATAACAACGTAGTCAGTACCGATTTCTTTCAAAACTTGTGGGCTAGTTTCACCAGTGAAAGCACCTGCATTTTCAAAGTAGCAGTTTTGAGCAGCAACTTTAAGGTTTGAACCTTTAGCAGCAGCAAGAACAGTTGTCAAATCAAGAGCTGGAGCTGCGATACCTGCTTCAACAAGGTCTGATGAAGGAAGTTTTGATGCAACTGCTTCAACAAATGCTTTAGCTTCTTCTGGATTTTTGTTCATTTTCCAGTTACCAGCGATAAATGGTTTACGTGACATTTCACATACCTCTTTTTTCAATTTATTTTCTATTTATTTTATCACAATTAGACACAGCTTGCAAATCTTACTCGGATTTCAAGCCTTATTACATGGATTAATCCTTCCAAAGATCCATGGCATTTCTGAAATCTGCAGATACCTGAGTCAACTGAGGATTGCTTGCTTCTCTCTCTGCCCGCTTAGCCTCGATTTGAGCCACACTTTTGATACCTTCATGGCGCCAATTTCTCAAAATCGCCTGAATGTACTTCCAGTTTGGTTTTCCATTCAAAACAGCTTCACGAAGAGCCTCCTTAATCAAGTCAGCACTGGTCCCATCTTCCTTAAGAGTCTTGGTCAAATCCTCAATCTCAAAAGGAGTCAATAAGCGTCCTAATTCCTGCTGGAAGGTTTCCACCAAATCCTTAAGCTGATTTTGAGGTGTCAACTGGTCTGAACTTGAATGAGCAACTCCAAGCAAGTCATCCAAACGTTCCAAGGCTAGACTAGCATCAAAGAGCAATTCAATTTCGCCATTCAATTCGATCGTTCGATACTGAAGGAGTCCCCTCTCCGTCAGATTGGAAATAGCTTGATTGACATCTGAAATTTCCTTGCCAATCCTGTCAGCAATCTGGCTTGGTGACATTTCTTCTAAGCCTGTCGTATTTTGCAAATAGAAAAATTGCCAGACCAGAAAATCGTCGCTGGAAGGAAAGAGTTCCTTAAAATGCAAGAGCAGGGCACTCGGTAAAACCAAGCTCCCTGATTTAAAAGCGTCTAAATATGTCATAATTCCTCTTATAAATACCCAAATGCGGATGCATCATCTTCTATCTTTCTCCAGTCAAAAGGCGTCTCCTGATAGACAGCATAATTCACCCAATTACTGAAAAAGAGGGCTGCTGATGAAGACCAACAAAGACAAGGTGTCTGGTTGACATCATCATCCTTAAAGTAATTTTCTGGAATATGAGGATCCAAACCCGCATCACGATCTCGGAAATATTCATTTGCCAAGGTATCACGGTCATATTCCAAATGCCCAAAACTATAAATTTCTCGTAAATCACGACTGGCCAAAATCGAAACCCCAACCTGCGGCCCTTCTGATAAAATTTCGAGATTGGTCTTATTCAGAATCTCTTCCTTAGAAATCTCTGTGTGCCGTGAATGAGGGGAGACGTAGCTATCGTCAAAACCTCTAAAGAGAAGGTGCCCTTCTTTTAAAGTATCCTGAGGATAAATACCTGATAACTTACTGTCCATCTGGTATTTTTCAACCCCATAGCGCAAATAAAGACCAGCCTGAGCCCCCCAACAGATATGAAGGGTCGAATAGACATGGGTCTTAGACCACTCGATTACCTGACTGAATTCCTCCCAATAGTCCACTTCCTCAAATGGTAAATGCTCAACTGGAGCACCCGTGATAATCATCCCATCAAAATACTCATCCTTGACTTCTGGAAAAGTTTTATAAAAGGTCTCCATGTGCTCTGAACGAGTTGTTTTAGAACGGTGACTCTCCATATAAAGGAAATCAATATCCAGTTGTAGGGGTGTATTGGCCAAATGGCGCAATAACTGGGTCTCTGTGACCATTTTCTTTGGCATGAGATTTAAAATCAAAATCTTCAAGGGACGGATATCTTGGTGGGCCGCACGTTGATCATCCATGACAAAGATATTCTCTGTCCGTAAAATCTCAACAGCTGGTAATTTTTTATCAATTCGAATCGGCATAACCCTCTCCTAACTGTACTCTTTCAGGAATAATTGCATATGTTTGAAACTAAAACTCAAACACTTGTTCCCTTTATTATACTGTAAGAAGATATAGTTTTCAATTATAGTTTTTCTCTAACTAGCTATAGTCTATTTTTATATCCTAATGTAGAGAAAACAGCCCTAGGGACTGTTTTTCATTAATAATGCATAAGAACTTTGTAATCGTAGTCACCGATTTTTTCACGGCCGTTCAATTCATCCAATTCAACAAGGAAAGCACAACCTGCTACAACACCACCAAGTTTTTCAATCATCTCGATAGTTGCCTTAACAGTTCCACCTGTTGCCAAGAGGTCGTCTACGATAAGAACACGCTGACCTGGTTTAATGGCATCAGCATGCATAGTCAAGGTATCAACGCCGTACTCTTTTTCATAGTCAGCAGAAATAACTTCGCGTGGCAATTTTCCTGGCTTACGAACAGGTGCAAAACCAATTCCCAACTCAAAGGCAACAGGACAGCCCACGATAAATCCGCGAGCTTCAGGACCTACAACCATATCAATTTTCTTGTCAGTAGCATACTGAACGATTTCACGAACAGCGTAGCTATAAGCATTTCCATCAGCCATCAAAGGACTGATATCACGGAAGGTGATGCCTTCCTTTGGATAATTTTCAATTGTTGCAATATAATCTTTTAAATTCATCTTTTTCTTTCTTTCAAATTTTTTACTCTCTATTATAGCATATTTTTTAAGAAAGAAAAAAGGAAAAGTTAACTTCAATGATTATCTAGCGATTTGACGTTTTATGACTAGCCATTGCAATAAATCCCAATTTCTTTTTATTCTTAGCAAACATTTTATACATCGTTAAAAACTGCTTTCTATTCTCCTTTTTACAAGCATTTACACAAATTTTCAAAGTTCCTAGCCAACCTTCGTCATAAATCATACCTGATAATTTCATTAATGTCATTTCACCAGTCAATATTTTCACATCACGATAACCTGATTCTATCATCACTTGCTCCCAACCATCTTGGGTTAAAGGACCTACATTTACATGAATTGCTTGTGACAATTCCTGTCTGACAGACTCTTTAGCTTCCTTAAGAAGCACATCATGTGTCAAGAGAAGACCTCCAGGTTTTAAAACTCTTAGATACTCCATTACACATTTTTTCTTAGCTTGATCGGCTTGCATAGTCAGCATAGCTTCGTTTATAACAATATCAAAACTAGCATCTTCATAAGGAAGTTTCATTGCATTTGCTCTTTCAAACCTGATCAAATGAGCAACACCTGCCGTTTCAGCAGATTTTTTAGCCACTTCTAAAGCTTGTCCATCCATATCAACAGCAGTTATCTTACAACCAAAACGCTGTGCCAACTCAATTGCTGTAGTTCCCCTATTGCACGCAACCTCTAGTATTCTCTTTTCTTTTGAAAATCCTCCTTCCGCAATTAGCCAATCTGTGGCACGTTTTCCACCTGGACGTAAGCGTTTTTTCCCCAGTTTCGCTAAAAACTTATGACCTGCTTCTGACATTTGAACACCTCTGTTTTTTCTTTATTATAACATAAAATTATATTATCTGATAATTCTAATCTATTATTTGATAAACTAGACTCAAAAACATATAGTCTGCCATGACTATAGCATAAACCTATTAGTCATCTCTCTAGTTCGAATTCATACTCAATAAAAATCAAAGAGCAAATTAGAAAGCTAGGCGCAGGCAGTACTTGAGTACGCCAAGCCGACGCTGACGTAGTTTGAAGAGATTTTTGAAAAGTATCAATTGCTCACGTAGTTTACTGATATAGGTTCACTAGTAGATCGTCCTCAAAGAGGAGTTACAGCTCGGATGAACGACATTCCCGTCGTACCTAAAAAAACGAGCACTTTCGTACTCGTTCTCTGATATAAACTACTGATTAAAGTGAGTTTACGTCAACTTTGATACCAACACCTTGAGTAGTTGTGATAGTCAAGTTTGTTACGTAAGTTCCTTTAGCTGTAGCTGGTTTTGCTTTTTGGATTGTTTCGTTGAAAGCTTTGAAGTTTTCAACCAATTTTTCAGCTTCAAATGATACTTTACCGATGATTGCTTGAACGTTACCTGCACGGTCAGCACGGTAAGTGATTTTACCACCTTTAGACTCTTCAACTGCTTTAGCAACATCCATAGTTACAGTACCAGTTTTAGGGTTTGGCATCAAGTTACGTGGTCCAAGGACACGTCCAAGACGTCCAACAAGAGCCATCATGTCAGGTGTAGCGATAACTACGTCGAAGTCCAACCAACCGTCGTTGATTTTCGCAACAAGGTCATCTTCACCTACGAAGTCTGCACCAGCAGCTTTTGCTTCTTCAGCTTTTGCACCACGTGCAAATACAAGAACGCGAGCTGTTTTACCAGTTCCGTTTGGCAATACCATTGCACCACGGATTTGTTGGTCAGCTTTTTTAACGTCGATGTTCAAGTTGTAAGCAACTTCTACAGTTGCGTCAAATTTTGCAAAGTTAGTTTCTTTTGCAAGTGCTACAGCTTCTTCTACGCTGTATGCTTTTGTGCTGTCGATTTTCTCAAGAGCAGCACGAAGTTGTTTGCTTTTTTTAGCCATTTTCTATTCTCCTTGTAAGTGGTTCAATCGATTTTCATCTCCCACGTCACTTCTCGAAATGATGAAGTCTTGCGGGTTATATTGGGGGTGTTATTGATTAGTCAACAACAGTGAATCCCATAGAACGAGCAGTACCTTCGATCATACGCATTGCAGACTCAATGTTTGCAGCGTTCAAATCTGGCATCTTAGTTTCTGCAATTTCTTGTACTTGTGCACGAGTAACTGTAGCAACTTTAGTTTTGTTAGGTGTACCTGATCCTTTTTCAACACCTGCAGCTTTTTTCAAAAGAACAGCAGCTGGTGGTGTTTTAGTAACGAAAGTAAATGATTTGTCTTCGTAAACTGAGATAACAACTGGAATGATCATACCAGCTTGGTCAGCTGTACGAGCGTTGAACTCTTTTGTGAATCCCATGATGTTGATACCAGCTTGACCAAGAGCAGGTCCAACCGGTGGAGCTGGTGTAGCTTTACCAGCAGGGATTTGCAATTTTACAAGTTTTTCGACTTTTTTAGCCATTTTTAAATCCTCCTTTGTGGTTTTGGCGGTAATTAGAGATTTTTACCTCCCACAAGTATGCTTTACACATACTCATCTATTATACACTATTTATCTGGAATTGCAAGAGAAAAGTTTATTTTTTAATCGACGTAATCTCCGCCTTCAAAGCCATAGTATTCTTCCAAACTGAGACCACTCTCAGCAATTTCTTTGGCTTCTTTTCCGACATAACGAAGGTGCCATTCCTCAGACATATAGCCTGTTTCCTTTTCCTTGCCTTTGAGATAACGAACAACAAAGCCATAATCAGCCGCATGGTCCAAGAGCCATTGGGCCGCTTTTTCTTCTGTCACCAAATCACCATTTGTCCCAATCACATCAAAGGCTAAACCTGTCTGGTGTTCGCTATAGCCAGGTCGAGCAGAATAACGGTCTGCAGCTTCTTTCCCATCTTGATTGACATAATCTTGATAGAGCTTGGTCTGAGTTTCATAACTTCTAAAGCCACTGTAATGATCGCTGATTGGGAAACCTGCCTCTTGCATCGCTTTGATGAGCTTGACCAACTCAGCCTTGGCTGTTGGATTTTCCCCTGGATTGTAGTCTTTCGACAATGGATAGTGTTTATTGGCTACGATGATTTCATCGTATTTCCCTTGAATGCTGTAATAGTCTCCTTTGTTAACCACTTCTGCTTTCTTCTGGGCAGTTCCTTGAGACTTACTTCCGACTGTTCCATCAGCTTTTGCTGTCTGTTCTGTCTTAGCTTCTCCATCTTCATTTTTTGCTTTTTCTTGTGAACAAGCTGCTAGACTCAAGGCTAGCAAAGCTGTCAAGACAAGGTATCTTTTTTTCATTTCTACTCCTTTATTTCTAATAGTTTATCTACTTCTAACGATAAACATTCGACTAATCTTTTAATCTCATCCGGTTTTGCTTGGCAGGTTTCTGCTGTCATTTCTTCAAAGGGAACCCACCAGACTGGACCACGTCCCTTGAGACCGTGACCATTCATATCACCTCTTCGTCTAGGAAACAGATGCCAATGAAGATGGGCATCACCATTTCCTAGCAGTTCGATATTCATTTTCTCAGCAGCAAAGGCCTTAGCAACTGCTTCTTGGACTAAACTCATTTCTTCTAGAAAACGGAGTTTCATTTCCTCTTCTAAATGGTGCAATTCGGTGACATGTTCTTTGGCTAGAAAGAGACTATAGCCTGCAAAATACTGGTGATCTCCAACCACAAGATAGCCTGTTTCCAACTCTTTGACAAAATAGGGATTTTCTCCCTTCTTGATGAGGTCAATTCTCTGGCAAATCAGACACATATTAGTCTACCAATGCGCTCTTAAGATAAGCATCAACCATACGTTCCGTTGCGACCACCGAGTCAATATGGGTACGCTCATAAGAATGGCTAGACTCGATACCAGCACCAAGAAGGGCATGTTTAACCTCTGCCCCTGCAGACATGGCTGCTGAAGCATCCGAACCATAAAATGGATAGATATCCAACTTAAATGGAATATCTTGCTCTTTCGCCAAGGCAACCAAGTGTTGACGGAAATCATAGTGATAAGGACCGGATGCATCCTTGACACAGATAGACACTGTGTACTCATCTGTTTGCTGGTCATCTCCCATAGCTCCCATATCCACAGCCAGATATTCGACTACCTGAGCAGGAATGTTAGAGTTTGCACCATGCCCCACTTCTTCAAAAACTGAAAAAGCAAAATGGGTTGTTACTGGCAATTCAATCTTCTCTTCCTTATAAATACGAAGCAGGTTAAGCAAAATCGCTGCGCTGACCTTATCGTCCAAATGACGAGACTTGATAAAACCTGTCTCTGTCACGACAGTTCGTGGGTCAAAGCTGATAAAATCACCGACCTCAATTCCAAGAGCACGAGTTTCTTTCTCATTGGTCACTTTTGCATCCAAACGCACTTCCATATTGTCCTGCGTGCGTTCTGCAGTTCCAGCATCCTTGTAGACATGGCAAGAAGTCTGGTGGATAAGGATGGTTCCTGATAGCTTTTGACCTGTGTTAGCCACATGAACAGTACAGTTTTCACCTTCAATCATATTCCAAGGAAAACCGCCGATACGGTCCAATTTGAGACGGCCATCTGGTTTGACAGCACGAACAATGGCACCAAGCGTATCTACATGGGCAGTCACATAGCGATGCTCTTCATCATTTTGCCCTTTAATAGTTACATTGACACCGCCCTTGGCTGTGCGAACCGGTTGGTAACCGAAACCTTCTAGAGTCTTGACTAAATAGTCCGAAATCTCACGAGTGAAGCCCGTTGGCGACGCAATGGCTGTCAGTTCTTTGATATATTCTACTGTTTGATTCATTTCTTCACCTCTTTTAATACCTATTATAACACATTTATCATCGGATAAAAAAAAGAAAATCACTCCTGTAGACTTGGCTACAAAAGTGATTTAAGTGATTATTCCATTTCAAAAACATCACTTTCTTGCTTATTTGGTAGAACCAATGAGAGCAAGATTCCGACAACGGCTGGTACCAACCATGGGA